>JAOZHT010000003.1:0-354079 GCA_026014735.1 Candidatus Bathyarchaeota archaeon
AGTCGTAACAAGGTGGCCGTAGGGGAACCTGCGGCCGGATCACCTCCTAAGAAAACAGCATTCGCTGCTTTAACTGGAGGAGCAAGGAGAACATAACATGGCTATACGTCAAAGCCCCCTAATAGCAACCAAGTAGCTGAGCAAACTGGGTTTCTTTTTTTCATTTTATTTGTTTTATCAGAGATGCCCTCTGTTGTCTGTTGCTTGCTGTAGCTATACCCCCCTCTATTTATAGGCTCAGCGATTGTTGGGGTGTGCAGCTGATTTTTTTGCATTTGTGGTTGTTTGTGGGGGTTTGTTGGTTGGGTGTGGCGGGGGTTGCTTTATTTTTGGTTGTTTGCCGTTGGCTGCTCTGCATCTCTGGGAGCTGCGTTTGCTTGCTCTGGGTAGCCATCCCTCCCCTTATAAAAAGGAGAAACCGTTTCCTCTCTGCATGAGGGTTTTCTTGGCTGCAAACATTTCCGCGGCTTCTCGGAAACTCTTTTTTCTTAAATCGCCGCGCCGATTAATCGAATCTTTTCACAATCAGCCGATTGCTGCCAAGGCGATTTCCTGCAGCGCTTAGCGAAGAAACAAAATTCTCTCAACCTGGTTGATGGTGACCAAAAAAGCCGCCAAGCGGATCGTTTTCGAATAACTATTTTAATCTAAACCTAAATTAAAAATGCTTGACCTGTGGGGGATAAAAAATCGATAAAAGAGACTTCTTAATTCTAGTAATTAGCTTTGATGTTCTTGTTAGTTTAGGTTTTATTGCTGCAAACTGGTATATTTGGGATTACTTCAACGGAAAAACCACAATTAATGTGTGGGGCCCCTTCCAAATGGTTACAATGCCTACAACAGACGGCGGGTCAGTGATCGCAACCTACATTCCGATGCCAAACTATGCATTTATTTTGTTTTGGATTGCTTTGGTAGGTAACTTTATTCTATTAGTATTAGCAGTTAGAGGCAATAACGGGAAAGCAGTGAAGTCTTAATGATGTTAGCCACATCTTGATTTTTTTAGCCTCAAGTTTTGGGGATGCCCACCCTTCTTTTAACAGCGGCAACCCTCTTGTTGACAGTGATTATGCTTGGGCAGCTGCCACTTCTATATCGAAACTGTAGCTGAAATCGTAGTTGGGTGTCCCAGTTAAGGGAACGTTTGTTTGGCCCAGCGAAACCGTTATGGCCAGCCACATAACCTGACCGGGGGCAAGCGGGTTTTGGCCTACGTTGCCTTTGCCCATCCATTCATTGCTATATGGCTGATAGGTCTGGTTGTTGAGGAAAAAGTAGTGCATCTGAATCTGGATGTTTGAGGGTGCCTTGGCATTTCGAAGCGTTAAAGCCACGTTAATGGGGACATCGCCGTCGTTTCGTAGCACCACTATACTGCAGGTTTTATCTGCGGAGCTGCCATATCCGCTGGCGATGGCGTGGATGCCGCCGACGTTAAGGAAGGGGCCGCCGATGACGTAGCCGTTGCTGTTAGCGCCTCCTGTGGGGAACGCTGTGCCGTTGGTGAACCAAAGCGAGTAAGCAACAGTCGGCGCTGCAGACGCCACTAAGGTCTCCTGCCCAACGGTTTGATAGGCGACAGCTGGAAACAGCAAAACCGCAATCAAAAGCCCGGCGGCAATGGAAACCTTCAGTGGTGTGCTGCGGTTTCTTTTCATTCTGCTAATAGCCGCCAAGACGGTTACGGCAAGCAACGCGGAGATTATTGCGAGGGGTGTTAGTTCTGGCACTGCAGGTTGGTCTGAGTATGCGGGGTTGCCGGTTGGGTCGCCGGTTACTTTGGGGCCACTTGTGGTGGAAGCCGCGGGGCCCGTGCTTGATGTAGCCGCCGTGGATGAGTCAGGTGTTGGATTTACAGCGCTGTTCTGGGTTGGATTCGCTGTTGGGGCAGGCGAAGGGGCCGTGGATGATTGGGGCTTGGTCGAGAAACCAGTGGATACATCATCAATCAAGAGGGTTCCAGTGATGCCCGTCGGTGGACCAAAATGTATCTGCACATCGACTGTTCCATCGGGGATTGGCCCAAACGTTAACGTCGCCGAAGTCCAAACGTTTGTCGGGGCAAGGCTGCTGGACCATGATGCAAGGTCATTTCCCGCTGTTGCCTGTGTGCTCTTGCAGAATACCTCGGCGTAGCAGCTGCTTAGGTTGCTCTTGTAGTAGAATGTTAAAGTGTAGGTTTGGCCGATTGCCCAATATAACGTTGATTCGGAAAGCGCTACAAAACCGCCGCCGGATGGGTTGGCGGTTGCGGTGAAGGCGCCGCTGTAGCTGCCTGCGTGGGCATCTTTTGTTTGGGCAATTGTGCCTTTGTGGTTTAAGTCGGAGGCGATGACCTGCCAGTTGCCAAGGGTGTTGGTTGCAGGGGCCGCTTCAAAGTCGCCGTTGGTGACGATGTTGCTTTGCGGGGGAAAAGGGTTTGTGTAGGTTGCTTCTACGTGGATAAGTCGGGAGGTTTGCGCTGATACGGAATCTTCCATCAAAGCTATCGATGGAACAAGCAATACTATCAGCGAGAGTAGGGTGACAAAAATTTTTCTGCCCAAATCTTAACCTCAAAACGTTGATAGCCTAATTTAGAGTAAGCTAAGATTTAAGGCAAATGCCGAAGAAGGGTTGCCTCAAGAAAAACAGAGGTTAAGCCAAAAGCAACCGCAAACGTCCCACATAGGCATCTATTGTTTCCTTAAAAAGCAACAGCCCAGTTCTTTTTAGTGTCGAAGTGGGGTCGTTTGAGGTTGGTCTGGTTTGTGAATCCTTTAGAGCGCTAATTTCTCCAGTAACAGGCATTCGTGATCAATGCTTAACGCATATTGGGGCAAGGAAGCAACAATTCACATTTAGTTATAGATCGTTTCAAGCATAATTCGCTTGAAGATTTCTGCGCCATGTCTGAGCTTTAGCTTCTTTTCTCCTAATCGCTCTCGATATTGAATATCGACTTCGGCAATCGTGTATCCTTTTCGTTCCACATGGTGATTTAGCTCTACTTCTATGTCAAAACCCTTCGATTTCACGACCCAATCCCGCATAATAGAGGCACGTACAACCCGAAGACCGGTTAATGGGTCCCTGAGGGGTACACCGTTTAGTATGTTATGGACAAACGCTATAAGTCGATTGCCGAAGTTGAAGAGGTTATGCAAAGCCTTTGTGTCGAGATGGTGATTAAACCGATTTCCACATACCATACCCACATCTGGATTATGCTCCAGCATCAGTATCATTTCAGGGATTCTTTCGCTTGAATAGGTGAAATCCGCGTCAGTAATTATCACGTATTCAACGGCTGGATTGATGAACTCCAATGACTTTGCCAGGGCATCACCTTTGCCTTTTCCATCCTGAAAAGCAACCTGGGCTCCAAGGCCCCGAGCGATTTCAACTGTTCGATCCGTGCTTTTTCCATCAACCACTAAAACTTTTGTCTTAGGTAAATTATCAAGCAGTTCAGATATTGTTGGGCCTATCCCTTCTTGCTCATTTAGAGCCGCAATCACTGTTTGTGTTAGGGGAAATGCTGGGTTTTCGGTTTTCTGCAATTACCAACACCCTTAGGGTTAACTGTTTAACTGAAAAGTCGCTCGTTCATAAGCAAGTGGCTTCATGACTTTTTGGCTGCGGTTGAAGCGTTCATAATAGTGTCTGGCTGCCTAAGGAAATTACAGTAAGGTTAAGCTGAAAAATTGGCGCTTTTAAATTTTGAATACATTGACATTTAGGGGAACACGTCTTCTGTCCCTTCCTAATGGAAGCGGATAGAAAACAAAGGTAGCCAATGCTGTTTCCTGCCTTCTCCTCCCCTCTCCACTTATCTCTTGAACTATTGATAAGCCAATATTATAGCATCTAAGACATATATATGGTAGCTTTCTGCCCGTGAAATTAGTCTTCAGCCCTCAGCGGTTTAGATCATGAACCATAAGCAGCCGCCGAGTACCTCCACTCGCCTAGTTCACTTGCGATCTCATATTCAGGCTAGGCGGATTGTTTTTTAAGAGATCCGATTCTTCTTATTTTATGAAAGAAGTCGAAGTGAAGATTTTAGAGGTCAACCGGCAAAAGCTCACAGGGGCCCTTGAAGGCATGGGGGCCAAAAAGGTTTTTGACGGTGAAGTCACCACGGTATTTCTAGATTTCCCCGATGGCCAAATAGGCAAACGCGGAGATGTTTTGCGGATAAGAAGAATGCAGCAGAAAACAGAGGTAACCTACAAGAAAATCAAGGCTGCCCAAGCCGTTAAGGAAGCCGACGAAACAAACCTGGAGGTGTCAGACTACGACTCCGCACTAGCTATTCTTCAATGCCTCGGGTTAACCGTAACCGGGCAGATGCAGAAGCACCGGGTTAGCTATCGGCTTGATGGAGTTCACTTTGACATCGACCGTTACAGCAGCGACTACGGTTTTATCCCAGAATTCCTGGAGATAGAAGGCACCGTGGAGAACATACACAGATACGCTGGCCTTTTAGGTTACCAGCCTAAAGATTGCTTGCCTTGGTCAACCAGCCAGCTAGTAGACTACTATTTCAACAAAAAGCACAAACAAGAAAAAAGCGGTTAAGACTTGGTTTTTGCTGCTTTGCGCCGAGGCCGAGTATGCACTGCAGCGGCGGCTTTAGGCGCAGGTTTGGTTGGGGCCACGTCTTTTTTGGTGACATTCCACGCGGGGTATTCGCCGTGTTCTTTCTTGAAGCTTTCCAGCAGCTCTTTCTGGGTGACTTTGGGGGTGTCGGTTAGCAGGTAACTGAGTGAGACTCTTTCCAGGTAGCTGTCGTTGAGGAGGCGGGCGTTGATTTTTCGGGTGGCTTTTCCGCCGACGCCGCAGAGGTAGCCTGCGAAGACGCGTTTTGCGGGTTTTTTAGTTTTGCCGATGTAGAGTATGTCGGAGGTTGGTTTGTCGGTGAGGGTGCTGTCGGCTAAGACTATGACGCTGGCTTTGTTGGGGGGCAAGTGGGCGAAGGTGAGTGCCTTAAGGGGGACGAAGTCGCCAAAGCCTTTTTCTTTAAGAGTAATCGAATTCATGGTTTATAGGTGGTTGCTTGCTAAATTTATTCATTGCTATATATCAAATATATAGACTATAAAGACTATTTTCAAAGCCCTTAAAAGACAAAACCATCATAAACGACTCAGTGACATGGCATGCATAAACCAGTCTTGCTTTTCGAATACGAAACCTTCCAAGTCCACAAACCCATCAACATCAACAGCCACCAAACACCAGCTAAGCAGAAACGCTAAGCACAAGTTGCCGTTTATGACAGATTCATTGATAAGCGGCGTACTCCATAATTATTGCTCAGAGACCACGCGAAGTGGATAACGGCTGGTATTTAGCTCTTGGTAACTGCCTCCTTCTGTGATTCAGAAAAAAACAGCGCCCTCGCTATAGACAAGACGCTGGATAACCCCAGCTACTACATCAACCGCGAAGTCAGCTGGATTCGCTTCAACGCCCGCATCCTTGAAGAGGCACGCGACGACGAATGGAATCCGCTGCTGGAACGAATCAAGTTTTTAGCCATCTGCGGCAGCAACCTCGACGAATTCTTCATGACCCGGGCAGCACGACTGCTTAAAAAAATCAACCGGGGCTCTGAAGAACGCACCATGGACGGCATGACCCCCACTGAGCAAATCAACGCTACCCGCAGAGAAATATTGCCCCTAATCGAGAAACACGCAGACTGCTGGAACAACGAATTATTGCCTGCGTTGGCAAAGGAAGACATCTTGGTCTGCAAATTCAGCGAGTTAGCGGAAACCAAAAAAGAGTCGCTGCGAAGCCTGTTTGCCTCATCGATTTTGCCTGCAGTGAAGGTTTATAGGCAAAACTGGGAGGCAAACGACATCGAGAATCTCCATGTGTCCCTCTGTGTGGGCGGCTTTGAAGGCGGCGGCTTCTGCATAGTTGATTTACCCACGGAGCAGTATGGTCGACTCATTGAGGTTCCCCAGTCCAGTTTTAGGCAGAAACTAAACATTCAACATGAGTTTGTTTTCTTAGAGGATCTGGTAGCAGCCAATCTGGACCTGGTTTTTGCTAATCAAATGCATCTTGCCGCGTACCCGTTTAGGCTGACCCGGAACGGTGAAATCGAAATACTCATGAATGAATCCTCAGATTTCCTCTCCTCAATCAAGAAGGGACTCACTAAACGCAAAACAGGGTTCCCCAGCCGCCTTGAATACAGCAAAGACATGCCCCAGACCCTAAGAGATGCCTTAGCGACACGGTTGGGGTTGCCGGATTACTTAATCTACGAGTTTAATGGCCCCCTTGGACTCGTGGACCTGTGGCAGCTGCATAAAATATCTCGGCCTGACCTTAAAGACAAAACTTTCCTGCCCTCCATCACGCCGCTGCTTACGCCCGAAAAGAGCCTTTTTCAAACAATCACTAAACATGACATCGTGCTGTATCATCCCTATGACGGCTTTGAGGTAATTGTGGATTTACTCAAGGAAGCCGCGCGGGACCACGGGGTGGAACGCATCTGCATAACTATGTACCGTATGGATGCTAAATCACCGGTGGTAGATGCCCTCATCGAGGCCGCCCGAAACGGCAAACAAGTCACAGCCATCGTCGAGTTAAAAGCCAAGTTCGACGAGGAAAACAACATTCTGCTTGTAACTCGCCTTAAAGAGGCGGGGGTTGAAGCAGTCTATAATTTCCCCAACCTTAAAGTCCACGCTAAACTCTGCTTGATTGTACGCAGAGAAAAGCAGGGGCTGGCCCGCTACTCGCATGTTGGCTCAGGCAACTACAACGCGGTGACCGCAAGAATCTACGGCGACATCGGCTACCTGACCGCTAGACATGACGTCGGCGTCGAGCTCGAGGAGCTTTTCGGCATACTCATCAATGGCTTACAGGAAAAGGACTTTAAGCATTTGCTGGTGGCGCCTAAATCCCTTAAAAACGAGATTCTTAAGCGTATCGAACGGGAAATTGAGTTTCATAAGCAAACCGGCTGCGGGTATTTGGCGTTTAAACTCAATAACCTTGAAGAGAAAGACATAATCAAAGCCCTCTACTGTGCCTCGATGGCGGGAATTAAAATCGACCTTAACGTGCGGGCGCTCTGCTGCCTAAAACCGGGCATCCCCGGGGTAAGCGAGAACATCTCTGTGATTTCGATTGTGGGGCGTTTTTTGGAGCATGCCCGCATCTACTACTTCCAACATGGCCCCGACAGCGAAGTGCTAATCGGCAGCTCAGATTTGATGTTTAGGAACCTAAACGAGCGCGTGGAGGTGCTCTTTAGCGTTCCCGACCCCAAAAACCGCCAAGCCATCCTTGAGCATATGCTCAAAATTCACCTGCATGATAACGTTAAAGCCCGCAGGCTCCTATGCGACGGCACCTACCAGCGGGTCACCGCAAAACCCGGTGAAGCCAACATCAACTCGCAGTTCTGGCTAATCCAAAACAGAGGCGTCTGGCATGAACACACCGAATACAACCCCGTGTAGCGCAGACGATCTGTACTGTAGGTTCGGCGCAGAAACCATCCTAAAACTCACTGACGGCTTCATGGAGCTAATCGAGGGAGTCATCGCCGACGAGGACATCGAATACGTCCATAAAACCCGCGTTGCCTCACGGCGGCTTAGAGCGGCGCTCCCTGTTTTCCAGGATTGCTTTGCCAAGAAACAGTTCAAGGCATGGAAATGCGACGTTAAGCAGGTTACAAAGTTGCTTTCCAGCGCCCGAGACCTTGATGTGCAAATTGCCTTCCTGGAGCAGTATATAGAAAAGCTGTCTTCGCCGGCGGAGCAAGCCGCGATGAAGCAGCTGCTTAAAAGCCACAGGAGCCGCCGACGAAGCGTTCAGGGCAACGTGGAAGAGGGCCTAAAGGAGCTTAAAGAGGCGGGGACATTGGAGGAAATCCGGGGCGTCTGCGGGCAGGCACTGTCAGATCAGCCCAGTCTAAGCTTGGGTTCGGCTTCTGTTGTGGAGAAAGCGCATTGGCACATATCCGTTAGACTCGACGAATTCCTCTCTATGCAGAAATACGTCCACGTCGAGGGCGCAGATCAGCAGCATCATCAAATGCGGATTAGAGCCAAAAGGCTCCGCTACACCATGGAGTTCTTTGCCTCCCTCTACCCCGATAAGCTAGAAAAAGAAATTGACATGATAAAGAATTTTCAGGATGAACTCGGAGAACTCCACGACAGCATCGTTTGGCTCCAATACGTGCAAGCGCTCAAGAAAAACAGCCCTAAATCTGCCAAAGCCCCATTCAAGCTGGCACTTAACAACTTCTCAGACTACCTGCAAAACAGAAGAAGCGGGTATTACGGCAACTTCGTGAAGCTCTGGAACCAGTGCTGCCGCACGGGCTTCTTTGCTCAGCTTAGAAAAACCGTCAGCCTCATTGTTTTGTCAGGCGCCGAGGCTATGGCGGGGGAAAAATTGAAGCACCAGAGGGTTAGAATCGCTGTTCTCTCGGATATTCATGCGAATCTGCATGCGCTTGAATCTGTGCTGGAGGATGCCCACAAGCGGGGCGTAACGGTTTTTGTTAACGTAGGGGACTCCATCGGCTATGGCGCCTGCCCAAATGAGGTGGTGGAGTTGCTTTGCCGAAAAGGTGTCCTCTCTATTCTGGGCAATTATGACTTGGAGGTGCTGGAGGATAGAAGTGATGCTAAAGGCGAAAAGCGGCTGGCATTCAAATATGCCCAAAAGGCTCTCTCCGGGGGCGCCAGAAGCTATCTGGAGATGCTGCCGCATGAGCTGAGGTTGCAGGCGGCGGATAAGAAGCTGCTGGTTACGCATGGAAGCCCCCGATCCATCGACGAACACATCTACCCTGACATCCCTGAGGAAGGACTAAAAGAGTTAGCTGACCTCGCCGGCGCAGACGTCGTGTTGGTTGGACATAGTCACAGGCAGTTTCAGCGGTCCGCTGGCAACGTGGTTTTTCTGAATCCGGGGAGCGTGGGAAGACCCGATGATGGAAACCCACAGGCCGCCTATGCATTACTGGATTTTAACCCTTTCAAAGCAGAGTTGATTCGGCTCAGTTACCCCGTCAAAGCGGCTGCTATGGCTCTGCGACTGGAAGGGTTGCCGGAGACCTATGCGCAGATGCTGCTGCGTGGAGTATCTCTTGATGAGGTGATGAAGCGGGACAGGGGCAGAGAGAAAGCCTTTGCTGAAAACTGCAGAGAAACGGTGGCTGCCTGCGAGGAGTATTCGAAGATGCGTTGGCCTGATGTGGAGCATTATCTGCAGGTGACTAATCTTGCGTTGGCGCTGTTCGATGGGTTGTCGACTCTGCATCGGCTGGGCAGCCGTGAGCGCTGCTGGCTGGAATGCGCCTCAATCCTCCATGACATCGGCTTGTCAGTGGAAGGCGGCAAACATAACAAGAATACCGCTGAAATCATCTTAAACGACACCTCGCTGCCTATCACATCTAAGGACAGACGCATAATCGCAGCCTTAGCCAAATACCACCGTGGAGGCTTACCCAAGCGGGGCCAGTACCTGCTTTGCGGCCAGGGCAGCCGAACCATCCAAAAAATATGTGTTCTTGCAAGTATTTTGCGGGTCGCCGACAGCTTAGATTACTCCCATGAATCCGCCGTTAAGCTACTGGGCATCAGGGTTGCTGCGAAAAGGGTGACGGTGGAATGTTTTTCCAAGTCAGAACTGGCCTTGGAGCAGCAGGCTTTTAATAAGAAGAAAGATTTGTTTGAAAAAGTGTTTAACAGGAAAATGGTGCTGGAATGGAAACAACCGTGAAAGCCGCGGGGTACGTGGTTGGTTTTGTAGACATTGGCACAAATGCGTTGCGCCTGTTGGTGGTGAGGATTAACCCCAACTTTTCATACACAACCATCAGCCAGGAAAAAGAGGTGGTGCGGCTGGGCGAGCAGGAATTCAAAGACGGCATCCTAAAACCCGAGGCGATGGAACGCGCCATCTTCGTCTGCGGCAAATTCGCGGACCTCGCCCGAACTTATGGTGCATCGGAGATCATCGCTGTGGGGACCTCGGCGATTAGGGAAGCCAAAAACCAAGAGGAATTTCTCCAGAGGCTCTACCGGGAAACCGGAATCAACGTTAACGTCATTTCAGGCGAGGATGAAGCTAAGCTTATTTGCCTTGGGGTTTCAAGCGGCATAGACATCGGGGACGAAAAAGCGCTGTTTATCGATTTAGGCGGCGGCAGCACCGAGATAGCTATCGGCGACCAGTATGAATGCTCCTACGTTCAAAGCCTCCAGCTGGGGGCAATCAGGCTTACCTCGCAGTTCATAGGGGAAGGCTGGCGTGGACCCATAAAAGAGGAAGTTTACAAGAAAATCAAAGCCTACGCCGCCGATGAAATAAGGGCGGTTAAACCCCGAGTTTTAGAGTACGGCGTAAGACTGGCATATGGCTCCTCTGGAACCATGATTAACCTGGCGGAAATCTCTAACAAACTGTTCAAGAAAAGCAACAGCAACGGTGAACTGGTGCTGACCAAGAAAAACCTCAAAAAAGTCGCCACTGCACTCTGCTGGCTGCCGCTGGAGGACAGACGAAGCGTCCCAGCGATTAACCCTGATCGAGCAGACATCATTATTGCAGGCGCAGCTGTAATCGAAGCCATCATGGAGGAATTCGGCTTGGAGGAAATCCACATTAGCCACCGTGAACTCCGCGACGGCTTACTGGTAGAGTACCTCTCTAACTTCGAGGGCTTCCGCGAACTCCAAAGGACACCGATGCGGGATCGAAGCGTGCTGAGTTTGGGCAGGTCCTGTAATTTTGATGAGAAGCACTCGGAGACCGTGGCGGCGTTGGCTCTGCAGCTTTTTGATAGTGCAAAACAGATAGGGCTCCATGATCTGGGGCAGCGTGAACGCGAAATGCTGGGTTACGCTGCAACGTTGCATGACGTGGGGGATTTCCTTTCCTTTAACAATCATCATCAGCATTCGCACTATATCATCAGTAACGCTGGGTTGCCTGGGTTTGATGCCCATGAAATCCAGATTATCGCAAACATCGCTCGCTTCCACCGCAAGAAGCTGCCCTCAAAGAAGGCGCTTAAAGCCGAGGGACTCGATGAGGCAGGCAGGTTGGCGGTGGTGGTGGGTTCGACTTTTCTGCGTTTCGCTGAGAAGCTGGATCGCAGCCACTGCAATCTGGTGAAGAAGGCGGAGTTTGCCCGGGAAGGCAAGGGCTTGGTGCTGCTTCGGTTTTATTCGGATACGGATTGCAGCTTGGAGGAGTGGAGCGTGAATCAGAATCGGCAGGCGTTTTTTGAAGCCTTCGATGCGGAACTGCAGGCCCAATGCATAGTAACCCCCAACCTGTAGCGGCAGGTCAAATCTTCAGGACGGTTTTTGTATAGTTGTTGTTGTGGGAGACCCCTCTTTACACAACAACAACCCGCGGATTGTAGAAAACAACGCATATTAGCAACGGGCTTGAGGGCACATTGCAAACAGGTTGTGGAGCAACCCACAAGCAGAACAAGCACCGTTTGGTTGCCTTTAGCCGAGGCTTAGTTTTTCGCCGGAAACGATGTAGATGACGGATTCGCAGATGTAGACGGCGTGGTCGGCGATGCGTTCAAGGTAACGCGTGACAAGTATGCTGGATATAACGAATTTGCTGTCGGCTTGCTCTTGGCTGGTTAATCGGTTGAGGAATTCAAGGTACATCTTGTCCACTTCGCGTTCGGGGGGCGTGATGGTTCGGGCGAGGGCGACGTCGTGTTTCCGCAGGGAATCAACGCTTGTCTTCACCATGAAAAGCACTTTATCGCTCATGCTGGCTAAGTAATCTTTGGTTGCTTCATCGGTGGGTTTTAAGCCGCCAAGCTGATCGTTTAAGCTGGATATGTCCAGGGCGTAGCGGGCGTACCTGGCGAAGTCGTTGGCTATTTTCATGTAGGATTTTATGGCGCGCAGGTCCGATGCGACGGGTTGGAAACGGGCGATTAACTCGAAGGTTTTGTCTTCTGCTTTACCGGCCATGGCAACGAGCATATCCGACATTTCTTTAACTTGGCTATGGACGCTTCTGCCGTCTAAGTAGCCATAGATTGAAAGGGAAAGGGTATCGTAGGTTAACTCTCCCATGCGGCTAAGCAAAGCTGACTGTTCTTCTAATCCTCGGTCGATTATTCTGCTCATATTCAAGGTCATGTTTTATCCGAACTCCCCTGTTATATACTTCTCTGTAAGCTTGTTTTTAGGTGACTCAAAAATCTCTGCGGTGGGGCCAAACTCGATCAGCGACCCCAGATACATAAACGCCGTGTAATCGGAGACACGCGAGGCCTGCTGCATGTTATGGGTAACAATGGCGACGGTGTAGTTCTTTTTAAGCTCAACGACCAGCCGCTCAATCTTAGCCGACGCAATGGGATCCAAAGCGGAGGTTGGCTCATCCATCAAGATAACCTCAGGCTGCAGGGCAATCGCGCGGGCGATGCAGAGCCGCTGCTGCTGCCCCCCGGAGATGCTGGTTCCAGGCTTCTTTAAGTCGTCTTTAACTTCTTCCCAGAGTGTAGCCTGCTCTAGGCTCTTCTTGACTACCTCGTCGAGGTTTCTGCCCTTCCGCGAACCAGTTAATTTGAGGCCGGCTGCGACGTTATCGTAGATTGACATCGTTGGGAAGGGGTTGGGTTTCTGGAAGACCATGCCTACGCGGCGACGAATCATCACGGGGTCAACGTTTGCGCCGTAGATGTCTTCGCCGTCGAGTGTTATCTGCCCGGTAAGCTTGGCTGTGGGCACTAACTCATGCATTCGGTTGAGGGTGCGGATGAAAGTGGATTTTCCGCATCCGGATGGCCCAATGATTGCTGTGACAGCGTTTGATTTTATGGGCAGGTTGATGTCTTTAAGTGCCTGTTTTGGACCAAACCATGCGTTGAGGTTTATGCTTTGCATTTTTATGTTTTCATTTTCCATTCATTTTTCACCTTGAAGCTCCGCCGCGGTATCTGCCTCTGCTGAGTAGGCGGACGCCTATGTTGAGCGCTAAAACTATTAAGATCAATATCAAAGATGCACCCCACGCCTGCGCCTGCGACGCCGCCGAGGGCAACCGTGAATCGAGGAAAATTCTAAGGGGCAGCGCATCCATCGGCGCGCTTAAGCTCTGGAAGTAGAAGCTGCTGCCAAGAATCGTCAGGAGAATCGGGGCGGTTTCGCCGGCTATGCGGGCGATGGCAAGCAGGGTGCCGGTGATTAAGCCCCCTTTTGCGGAGGGTAAAACCACGCTTAGGATGGTTCGCCACCGATGTATACCCAGCGCCATAGAGGCTTCGCGTACGCTGTTAGGGACCAATTTGAGGGATTCCTCGGTTGTTCGGGCCACGATGGGGATAAGCATGAAGGATAATGCGACGGCTCCGGCAAGCGGGGAGAAGCCTGTGTGTATGAGAACGCCGACGACGATTAAGCTGTATGCAGTGATGCCTACGATTATGGAGGGAAACTCTGTTAATATGTCGTTGGCGGACCGCATCCAAGTGGCGAATTTGTTGTTTCCGTACTCGGCAAGGTACACGCCTGAAAGAACGCCGACGGGGATACCGATGAGGCTGGTTAAGCCGATTAGAATCAGTGTTCCCTGAATGGCGGGGCCGATGCCGCCCTGCAAGCCGTTTCCAGTTAGGAATTGCCAGTTTATGACGGGGGCGCCGCGCACTATGACTTCAAAGAGTATGCTGAGCAGGGGCACTATGGCGATTAAGACGCAGATGAGGCAGAGGACGTAGAAGAACTTGTTTTTGAATTTGCGGAGGCGGTAGTTGTTGAAGCTTAGTTTCTGCAGCAAACCTTCCAGCATTACTCGATTGCGCCTCCCTTAATTTTCAGCACCCGAGTCACCATAACATGCGCTAAGACGTTGATGACAAGGCTGATTAGAAGCAAAACCAGCCCCGCGCCGATGTAGGCGGAGCTTTGAAGTGGAGTTTGTGAATCGAAAAAGCCGTTAGCGATCAAAGATGGCAACGTTTGGCCTGCCTGAAAAAGCGAGGTGGGCATAGCGCTGGGGCCCGTGGCGTTGCCTATAACCATGGTTACCGCCATGGTTTCGCCTACAGCTCGGCCTAAACCCAAGATTACGGCTCCAAAGATGCCTGAGCGTCCATAGCTGATGACCCAGTGGCGGATAACTTCCCATTTTGTGGCGCCTATACTGTAGGCGGCTTCCCGTATCGAGCCGGGGACGGCGCTGATGACTTCTCTGGAGACCGAGGCAACTGTGGGGATAATCATTATGGCAAGGATTAACCCTGCGGTGAAGAAATCCAGTCCTATGGGGGTTCCGCTGAAGAGCGGTATCCAGCCCAGGTAGGTGTTGAGGGGTATCTCGATGTAGTCTAACACCCAGAAACGTAGAACAAACAGGCCCCAAAGACCATAGATTACGCTGGGGACAGCGGCCAGCATCTCAACGAGGTATGAGAAGGGAACCCGCACGAATTTTGGAGCCATCTCCACGATGAAGATGGCGATGCCTAAGCTAAGCGGCACACCTATCAGCAGTGCCAGACCCGAAGTGATGAGGGTGCCCAGGATATAGGGGAGCACGCCAAAGGAGGATATGCCGGGGTTCCAGTTTACCCCCGTTAAGAAGCCGAAGCCCTCGCTTTCGAATACCAGCGTGGAGCCCGTGACTAGTACGTAAGCGTTAAGGATTAGGATGATTGCTGCGGATGCGGCGATGATTGCTGTTACGATTTTGAAAGAATTATCGCCCGTTAGCTTTCTCATGCTAATCTGCCCGAATTAATATTTTTTAGGAAAAAAAGGTTTTGGGATGCCATAGCTAGCGCCCTCACTGTTTAGTGTGTGGGGATAGCTTGGCCTTTGAAAGTTATAGTGCCTAAGGTAGCTTCGTTGATTTGCACCAGGTTAGCTGGGAGCGTTGCATATTGCAGTGAAGGAGCAACTTGCTGACCGTCATGCACGACATACCAGATGTACTGGACAATTGCCGTTGCCTTCTCAAGGGTCATATCGGGGATATCACCGAGGTCTTTGTAGACAAGCATGTAAGTTGGGGTAACGATTGGATAGGCTTGTTCGCCGCTGGTGTTTAGGATGGCTACTTTTGCCCAGCTGTCACTTCCCGAGGGAAGCGGAGTTGGCAGAGATTGTGCTGCTGCAGTGGTGGATTCAAGCGATGGCAGCACATAGTTGCCTGCTGGGTTTTTGATTGCTGCAACTGTAACGTTGTTTTCGAGTGCATAGGCTAATTCGATGTATCCGATTGCATAGTTGGTTGAGGTGACTGTTGCTGCGACGGCGGAGTTGCCGCTTTGGCCGGTTCCGACTGGCCACTGGACGGTTGTGTTTGCTCCGATGTGTGTTGCCCAGGTTTCACTGACTAAAGAGAGGTACTTTGTGAACCAGTTAGTTGTTCCAGAGCCGTCTGATCGGTGAACGACGACTATGTTTTGGTGAGGTAGGGTTACGCCGGGGTTGATGGCGGCGATTGCGGGGTCATCCCAGGAGGTTATGGTGCCCATAAAAATGTCAGCGACTATTGGACCCGTGAGTTTGAGGCCAGAGTCTATACCGGGGAGGTTGTAGGCTACGGTGATGGCGCCGATTGTTTCGGGGATGTGGACTACGCCGGGTGCTGCGGCTCTCTGTGTGTCGGATAAGGGTGCATCTGAGCAGGCGAAGTCAACGACTTTGTTTGTTAAGTCGCTGATGCCTTTGCCGCTGCCTCCTCCTTGATAGTTAATTTGCACGTTTGAGTGTATCGATGAGTATTCGGTGATTGTGGAGGTTAGGAAGGGCTGTGGGAAGGTGGCTCCGGATGCGTTGATTGAGATGGGGGTTGATGCTGGTGAGGAAAGATAGGTGTAGGCGACTACTGCGCCGGCAATTATTGCGATTGCTACTATGGCAATTATGATGGTATATTTAGTGTTCATATTATTCTTCCTTGGTTTTTGTGTAGGTATCCCCAAAAATGTTTTATATAGCAAACCCACGTAAAAGCTATAGTATATATAGATACATCTAATATAACAAAAATACATAAAGGTTTAGACTTGGAGTCAACGTTGACTAAAGAAACTGAAAAAATAAACGAAGAACAACGAAAACTGCAGGTTACAGGCGGCTCAACTTTCATCTTATCCCTCCCCAAAGACTGGGCAACCAAAAACGATCTCAAACGCGGCAGCAGCATGATAGTCCGCGAAGAAGAAGACGGCTCACTCTCCATCGCGCCATCGAGTTTTCCCAAGAAGGAAAAACAGGATGAAGCACTAATTAGAGCTAACCCCAACGACAACCCCGACGCCATCATGCGGACCGCCATCTCCGCTTACCTAAACGGCTACAACCTCCTGCGTATTCGGGCACAGGGCCAAAAGGTTCTCTCCTCAAAGCTGCGGAATTACCTCAAACACTTCGCCCGCCACTACCTAGTTGGAACCGAAATCGTAATCGACACCTCCACAGAATTAACGTTGCAGGTGCTGCTTAACTATCCTGAACTCACCGTGCAAAACGCCCTCAGCCGCATGTCCATCATCGGCTCCTCCATGCAAAAAGAAGCCCTTTTAGCCCTCGGAAAACTCGACTACACCAGCGCCAAAGCAGTCATAGAAACCGACCGCGAAGTCAACCGCTTCGGCCTCTACATTGTACGGCTCCTCAAACTGGCGGTTTCTAATCAGCGCGTCGTTAAAGAAATCGGGTTAGGCTACCAGAAAGAGTGCCTTGGCTACAGGTTGATCGCTAAATCCGTGGAGCGCAGCGCCGACCACGCCACCAAAATCGCTGAGAACACCCTGCTTCTCAAGGAACCGGTGGAAGCGGAGTTGATGGGGAAGATCAGTGACCTCAGCAACCTGGCTAATTCAATGTTTGAAAACTCTATGGAAGCCCTCTTTAAGCATGATTTTAACCTCGCCGAATCGGTTATCGAAAAACTCAGCCAAGCCCACAAACTCGAGAAAGAGGCTGTGATGGGGTTACCTAGCGCTTCACATGAGGAAATCGTGAATCTGCGCTTGATTATCGAGAGTTTGCGTCGCATCGGTGAGTACGCCGCTGATATTTCTGAGGTTGTGCTGAACCTAAACGTTGAGTCCGTGCTCAGCTAAGCATTCATCAGGTTAAGCGGTTAGGCTGTTTTGCCCCGCAGCTTTAGGGTAGATGCTTCCCTCTATAGTTTCTTCGTAGAACCAACCTCAGCTACCGTTTTTTTCGGTTAAGCCTGCCTGTGACTGGGTTTGCCCCTGTCTTAGTCAACAAATACTTATCTGAACACTTACTGTGCAGTGAAAAATATGACAGTAAACTCCCTTGAAGTCCTCAAATCCCTCTCAGACGCCACCAGCGCCCTGATCAAAAAAACCGGGCGGTCCGTGGTAAGCGTCAAGGCGCAGATGTCCCGTGGCACCGGCGTTGTTTTGACAAGCGACGGCTACATCGTCACCTGCAACCACGTTTTGGCGGGCTGCGGCAGCGTCAAAGTCGGGCAGGGCGAAAAAACCCATGCGGCCAAAGTTGTGGGCGCCGACCCCTACAACGACGTGGCACTGCTTAAGGCAGACGGCGAGTTCACTCCCATCGCGGTGGGGGACTCCGAAAAACTCACTGTCGGCCAGTATGTGCTGGCATTAGCTAACCCCTTCAACCGCACCCAGCCCACCGCCACAGGCGGCATGGTTACCAGCGTCAACAGCACCATCCGGGGCTGGCGAGGCGCAACCGCCATGGAAAACGTCATCGCAACCGACGCGCAGCTTAACCCAGGCTTCAGCGGCGGGCCCCTCATCGACGCCGAAGGCCAACTCATCGGCATAAACACCGCCTATGTGTGGCAACGCGGCATCGCCATACCCTCAAACAAAGTTAAAGCCATCGCCGACCGCCTCATGACCGGCAAAAAAGCGCAGCGTGGATACTTGGGCATAGTCGCCAACACCGTTGCCTTGCCCGAGGAAATCGCTGAGGCCGCTGGGCTGGATCAGCAGACGGGCGTGATGATTTTCAGTGTTGAAGCCGGTTCCCCCGCTAGGCAGGCTGGTTTAGCGATGGGGGATGTGCTGGTGAAGTTCAACGGCAAACCCGTCCATGACTTCTATGACCTGCCCCGTTTGCTCTCAGAGGATGTCATAGGCAAAGAAGTCCAAGCAGTCATTATCCGCAGAGAAACCCTCCTTGAAACCACCCTCACACCGACCACGCATGGAGGCGAACAGGACTGATAGCGAAAATGCCCCTGGAAATTGAGCCGCCTTCCCCGTTGCCCGCTCCGCCCCTACGCAAGCGCCCATCCATAATTCCTCAGTTCAGCAGCAACGAGCCCTCTGCGCCGCGGCTGTTTATTGACCAACGCTGGAATTAACCAGCCTCCTTCTTTATTTCCCAATTCTTATAAGCTGAAGATCAAGACCTCTAAGCTGCTTGTCGCATCCTACCACAAGCTTAGATTTTAGGGTCTGCGCCGTTGCAACCGCAAAACAGTCGCCCAGCGAGAGCACGTACCGGTTTTTAAGATGCGCTGCTCTTCGCCATAAACCGCCTTCCTCATCCAAGGGAACAACGTGTAAGCCAAAAGTTCTTAGAGACTCGATTTTTTCGTCGGCTACGTCGGGGTATCGGCGTGCGATAGCATAGTATACTTCAGTTAAATTAGCGATATTGATGTAGCCCTCGGCGTCGCCGCTTCGGACTTTCTCCAGAAGGGCTATTACTGCTTTAGCTTGGGGTTCACCTAAGAAGAACGCCACAAGCGGTTCAGCATCAAACGTCAGAGACTCCAACAAGGCGCATTAACCTTTTGTCTCTTTCATAATCCGCCGCTCGCCCTTCTTCGATTAGTTCATGTGCTGTTTTATCTGGGAAAAGGTGCTTGAGCGAGCCAAACTCGTCCCGGGGGGATGGCAGAGGTTTTAGCAGGAGTCCTTTGCCTTTTTCTTCCACGATTAGCACTTTGTCTTTTATGCCGTATTTCTGCCGCAGCTTTTTGGGTATGGTGGCTTGCCCCTTCTTTGTGACGCTGACGACTGTTATGGCTTGGGCTTCAACTTCAACCATTGGATTCGCCGTATTACTTTTTGCTTTGGTAATACTTTAACTTGCTGGTATTACCTTTTTTTCTCAGTAATACTATTCTGGCAGCCGCTTCAGAAATAACTCACCCGCGAAGATGCCTGAGGCAGGGTGGCCGCCGGTAAGCGTTTGGGACTTAAAGAGTTGCCCACGGGCAAAAAGCCAAGAAACAGCCGCCGGAACCTGAAAATTAAACCCAGAAGCCCCGCAAATGCAGGCACCTGCGATTTTTCTATGTTAGTCAACCTTAAATGGTCTGTCACCTAAATTTCCATGAACAACAATGCCCCAAAAAGTCCTCAGCGTCGGCGAATATCTGCTTTTGCAGTTAAAACAGCTTGGAATAAGCCGCGTCTACGGTATCCCAGGAGACTTCGTAATAAAATTCTTCAAACTCATCGAAGATGACGCTGACTTGCAGTTATGCACTTTCTCGCATGAGCAGGGCGCGGGGTTTGCGGCGGTAGGTGAAGCCAGAGCGCTGCGCAGGCCTGCGCTTGCAGTGGTCACGTATGGCCCCGGCTTGCTTAACATGGTTAATGCAGTTGCCTGCGCCTACGCGGAGAAGACGCCCCTGGTGGTGGTTGCGGGTGGCCCCCCACTTAGCGCGCGGCAAAACGATTTTTTTATGCATCACACCGTCAAAACCTGCAGTTCCATGCTTGAGGCAGCCTCCCGGATTACCGCCCACGCCGTACTCCTCGACGACCCCGAATCAGCGGCGGAGAAAATCGCAGGTGCCCTATCAGTCTGCAAAGAAGCAATGCTGCCCGTCTACATCGAGTTACCCGCCGATGTGGTTAACCAAAAAATCCGGGCGAACAAGCATTCGCCTGCCTCATTGCCCGTCGACGCCGTGAACCTCAAACGAGCCGCCGACCTTATAACCCGAAGGCTGGCATCCGCGGAGAAACCGGTGGTTATGGCGGGAGTGGAATCTGACCGCTTCAACCTCCAAGAGCAGATACTGCAACTGGCAAAAAACCTCAATCTCCCCGTCGTCTCAACTATGCTTGCCCGCGACCACCTTCCCAGCGCGGATGAACCCCACTATTTTGGGCTCTACCTGGGCGCCGCCGGAAACAGGGCGGCTGAGAAGGTTGTGGCGGAGTCAGATTTGGTTTTGGTTTTAGGCGAGATGCTTTCGGATGTGAATCTGGGCGCCAAGTTGGCGTCGTCTAAGCGGGGCGAAATAGTCTGGTGCTTTAACCGCGAAGTCAACGTTGAAGAGCAGGTTTTGGGGGCTGTGCCGCTTGAGGCGTTGGTGGCTGAGCTTGCAAAAGCTAGGGTGCCAAGGAAAAGCTGGGTTTTCCCGGTTAAGGTGCCTCTTAGGGTGAATCGAGCCTGCAAGTTTACCTCTGCGCCGTTGGTGATGGGCGAGGTTGTCGACGCCGTAAACTGGCTTTTTAGCGAATACGGGGAAATGCCCCTAGTCGCCGATACAGGCAACTGCCTCTTTGCTTCCCTTAACTTAGCGGCTTCGGCGGTGCTTGCGCCCTCCTTCTATGGCACCATGGGATTCGCGGTTCCAGCAGCCATCGGCTACGCCTTAGCAGCCAAGAAGCGCCCGCTGGTTATGGTCGGCGACGGCGGATTCCAGATGACGGGCCCAGAAATCTGCCATTGCCCACGCTACAAAATCAACCCCATATTCCTCGTAGTCAACAACCGCCGCTGGGGGATGGAGCAGCTGTTTTATCCTTCAGCGGGGTTCAATGAACTGGTGGATTGGCACTACGCGGATATTGCGGACCTCTGGGGCGGCAAGGGCTACCGATGCAGCAGCTGCGAGCAACTCTACCGCGCATTGGAGGATGCCCACAAACAGGAATGCTTCACGCTTATCGAAGTGGTCACTGAACGCGATGAACTCTCCGAGGAATTGATGGCGTGGATTTCGGAGCAGAAGGCTGAGGGCTAAGTTTTTTTTGCTGCTTCAACAGAGCGCTTTAAAACCAGCGCCGCCGCCTCTTGGCTGGGCCAGCTGCCTAAGCCGCAGTCGGGACCCGTAAACGTCATTCGCTCACCATACTTCTCCTTGGCAGCGCGGAACCGCTTATGCATCGCCTCGGCGCTCTCCACTAGCTGCTCTGCGGATGGTTGGGTGACGCCTTTCTCGTACTGTTCCGCCCAGATGGAGTCGATGTCGGTTCGGGCGATGCCCACGCGGATTTGCTTGTCAGCGCCATCAAGCATGGCTTTGGAGACGGCGTCGATGTTCTTGGGTGAAGCTGCGTACTCGAAAGAGAGCACGTCTATGCCCTTTACGGAGAGCAGGTCATGGATGCCTGCCGCGAAGTGCAGGTGAATCTGCCGAGTGGCGCCGCTGAAGTCGTAGGCTCGCTCCAGTGTTTCCCGTAGCTGCTGGGGGGTGCCGCTGAAGCTGCTGTGGCCCAGACTGGGCTCGTCGATGGAGACCACTGCTGTTTGGATGTATTTGCCGTTTAGGATGCTGTTTTTGGCGAAGCGATTAATGGTTTGGCTGAAGCCCTCGAGGACGTCGGGGTAGGCGGTAGTGCCGATTTCGTGAAGGTACTGCTCGATGGGACCAAATATGGAAACGCGGAACTGGATTTTTCTGCCGTACTCTTCGCTTAGCCGCTTAGCCTCATGGTTAAGCACGTAAACTTCGGGTAGGAACGCCTCTTTTTCTTCAACGACAAAGGAGCCCTTCTCCATGGCGCTGTGGATGGCGTCGCCGACTTGGCGCAGCCCACTGAATGCCTGAGGAAAATTCGCCACGTCCAAGCCGCAGTCCAACTTGAGCTTGAAGGCGTCCACTACGGAACGGCAGAAAACCCGTTCGGTGAACTCGTCTTTGAAGGGGTCTTCTCCTTTGCTGATGAGGCTGCGTGCCTGCTCGTAGGCTCGGGCGTACTCGTCTCTTTTGATTCCCGCTGGCAGGGGGAAGCTTCCGATATCGTCGACTAAGGTTTCCATAAAGTATTATTGAACCCGCGAATTCTATTAAACTCTCCCCTACCACTAAACCGCTGAAAAGTGTGATTGCCATGGTCGAAAACTGCCTCTTTTGCAAAATCATCCGAAAAGAGCTTCCCGCAAGCTTCGTCTACGAGGACGACACTGTAGTGGCGTTTCTAAGTAACCACCCAGTTAATCTTGGGCACACCTTGGTTGTACCAAAAAAGCACTACGCCACCATATACGACATCCCCGAGGAGGAAGCCGCTTACCTGTTTTCGGTGGCTAAGCGGGTTGCCCATGCAGTGAGGGATGCAGTGGATGCAGAGGGATTGCGGATTGTGCAGAACAACGGCGAAGCGGGGGGACAGGTGGTTTTTCACCTGCACATCCACGTGATTCCGATGCGGCCCCACAACTTGGGCGGCCACGACGGCGCCTTCCGCGACCGCACCAGCCCAAGAAGCGCCCAAGACCTGGAAGAAGACGCAGAGACGATACGCCGACAATTCTAAACGGAAAACAAACGCCCAATAAACTTTAGGTCTGCCAAGCATCCATTTAGTCACCTTAATGGCGAATCAGCAGATGCCCACGGTAAACAACCCCCCTATGCCAGGCGCCTAGGGTATAAATAAGGGGCCTATAGAAAATAAAATGCGTCAGCAAGCCCTGTTGAGCCTGGAAATCGCGGAAAACGCTTCTCCTGCAGGAAACCTTTAAGAAACCAGAGCGCCACTCAGATTTAGAACGAGTCATGCAGCATAGGTTGAAGGCAAAAGGCATATTCTTGGATTTAGACGGCACATTGGTAGACTCCACCGAAGCCTACTTGGAAGCGGCGAAAACCGCTTTCTGCGGCATCGACAAAGAGGCGCCATGCAGCCAGCTTATGCTGGATATCCCCAAGCGCCTCGAGCAACGCATAAGCATCGACGACCTAACAGGCGGCAACACAAAACAGTTTCTAGCCGTCTATTTGGATGCGTACCATTCCTACACGGAGAGAAAAACACGGTTGATCCCCAACGTGGCAGCCACGCTGCAGACGCTTTCCCAAAAATCCAAGCTTGCCCTAATCACCATGCGTTTTGTCCCCAGCCAAGTTATCCAGAAAGAACTCGACTACTTCGGCATAGCCCAATACTTCAGCCACATCGCCACGGCACTGGACACCGCCAAACCCAAACCCTCGCCTGAAGCACTGATCCGATGCGTAGAAACCCTGAGCCTTGACATGCAGGAGTGCCTAATCGCAGGTGACTCAGTGAATGACATGCGTGCGGGCAAAGCAGCAGGAGCTAAAACCGTTGCGGTGCTCACGGGATTATACAATCAAGAGGAACTGGCTCGGGAAAACCCAGATTTGGTGTTGCCCAACGTCTGTGCGCTTCCAGAGCATGTAGAATAAGCCCCGAAGGGTATATCCAAACTGGATATATTGTATTTTTTTGCCTAAGCCAGTTATATTGGTTTTTTCTGATAAAGTTTAATTAAAACCTCGGTCTTAAATGATTTTGGAGAGGGCTTCAGCGGGAATCGTGATGAATTTCGTAGAGATGATAATAGGGGAGAAACTGAAAGAAGCGGATCAAGCCTTAGATATAGTGGGCTCTGACCGCAAAGTATTGCAGGTGGCTTGCCAAGACTTCACAAACTACCTAAAATTCCATTGGAACCTAATCGGTAAAGAATCAAACCAATGCGACGTCGCCGAGCGGCTGGAATTACTGTTCCGAGAAAACTCAGACGAACTCGATGAATTCCTAAAAGTCTGGTGCAACATCTGGTTTAGCAAGTGGAAACAACGCGTAAAGCTGCTTATAGGCAACCAAAACGCCCAGAAATGGAACAAGATGGCAAAAACCATCCAAAACGCCGAACCTATCTGGCGAAAAATCGAGCATAAACAGGAACTACAAGAAATCGTGGTTGCCACACTCATCAAAAACGGCGAAGTCTGCGGCACCGAAATCCTCGCGGAGAACCTCCTCAAGATGGAGCTTGGCGAGAGATACGCCGAAAACCTAAACGATAAAGAACGCCTCTTCATCACCCTTAACAACACGTTGCGTAGGGCACGGGAGATGGCGCAGAGCCGTGGACCCCTGATTTTCGTGAAAATAGACAAAGGCTACTATAATCCAGCAGCCGAGTAACCCCTTTCTTTTCCTTTTTGCTTTTTTGCGAATTCTGTTCCACCAAATTTCTTATAAGGCAAAGTGCTTAACCGTTAACCTAGATAGAGAGGGAACACTTTGCGAAATCAGCCTAAAGACCGCACCGTACTCATAGCTATCGTTATAATCGGCTTAGTCGCCACCCTTGGAATAACCGAACTCTACACACTGGTGATTGTGCCCGCGTTTGCGCCGCCACCAACCCTTGAGCAGCGCTACCAAGCCGCAATCGAAGACGCCATGGTTGCCAGAGAAAGCGAAGTCAGCAGCAACTTAACCCCAATATTAGCCAACAACAGCAACTTGGTCTGGATGGGCGAAGGCGAAAACGCATCTGTGCTTATGGTAACTTGGACCAAATATGTCAGCAGCTACCCCGTGGGCGCAAACATAACTACCAGCTGGGGAGAAACATGGGTGACTGCGGCGCCGCAAATCCAAACCTTCTTTGCCAACAACCCAGCCGACAACGTCACGCTTCGGGCAGCGCAGCTTCTGGGGCTACCCGCCAACACAAGCAACACCTACTTCGTGGAGATGTGGGTTAAACCAGACTTGCTCTTCCGACCCAGCCCCGACTGCGAAATCAACGACACCACCACGCAGCTTTGCTTCCCCGGCACCGCCACCGACGATTACATTGATTGGTTTAACAGCAACATAATCTACTCCTATTACCCCATCCGTTACCCCTGGACGCGCATGGGTTACACCTATGATTGGGGCAGTGACGCCTCGCATGTGGGTCTTAGCGAATTCATCATAAAAGCGAATTCGACGGTTGATGTGAAATCCGTGACGCCTACTGAGCAGTATCTTAAGGCAGCTGTCTAACCGGCAGCTTTTCATTGAAGCCATTTTTTGAGTTTTCTTTGCTTGTCTGCTAAGCTGCCGACAAAACCCTTAAAACTAAACCTGAATAGAAGATTCAGCGATAACATATGACAAAAAGTAAGAGTATAGCGTTAGTTTTAGTTGTCTTGTTGATTGTGTCGTTGGCATTCAACATCTATCAATGGAGCAACAACGCTTCCCTCACAAAGCAAAGCAGCAAACAGGAAATGGCATCCACACTTATTCATGATGCAGCAGCAATCAACGCAGAGCTTCTGCGGCTAGACCGCCTTGTCTCTGAGGCATGCCAAAAACTATCCGCTACAGGACTAACCGGTTCCGCGGCTGAAACAGTGCTAAGCGACCTGTACACGCAGAACCCGCATATAATCGTAAACGCAGCCACGGCAGACGAAAACGACGTTTTATTGGCGGTGCAACCAAGCAACTACAGCGATATAGTGGGTCAAGACATTAAAGATCAAGAGCAGAACGTTGAAATGCACAGAACAATGCGTCCAGCATTAAGCAACCTCATCATGCTGGTCGAGGGGTTCCCCGGCATCGTTTTGGTTTCCCCGATTTTCGACGCAAACAACCAGTTCATCGGCTCCTTAAGCATTGTTTTCCAGCCGCAGGAGCTTATGCACCCCATCGTATCCGCCTCCGCAACTGGCACCTACTACACCATCTACGCATTGCAGAAAAACGGCACGTTGATCTATGATGCTAACGCCAAGACAAGTGGGGAGCAGGGCAAGAATATCTTCACTGACGAGGAATATGCGGGTTACACGGAGCTGCAAACGTTTATTCATCAAGCTGTAGATACGCAATCGGGATATGGCACATACTCTTTCTTTGATGACCTCTCACCTTCAAGGCCATTAATTAGCAAAGAAGGATTCTGGACTACAGTGGGCATCTACAACACTGATTGGCGTTTAGTTATAGCGCAGCCACTAAACCAGTAACCCCTTTTCCCTTAACTTTTCTTTTCAAACCAAAATCTAACCTACATAACACTTAAACCCAAATTTCACTAAACACTAGCTGATAGAAATGGAAAAGTTGAAGGCAGTAACGCTTGCCCTTGTAGCCCTCCTAATCATCTCAATAAGCGCCAACATTTACCAACTAAACACAAACCACCCGGGTGCGCAAAACAGCCCTTCCGCAGTCGCCGGGCAAGAAATGCTCAGCCAGCTCATGCAAACCCAAAACAACATCGACATCAACCTCGCTAAACTCGACGCCGCAATGCAAGTTGCCTGCCAGCAGCTCTCAGCCACTGGACTCAGCGGAAGCCAAGCCCGAGCGGTACTTGACCAACTGGTAGCTAACGACACGCTGATCGTGAACGCCGCAACATGCGACGCAGATGACGTGCTGTTGGCGGTGGAGCCGCAGAGCTACAGCAGCATAGAAGGAGAAGACATCAGCGGTCAAGAACAGAACCTAGCGATGCATCAGACTATGCGCCCCGCTATGAGCAACATGATATCGCTGGTTGAGGGGTTCCCCGGCGTGGTTTTGTCGGCACCGATTTTTGATGCAGACCACAAATTTATGGGTTCACTTAGCATCGTTATCCAGCCCTACCTGCTCATCCGCGGCGCCATCGAATCCCTAGATGAGGCTCCAATGTATTCGATGTGGTCTATGCAGATAAACGGCACCCTCATCTACGACCCAGACCCCACCCAGCAGAGCAAAAACCTCTTCACCGACCCCCTCTACATCGAATACCCCGAGGTCCAGAGCTTCGCGCATCAGGTTGCCCAGCAACGTTGGGGACAGGGGAGCTACCAGTACTACGATAAAGACGTCTCGGACGAATCTAAGCATCTGGTAGAGAAGGAAGCGTACTGGACAACGGTGGGTGCATATGGTACAGAGTGGCGGCTGGTTGTTTGGCGCCCCCTAAACCAATAAAGCTTTTATTCAGAACCCCTCAAAATAAAACATGAGTTGCCATGGCTGACTTAACTGGCTCTCTGACAAGCATCTTTGTGCTGCTGGGCACAGCCTCTTTTATGATTGTGGTTTCCCTCATCGTAACAGGCCTCAAACCCCTCAATGCACCCCTGGCGAAAAAGGCGGTGTTCACCAAAATTATCGTGGGCACTGTACTGGGGCTGCTGGCGATCTTCGGCACACTCATGGGCACCAAACTGGCCGACGGCACCATCATAAACGTGCGTGAACTCGCCGCCATGATCGCAGGCGTCTCAGGGGGACCAGTCGGCGGAACAATCGCGGGTTTAATCGGAGGCTTACACCGCTACACCGTCGGCGGCGCAACTGCTTTGCCATGCACACTATCCACGGTTGCCATCGGAGTGACCGCAGGGTTAGTTTCAACGAGGCTGGCGGGCAAATGGTATCTGGTGAAGGGGGCTGTTTTGGGGTTAGTTTTGGAGTCTGCGGCTATGGGGCTGATTTTGGTTTTGGTGCCCTACGCACAGGCATTGTCCATACTCGAGAAAATCGCGGTTCCCATGATATCCGCCAACACCATCGGGTTGGTTTTCTGGATGTATATGGCGAATCGTTGGAAAAAGCAAAGCTAAAGCTCAAGCAGCAAAGAAAACCAAAAGATAAAACAAACTTTAAAATGGAGATAACGGGCGACTATACGACTCTTTGCCTCTGCAGAGTCTTAGTTCGCCAAGTGTAGCGGCGCATGGTTGCTTGTTCACCAAAGCCGCATGCTGCACAACGGTGATTACGTACATGGTATGCGCGTCTGCCGCAGCGTCGACACATAATGTGGACTGTTTTGCCTTGGCGTTTGCCCATCGATGGAGTGCCTTTTCCCATCTAACTCACCTTGGCGGAGGCGAAATAAGGACTACGTTGTCTCCTCGGACGATTATTAGCCCTAACTTCTTTTGGTCTTCAACGTCAGTTGTGTCTTCTGTTTCTTCGAGAACCAGATTTAAGTGTTGGTCGAAACCCTTTAGTCTGCCTCGGAGGCTTTTCCCGCCTTTTAAGCGTACCAGCACGATTTTGCTGAGGTTTTGTTCAAGGATTTCGGTTGTCATTTCGCTCATATAGGAATCCTCTTGTATCTTTATCTCTTCTATACTTGAAGTCTCCCCATTTAAACCTATCTAACCACGCCGTACAATCGGGCATCTAAGAGCAGCATACCCCCGCAGTTTTCTGCCTGATGGTAGCTTGTACTTATAAGGCTGAAAAACTTTGTTTTGGGACAAGGTGACCCAAGGGATGACTGCACTAATTGATTTCATAATCATATTCGCAACATCCTTTGGATTCAATTTGATTCCGTTTGCAGGCCCCTCAAACCTGCTGATTGCCTCCACAGCCGCGATAGGACTGGCAAACCCTGGCCCCGCAGCCCTATTGACAGTCGCCGTTTTGATAGCGTTAGGCGCAGCTTTGGCTAAAGGAATTCATTATCTGGTGACTTTTTTTGTCAGCGGCAAACTCAGCGAAAAACGAAGGCAGCGCCTCGATGCAGATTCCGCCAAAATCAAGCGGTGGGCGTTTCTGCTTTTGTTTGCTGCCGCCGCAAGCCCGATCCCCGATGAACCCATAGTTATTCCGCTGGGACTCATGAAGTATAGTCCCGCGAAGTTTTTCTGCTCCTACTTCTTGGGGAAGCTTTCTATAGCGCTTGTAGGGGTGTTTTTGGGGGAGATCGCGGGTGACTTCTTGGCTAACTGGTTTAGCCCAACCGAGTCCTTTATCCTCTCCATCGTTGTGTCAATCATCCTAACCATCATCATAACCTATATCATACTAAAAGTTGATCTGGCAAAACTCGCCGAGAAATACCTGCACCGAAAACCTAAACCTCAAGCGACGCAACAAAAACCATAATAGCCCCCAAAGAACCCACATAGACAGAACCAACATGCCCAGACAACGCCGATATCCCTTGAAAACCCGAGAGGCAAAACAGATCATAGAGGAAACACTGCAGAAACTCCATGTGGACCTAGAACTGCTCATGGATGGAAAAGGCAACGTGGAAGTCGCAGAGACAGAAGTAGGCCAGATTTATCTCATAGGCGGAAAACCTTTGCTGCATAAATCCGCAGACAAACTCCTGCCTACGCTGCTCTTTGGCGAATTCGCCGCTAAAGCGCCGCGTATAGTGGTAGATATGGGTGCTGTGCCCTATGTCTGCAAGGGCGCAACCGTTATGGCGCCGGGCGTCGTCCGCGTAGAGGGCGATTTTGCAGCGGGCGATTTGGTGTTGGTTGTGGATGTCAAGTTCGGGAAGGCCCTGGCGGTGGCTGAGGCGTTGGCTGATTCCGAGGCGGCGCGGCAAACTAAGAAAGGCCCTGTTGTTAAGACGCTGCATTTTGTGGGCGACAAAACTTGGGAGTACATAAAAACAATGGGTGAGTAGCAGCGGACTTGTCTGTCTACATCATGGAAGCCGCGGTTTGTGATGTATTGCGTTTCCTGAAATTATCGTTCGCTTGATTTGTGCGGTTGATAAGCATATCGATTTCTTTCATAGCTTCCATGCGTCCGTTGCCCTGGTCCCAGTTGTCGCTTTTGCGGTCATTCACTCGGTCAGCAATGTTATCTGCAATGCAGTCTTCAAAGCCTGCGTTCTTAAGTTCGTCTTTAAGGTCGCCTTTATCAAAGTCTTTCAAACAGTATCACCTCCAAAAAAGCTCTGTTGGCTCGGCGTCACTAGCAGCGATTAAATGTATTAAAAAGATGTGACTACATCAAACCAGTCACAGTACTCGGCTCAATAAAGAAACAAATTATTTAGCTACCCTCCCGATGGGATGTCAGCATAAATAATTTTTAGGCGATAAGGAAAAAACGCTATAGTGCTATTGATTGTTTGGAACAGTTGCCTAGGCACATTATTCGGCCGTTTTTCAGTCGTGGTCGGCTCCTGTTCAGTCATATTATAGAAAAAACCCCTAACATATCTATGGTATTTTAAATACCTAAACAGCCAACCCTTAAAAAATAGGAAGGGGAACTTGGAACGAGAAAGCAGGCTCTAGCAATACTAATGCTTATCACTTTATCTCTTACTTTTACGGTTCTCACTTCAACCACATCTGCCTATAGCTTGGGCTACATGATGAAAATAAGCTACAACATCGTTGGGGGAGGCTCACCTACAGCGCCCTCAATCAACTACATTAACCCTCAGGGGCAACAAGTTAGCCAAACTATCCCCCTCTACCCCGATACAATAACTGTAACGGTGGGAAAAAACAAGCCTTGGTCAGTTACCCCCAATCCTTTAACTCCATCAACGGGTTCAGAGCGCTGGTATTCTGCCCAGGTCCTCTCGGGAATAGCCCCAAGTGGCGGATACACAATAAAAACCTTCAGCTTTCAGCATCAATACAAACTAACAGTCACCTCTCCCTATGATACCCCCTCGGGGACGGGATGGTATAACAGTGGCGCAACTGCCTACGCTCAACTTTCCCGGTCAACCGTATATGGCGCAAATGGAATTCGCTACCTATTCACAGAATGGAGCGCAGATGCCACCGGCGCCCAACTTAAATCAGACCCCATCACTATGGACTCTCCCAAAACGGCAACCGCCCTCTGGAAAACCCAGTACCGGGTAAGCCTTGATGTTAACCCCGAATACTCGGGAACCACAACCCCCTCAGGTATGTATTACTATGACAGCGGAGAAACCCTGCAGGTAAGTGCCAATCCCGCCGGAAACCACTTTGTCGCATGGATTCAAACAGGCACGATAACCATTACAGCCCCCACATCACAGACGACCACAGCAATCATAAATGGACCGGGAACCCTCACAGCCAACTTTGACACGGCGACCCAAAACCCCACACACTTAACAATTCAATGCCAACCGTCACAGCTAGATCCAAATGAACCCGTAACAGTAACGGGATTGCTGACTGATTCTCATAACAGTCCGCTTCGGGGAAAAACTGTGCTCTTAACATATACTTCTACTGTCGACTCTTTAAGCTGGACATTTATCGGTCAAGTAACTACCGCCAGCGATGGAGCCTATCTGTTTACTTGGGCACCCGATTTGCCTGTTGGCTCATACTTTGTTATGGCTCAGTTCCCCGGCGATTCCAGTTACAGGTGTAGTTCAGCGGTTGCATCAAACGGTGGCACATCAATATTTGTGGTTCCGGAATATGCGTTGGGTGCGTTTGCGGCGTTGGCTGCGTGTTTTGCAGGGTTTGTTGTATTCAAGAAACGCAGCACCCTACACCTTTGATGCGCTATTTGATTTTTCTTAGGAATCCACGCTGATTGTGCGTTTTTTAACAAATACAATCGAGGGCGTAACCAGCAGGCTCTCAAACTTCGACTGCCTCTTAGAGGCGCCGCCTTTAGAGCCCATGGTGAAGTAGGATGCTGCCTGCTCATCCACAAGCTGCTTCACAAACCCCGCCATCCCCATACAGTGTGACGGAAAATCCTTTTTGGCTACCCCATAAACCACGCTGGGAACGGGTACGTTATGGTTCTTTGCCTTTGAATTCAGAAAAGACAGCATGCGCCACTTCAAGCTGGTTGCCTGAGGCTTCTGGGTAACGAGGGCTTTTCCATCTGGCCAATCCTCCCAGTACCCAGTGAACCAGTCTTCAATCGCGTATAGCCCGCCGGGTTTTAAGTGGTTATCAAAAAGATGCCAGAAAGCGGTCTTGGTGAATTCTCCAATGTGTGATGCGTCGTCGATGATTATGTCAAATCCACCGGGCGCAACTTCCATTGCAACCCTTGTGAGAAATGCCGTGTTCTCCTGGTTGCCCCTGAAAAGATGCATCCGCTCAGTTGCGGCAAAGCCCTCTGGCAGCAGCAGGTCTACGCCGGTGATTGTTCCCTTGGGGAAGTAGTCGTGCCAGAGCATCAGTGATCCGCCTCTGTTGATGCCTAATTCTAGAAGATTCACTTCCCTGTTAACGTATGGTTCCAAGATGGGGTCGTAGTAGTCTAGGTAGTGGTTTTTGATTTTGTCAGTAGGATATTGATCCAAAAAAAGCTGCGAACTTCGCATATCATAAACTAATACTTTGGCGCTTAAAAAACAGGTGGTTTTTTCCCTGTCCCCAAAAATGGAGGCAGCTGCGCGCAAAAGCCTAATACTGCCAAGTGTGATTTTTTTTAGGGGTAAGTGTGAGCGAAAAATCCATCCTGATAATCGGCGCTGGTCTTGGCGGATTAGCCGCTGGCTGCTATGCCCAAATGAACGGCTACAAAACCAGACTCTTTGAGGCTCAGGCTAAACCCGGCGGCGTCTGCGTGTCTTGGAAACGCAAAGGCTACATTTTCGACTACGCCGTCCATAACGTCTTCGGAGTCACCACTAACCCCGAAGTCGAAAACCTCTACACGCAGGTGTGGCGGGAACTCGGCGCCCTAAAAGACACAAAGGCGTTCAGTTTCAAGGAGTTCGTACAAGTCGAAGACGCCGACGGCAAAACCCTCAGCTTATACACCGACCTAGATAAACTTGAAACGCACCTACAGCAGCTTTCCCCCGCAGACAGCAAACTCATCGAGGAATTCGTCCACACCACCAAAAAATTCGGTGGACACGACCTCTTCGACGCCATGATGGGAGGTGCGGGGGCAAAACTCAAAATGCTTCCCCTCCTGGGCGCCCTCATGAAGTACAGCAAAATCAACATCAAAGACTACGCAGAGCAATTCACCGACCCCTTCCTACGCAAAGCCTTCCCCACCATCCAATACGACATTTTGGAGGTGCCTGTTTTGGTTCCGCTTATCTTTCTCTCAGTGCAAAGCCACGGCGACGGCGGCTGGCCCATCGGCGGCTCCAATATGCTCTCCAGCAACATCGAGCGGCGCTATCTGGAGCTAGGCGGCGAAGTCACCTACAACGCCAAAGTCAAAAAAATAATTGTCAAAGATAACACGGCGGTTGGCGTGCAGCTTGAGGATGGCTCGGAGCATTATGCGGAGCGGGTGGTATCCAACGCTGACGGCTACTCCACCATCTATGGTTTACTCGAAGGCAAATACGTTACCCCCGCCATCGAAGCCTACTTTAAAGCTTACCCGAAAACGCAGTCGTTTGGGCTTGAGGTCTGGTACGGCGTCAACATGGAGTTACCCAACGAGCCCCATGCAATCGTGCGTTTCCTTGAGCAGCCCCTAACTGTGGAAGGCGTATCCCATGACCGATTAGACATCGAAGTCTTCAATTTCGACCCCACGATAGCGCCAAAAGGCGAAACTGTCGTAAAAGTCGTGATGGAATCCAACTATGACTACTGGAAAGCGCTTTCCGCCGACCCCCAAGTCTACAAAAAAGAAAAGCAGAAAGTCGCTGACCAAATCGCGGCGGAGCTGGAGAAACGGTTCCCCACTTTCCAAAGCCACATAGAAGCCGTGGATGTCGCCACCCCGCTTACGGCGGAACGCTGGACAGCGTCGTATCGCGGCTGCCAATCCTGGCCTGCGCCAAGCGGCCTCCAAAAGGAAGTCACTAAAAACGGCTTATTCAAAACCTTGCCGGGGCTCGCGAGGTTTTATGGTGTGGGGCAGTGGGCAGGCGGCACTCTTGGTTTGTCCACGGTTACTTTGATGGGCCGTGACTTGGTTAAGGGTATCTGCAAGGAGGATGGCAGAAAATTTGAGGTGCAAACCCCGAAATAGCAGAGCATCTGCCCCTTTACGGGCGATGCATCATCAATGTAGCGCTAAACTAACCGTTAACACGACGAGGACAAAGAGCGTTATCAACATGTACTTCCAGTTTTTTTCCCAGGTGAAGTAGCAGAACGAAGTGATGGCGCGGATGTAAGGCGTCAAAATCAGGATAATGATGCCTAAAGTCATGAAGAGCAGGGCGTTGTCGGTTGCGGTCAGGTTCTGGATGGTTTGGATGATGAAGGCAAAGAAGTTCTCGCCTGTTATGTGGACGCTGGGGCTAAGGGAAATCGCCAAGGTGCCATAGGCAGTGTAGTAGAGGAGCAGGCCCGCTGAGATAAGAGAGACGCTGAGAACCAAGCCGGCGATGAGTAGAACGCTTATGATGGCTTCAAGCTTAGCTTCGGGGTCAGCTACGGCCATATGGTTAACACTCCTTTGTAGAGCATCTGAATAATCAGCATAATAACGATGGCAAAGAAGAGGACTCTAAGGTAGCGGTCTTTGACGCGATGCAGCAGCCTGCCGCCTATGACTGCGCCGACGGTGACGCCCACAGCCATCGGAGCCATCAAAGTCAAATTCAGAAAACCAGAAAACAAATATACGCTGACCCCCGCAAGCGCCGTCATGCCGATGACAAAGCTGCTGGTTGCCGTGGATATTTTCGCGGGCACCTTGAGGACTTTCTCGTGGACAATGACTTTAAAGGCGCCTGCACCGATTCCCAGCATCCCCGCGGCGATTCCTGCCACAAACATGCCGGCGCCGCCCAGCAGGGAGTTGGTGGCTTTGTATTCGACGGTTTTGTTTTTGGATTTATCAAAGTAGCTTCCCTGCAGTTTGAGCCATTTTGAGAGTTTATCCTGTGTTGCAGGCGGCGTGTATTGGTCCTGGAAGGCTTTTCTGATGTTGACAAATGAGGTTAAAAGGAAGGCGGCGAAGAGGAAGTAGAGGAAGACTGGGGCGATCAGCACGGTTATGGTTGCGCCGACTATGGCGCCGATGATGGTGAACATTTCAAGGTACATGGCTAATCGTAGGTTAGTGATGCGGTGGCGTACAAAGGAAGCTGCGGATCCGCTGGAGGTGGCGATGATGGCGACCATGCCGGATGCGATGGCTTCCTGGATAGGAACCCCGACTAATACCAGGATAGGGGTGAGGATGCTGGCGCCGCCTAACCCCGTCAGTGAACCCAGGAACCCGACGGCTATGGATATCAGCAGCAGCGTAAGCATATCTATCAAGGCAAGTCTCCACTTCACAACAGATGAAGCGGTCAGTTATTAAACTAGGCCTCCACCATTGGCTTTCTTGCTTATTTGAGGCGTTTTTTGCCTGAGTCATGGCGGGTTATCTTGGCAAAGCATATATTGTTAGGAGGTTTCTTGCTTTTCTGTGTTGGATATGAAGAAGGTTTTCATTTCCGGTCCAATTCTTGGCATGGAGAAGCAGCAGGATTACCGAGAACCCATAACGGAAACCGTTGAGAAGCTAGGTTTAGAAATCATCGATCCCTGGAAACGCGAGCGTGTGCTCTACAACGGCACGGAGGAGTGCTGGTGGGATAAGGTGCCGACGTTTGATTTTGTGCAGCGTGACCTCGATGACGCTGACCGATGCGACATCATGGTGGTTTATCTGCCGGTTCTCTCCGCGGGCGCCTGCATGGAAATGTTTTATGCTAAACGCAGGGGCAAAACAGTCATCGTGGTCTCGTCGATTAAGTGCCTGAGCCCCTGGATAGTGTACCATTCCGACGCCATTATAGCCGATTTCAGCGAACTCGAACAAACCCTAAAAGAGTTCATGTAGCGTAGCTCGCAAAGCCTATATTGCGCCAAGCCAACACAACAACCATCGGTGCACCTAGTGGATGCGTTAACCATCATCCTCATCGCAGTCGGCTTAGCCATGGATGCCTTCGCAGTGTCGATTGCCAACGGCATGGCGGCAACGGCTAATCGACGCAGGGGCGCCTTGTTAACCGCGACGTTTTTTGGGGTTTTCCAGATGCTTATGCCCGTGTTGGGTTGGGCAGTGGGGCTAAGCCTGCAGGACGCGGTGATGGCGCTGGATCACTGGATAGCGTTTGGGCTACTAGCGTTTATCGGCGGCAAAATGGTTTATGACGGCGTAAAAAACCAAACTGAAAAGGCCGTTTCGGATTTGCGGTTGCATGCTCTTTTGGTTATGGCGGTTGCCACCAGCATCGATGCATTGATGGTTGGGTTTAGCTTCGCGTTTCTGCAAACCCAAATTGCGGTGCCTGTTGCCGTTATCGGGGCGGTCACTTTTGGGTTTAGCTTTGTCGGGTTCTATTTCGGCTGCGGCTTAGGCCGACAGTTTGGGCACCGAATAAAAATTGTGGGCGGAGCCGTTCTTATCATCATTGGCCTGCGGATTCTGCTCGAGCACCTGCTTGCTTAATTCGCTTAGGCGTCTTAAACTCTTCTCTGACTTGCATTTCTCGGCGTTTGCGGTTATATCCCAGCGAGAAGTCATGTGTGGCATCGCGGATTTTCCGTAGCAGAAGCATCATGCGGCTGTTGCGCTCAAAGTGCAGGGGCGCGGGGTCATTTGGCAGGTAGATTTCCTCGTGTTCTTTTGCCAGCCCAATCAGCGGAAGTTTTAGCCCCAGCTTATCCAGCGCGGCTTTGGCGGCGGCCACCTGTCCTGGTCCCCCATCGATGACGACTAAGTCAGGCAGCGGGTTTTTCTCGTCGAGTTGCCGTTTGTAGCGGCGCCCAACCACCTCATTTATGGCGGCGAAGTCGTCTTGCCCCACAAAGGACTTGATTTTGAATTTGCGGTAGTTCTTCTTGTCTGGTTTGGCATCGCGGAAAGCCACCATCCCCGACACCACATGCTCGGTGCCTAAATTGGAGATGTCAAAGCACTCGATCACTCGGGGCAGCGCTGGGAGGTTGAGGTTGTTCTGCAAATCCACCAATGCACTGTCCACTTCAAGGCCGGATTCCAGGTTTTTCTCTGCCAGCTTCACCAGCGCCAGCTTATCTGCGCGGCGTGGAACCGTCAACGATACAGGCGCTAATCGTTTGGCGGAGAGGAATTCTTCGAGCGCCCGCTTTTCCTCTGCGCCCTGCCAGAGGGGGCTGTTGAGGAGGATTTCTCGGGGTATGCGGTTAGTGGTGTAGTAAGCCTTCAAGAACTCCTCTTCGACCTGCGGCTGCAAATCCACCGAGAACTCGCGTTTCCCCAAAAGCACGCCCTTGCGCACGCCCATCTGTACCACACGCACTTTCTCGCCGACGCGGCGGAAAACCATAACGTCCTGGTCGAAGCGGCGTTCGTTATCCACGATTTGGCGCTGTGTCAGCAGCCGAATCGACGCGATTTGGTTACGCAGCTCCAGCGCGGTTTCGTATTGCATGTTTTGGGAGGCAGCTTGCATCTTCTGGTTGAGTTCCGCCACAGTGGATTCATAGTTGCCGCCCAGAAAACTCCGTGCAGCCGCCACCTGTTCTGCGTACTGCTCTGCGGTTACTTTGCCGTCGCAGGGTGCTGTGCAGAGGCGGATGTGGTAGTTGAGGCAGGCGCGTTTGTGGAGGTTTTTGCATGTGCGGAGCCTGAAGACTTTTACGACTAGGCGCTGCAGGTCTTGGCGGGTGTAGCCGTCGGTGTATGGGCCGAAGGATTCGAGTTTGCGGCTGACTTTGCGGCTCATCAGCAGGCGCGGGTAGGCTTCGCGGGTGAGGGCGATGTAGGCGTAGGTTTTGGCGTCTTTGAGGTTGATGTTGTATTTGGGGGTGTGCTGCTTGATGAGTTTGTTTTCCAGCAGCAGCGCCTCCACTTCGTTGTTGACGATGACCCAGTCTAAGCTGCGGATGTGCATGACGAGCTGGCGGGTTTTTGCGGGTTGGTCGCCATTGGCAAAGTAGCTTTTCACCCGTGAGCGCAGGTTTTTGGCTTTGCCCACATAGATGATTTCGCCTGCTTCATCGCGGTAAATGTAGACTCCTGGCTCCACTGGGACATCGCATGCTTTAAAGTCGGCTGGACCGGAAATAGATATCATGGGCTTTGCCAATGCTAACTCACAGAACGCGCAACGCATTAAGGATTTCCCATCAACCCCAAAAAACGTCTGCGCTCGGCTCTGCCCAGAATGGTCATCATCGATTTTTAGGCTCATGCTACGGCGTCTGTTGCTCCACACAGTCTACCCCCCCTCTATATATAGGCTGAAACGGCATTTGGAAACGGCTGCTTTTTTGGTTTGCTTGGTTTCTCCGTTAGCGCGGTGGGGCGAGGGTGTGCTGTCACCGCAGGGGGTTACAATAGTTTTTTATTTTTTTCCACCCTTTTTGAGTATTGACTGTTCAATGAAGAGCGTTGTTGAATTGCTCCAGAAAGTGGGCTTAACCGAGTACGAAGCAAAAACCTACCTTGCCCTACTCAATACGCACATCGCAACCGCGCTGTGGGTATCCGGGAAGTCAGGGGTGCCCCGCACCAAAATCTACACAGTACTCGAAGCCCTCCAAGGTAAGGGCTGGGTAAAAGTGTACTCGGGCGTGCCGTTGCTGTTCAAAGCAAACCAGCCCACAGCTGTGTTTGACAAAGTCAAAGACGACTATGCGCTGTTTCTGGATTCGGTTCAGTCGACACTCAAAACGGAGATGGGAAACATGAAGGAAAAGTTTGTGATAAAAAAGGTCAACGTTGGAATAGACGGGTTAAAGCAGGAAATAGCTAAAGCCAAAACCGTCGAAATAAACAACGCCACCACAGCGTTTGTGAAGAAAGTCAGCGATGCCTTCGTCAAAGAGGCAGTCGTCCGAATTCTGCTTTACCCAGGCGAAGCAAAACCTGCAGTGCCCCAAGCCGAATTCAAAGAAGCCGAAGTTGCAATGGTATCCATAATCAGAAACAAAGAAGTCCCCTCCATGTCCATCATCCTTGACGAGGAACGCACCTTCACCGCGCTCCAAGACCCCGTAGACCACAACTACCTAATCGAGGAAATGCTCTACGACGAATGCCAACACTGCTTCGCAGGATGGAGTAACATGGGCTGGAACTCAGGAGGCCAATAAATGCCGATTGTTGATGGAAAATACGAGGCGAAAATCTCCACCACTTTTGCTACACCAACTGAGGGAGTAGCGGAAATAAAGCGGTTAATCCAAAAATCGCGGCGCATCAGAATAAGCGGCATCCCCATGCAGTTGCTTGACGAACTCAAACCGCTGCTCAAAGAAAAAGACCTCATGATTATACTGCCTCTGGGCGAAAAGCCCACCGAAGAACTCAAAGCGCTCGCGCCCCTCGCAACCACCAAAGCCCACATCTACGTGGACTACATGGGCGAAGAAGCTAACACGGGCTCGGTTTGTTTTCCAAGCCGCATCTTCAACATAGTCTGGGCAGGCGACCGAATCCTCGCGGTTTCAGCGATGGAGTATGGCAAATGCACCAAATGCATGCTGGAAACCTTTGAGGGCGGCTGGCACTATGCCCAAAAATGGTAACGCCGAGATACAGCCCTTCGAAAATTGCCCTGCTCTAGACGGCTACCATTGCCAAACTAATTCTTTAGCAAAAATCTTCCACCACTACGGTCACCCCTTCTCGGAGGACATGCTTTTGGGGCTTGGCTCAGGAATGGGCTTCATCTACTGGGAAATGAAGTTGGGGCAGCAAAAATATGTCTTCCTCGGTGGCAGAGGCAACAACAAAGATTTCTTTACAGACCTTGGTAAGAGGACAGGCGTAAAAATCAGGTCCGTCTCTACTTCAAGCGCCAAAAAGGCACAGGATGCGCTATTGGAAAAACTTGTCAGGAAAGAGCCGGTGATGGTTTTCGGCGATATGGGTTTTCTCCCATGGTTCGACCTGCCAGCGGATTATCACTTCGGTGGACACACCTTTGTCGTCTGCGGCTTTGACGGCACAGGTAGAGTTTTGGCGTCTGATATAGATAACAAGGCGTCTGGGTTAAAAAAGGGATTTTATTTTCCAGTCTCACTTGAACAATTATACAAAGCAAGGGGTTCACCATTCAAGCCTTTTCCCCCAAAAAACACTTATCTCGAATTTGACTTCAGAGATTCTCGCCAGCCAAAACCAGCAGATATTTTTTCTGCAATTAAACAAACAGTGGATTCTCAGCTGAGCCCCCCGATAAAAAACCTTGGTGTAAAAGGCTTGAGACATGCGAGCAATGAAATTGCGAAGTGGCAGAACAGTTTCAGCGACCGAGATTTAAGAATGAACCTGTTTATGCTTTACGTCTTCTTTGAGATCGGCGGCACAGGCGGTGTATGCTTTCGGTACATGTATTCCAGATTCCTGCGGGAAGCAGCGCAAATCGTAGATAACAAAGCGCTCCAAGAAGCAGCTGAGATGTTTGATCAATCAGGCAAGAGGTTCTCAGAGACAGGGTTGATGTTTAAGGCTGCAGAAACGATGGGCGATGCCGCGGAGAAGATTAAAATCGCATCTCAAAGATTCAATGAAATAGCTGACATCGAAGAGAAGGCTTTCCGCTGTCTCAGGGATAACCTTTAGGTGGGAATTAGATGCCCCAATCACAGGTATACAACGAGAAGAAAAAACATGAAATGGTTAAACACTCTTAAACATGACCCCGTAACATCTTTACTCAAGTGCCACAGTGAAGCAATTTTATTATTTGTTCGACGCGACCTTTTGAGCGAAGCTGTTTCAGTAGAAAACTTGTGGAGACTGCCCGAACCGCAGAAAATTTTAGGAAAACAACAAACCAACGGTTCTTGGAAATACTCCAGCACAAAAAATGATGCCCGAATACAGGGATATTATGATCAATATGCGGCATTCAATAGTTTGGGTGTTTTGGTGGAGAAGTTTGGTTTTAACAAAAATCACCCTGCAATCGCTGCGGCTGCGGATTATTTTTTCGCCGTTCAATCTAAAGAAGGCGATTTCAGAGGCATATACGGCAACCAATACACCCCTAACTATTCTGCCGCAATAGCCGAACTGCTCATCAAAGCGGGATACGCAAACGATACCCGCATAATGAGGTTGTTTGAGTGGTTGCTGAGTATTCGGCAAAACGACGGCGGCTGGGCGATTCCGTTAAGAACAAAAGGTTACGGAATAGGCGTTATCACCGAGGACTTGGAAACAATAAAGCCTGACTCGTCGAAACCTTTTTCGTGGATGGTTACCGGAGTAGTGCTGAGGGCTTTTGCTGCACATCCAAAATATAGACAAAGAAAAGAAGCTTGCCAAGCTGGGGGACTCCTTCTTTCAAGTATATTTGAAAAAGATAACTACCCCGACAGAGTAGGCTCCGAATACTGGCTGCGATTCACCTTTCCATTTTGTTATACCGATTTAATCTCTGCCTTGGATTCTCTTTCGCTTCTGGGCTTTTCCGCTGGGGAGCCACAGATACAGGAGGCGCTGCAATGGTTTGTGGAAAACCAGCAACAGAACGGTCTGTGGAAATTCAAAGTAACAAGAGGCGAAAATAGAGACGTTCTTGAATTATGGTTAGCATTAGCCGTATGCAGGATATTTGAGAGGTTTTATGGTTAAAGAGAAAGAATTTGCGTACACAATTGATATGCTGTAACCGTATCGTGTGACAGTAATTATTTATCTTCAAAAGACCTAGATACGATGGAGCAATGGTTAGTTTGGAAAAGATCGACTTCAAAAAAGAACTAAAACAACTCTATAACCCCTCAGCCAAAGAAGTAAGCATCGTTGATGTGCCGGATATGAACTTCTTAATGATTGACGGGGAAGGCTCACCAGCGTCGCCGGCATATACGACGGCGGTTCAAACCCTCTTCCCCCTTGCCTACGCCCTCAAATTCGCCGTCAAAAAAGCCCGGGGCATCGATTACGGCGTGATGCCGCTTGAGGGGCTCTGGTGGATGGATGACATGACCCAATTCAGCGTGGACCGCAAAGACGAATGGAAATGGACAGCTATGATTATGCAGCCCAAATACGTCACCCAAGCAGACTTCAAAGCTGCAATGGAGCAGGTGAAAAAGAAGAATTTACCCGCCATCGACAAAGTGCGCTTTGAAACCTACCATGAGGGCAAAGCTGCCCAAATCATGCATATCGGGCCGTTCTCAGAGGAAGGCCCCAACGTGCAGAAAATCCACGACGCCATCAAAAACAGCGGGCACCAGCTAAGCGGCAAACACCACGAAATCTACCTCGGCGACCCCCGCAAGACAGCGCCGGAGAAACTAAAAACAGTACTGAGGCAACCCATGAAGTAGCAAGAGGTAAACCGCTTGGCAAAATTTGTTGCTGCAGCGTTTAGAGGTAGTTTTTGTTCCAGCCGGCGCCGTCGTGGAGGTTAGGCAGGTAGGTTTCTATGCTGTTGAATTCTGGGACGCCGTTGTATTCGAGGTAGTTGTAGGTGGCTTTTGTGGCGCCTGTGGAGGCATCGAACTCTGCGCTGACGAATTCGTGGCTTGAGAACATCATGCTTGCCATTGAATCACGGGTCTGCTCGGGGTAGCTGTCGAGGCTGGCGAGGTAGGCAATGTAGTTTTCCTTCCAGCTTATGCTTTGGTTATAAGGGGTCTTTGTGCTTAGCCATTCCACGTTATTGATACATTCAGATTTTAGGTTAAACTCATACACAACATAGTTGTATGGCAACGGCTGGCTGGTCGGCTGCGGCGCAGGCGTCGCGGTTGCCTCAGAGGGGGCGGTTGGGTAGGCGGTTGGCGTGGTCTGTGGGGGTTTGAGGCTGTTGATTTCGCCCTGCAAATACAGAAAGCCAGCTGCCAAAACAATGACGTTAACCAGCAGCACCGCAATTACGGCTAAAGCAAGCTTGCTATTCATACCCTAAGCACAGCCAGAGGGCGTTATTAATTTTCACTTATTTTCTTAGCCAAAGCCGCCACTTGCACACGGAACCTTTCGCGCATTTTGGTGAATCGCATGGCGGCGGAGGGATGAATAACCTCGATGTACTCGATTCCCTGTACTCGGGGGGTTTCTTTGGCGGATGCGCCCAGCAGCACGATGATTTTGGGTTTAATCATCTCTATCTGCGCTGTCAGGTAGGGTAGGCAAGCCGCGACTTCGTCGGGGTAGGGTTTGCGGTTCTGGGGTGAGGTATGCTTGACTATGTTGGTTATGTAGATGTCTTCGCGTTTTATGCCGAATTCAGCCAGGGTTTTTGTGAGGTATTTGCCTGATCGGCCCACAAACGGCCTGCCCGCTTCGTCTTCGTCGGCGCCGGGGTTCTGCCCCACCACCATCACGGCAGCGTTAAGCGGGCCTTCTCCGGGCACAGCATGTTTGGTTCCCTGCCAAAGCCTGCATTTGCGGCAGCCATAGATTTCCAGGTTAAGTTCATCCATCGCCATAGGTGTCAGCCTGTTGCTGGGTAGAGACAGTCACACAACCTTTAAAAAAACATGCGCCTCTAATTAATTAACCAAGTTCTTAACCGTTAAAGCAGGGGCCAACAGTGTTCTATAGGCTCGGTGAAGTTGATGACGCAGGAAGAAACAGTATCGCAGTCATTCATCGAAAGCGCAATTCGCGTCCTAATCAGACTAGCCTTCGCTTTTGAGCCTCTTGCGCCAACCGCCATATCGGTTTACCTTAACCAGCAACTGCACCGCTACCGCGAAGGCGGCATAATCGGCGACTACAAAACCCACACCAAACGCTTAGGCAAGTATCATTACCGCGTAGAAATCGACCTTGACCTCACAGGTATGCAGGCCACGCATCTTTTAGCTAACATTTTTCCTGAGCAACTAGGCAGATATGGGAGGTGGTTCCATGAGTGATATAGTAGAGAAGAAGGGGCGCTTGAAGCTGACCGTTGAAGTGGAAGTCAACGAGGAACTGATGGATGTCGTAAAGGATGCTATGTCTAAGGCGCGTCTTCCCGACATGATGAAGCGAAGCGATAACAAGCAGTAACCTAAAGCTCGCTGGCTCTGATTAGGACTTTGGCGGTTAAGTCGTCGCGGACACGTTCCGCTTCAGCTTCCGCTTCTTTTTCAGACTTGATTTCTTTGATGTGCAGTAAAACGTGGTCTTCGATGGCTTTGCTCATCAACTTCACGTTTGGAATCAGCAGTATCTTTGCGCCGCAGCAGCATTCAATCAGCGGCAAATCCCTGTATTCATCGGACTTTTTCTTTGATATGTGAGCCGGCAAGGTTTGATTCCGATACCAGGTTTTAACTATCGACAACCTATTTTTATAAAGCTTATTTCGGCATACCCATGGTAAATCAGGCGAAATGAAGGCTGAATGCCCGGATGCTTAGGCTGCAGACAGGCAGGTTCTCTTAGCCCCGAAAGCCTATATACACCCCAAAAGTAACCTGTGATGTGGGATAACATGAAGTTTTTAATCATCCAGAAAATCAAACGCGAGGTGCCACTGGAGCGGTGGGCAAAGCTTCTGCCGCTGCAATTCAAGTACTTCGAAAAGCTTGAAAAAGACAAAACCATAGACGTCGACTATCACCTCATCGGGCAGCAGGGCAGCATGCTTATCGTTAACGCCGAATCCGACGCGCAGCTTAGCCAAATCATCGGGCAAGACCCCCTCTTCTTTGAATGCGAACGCGAAATCTACCCGCTGACCACGCGGCAAACCCACTATGACCAAATCCGCCAGCTCCTCAGCCCCACCCAGAAAGGGACCTGAAAAATGGCAAGCCACGGAAAATTCACCCTCGACGAAGCACAGCGGCGCAGCTGGTACAGCCCCGAGGTTGCCCTAGCAGACCTAAAAGAGGGCGACATATTCGTGGATGTGGGATGCGGCGACGGCTACTTCAGCATCTTGGCGGCAAAGAAGGTGGGGGCAACGGGTAAGGTGTACTCGGTGGATGTGGATTCATCAGGCGTGGAGAAGCTGCAGAGCAAAGCCAAAGCCGAAGGCCTAATCAACATCACCTCAAGGGCAGGCAAAGCCGAAGAAACCGTGTTCTGCCATGGCTGCGCCGACATGGTTTTTTTCAGCATGGACCTGCATGACTTCAGCGACCCCAAAAAAGTGCTTGAGAACGCCTTCGTGATGATTAAGCCCTCGGGGAAGGTGGTGGATTTAGACTGGAAAAAGCAAAGCACACCGTTTGGTCCACCCGAGCGGATACGCTTCAGCGAGCAATACGTCACTGAACTCTTGGACGCCACCGGGTTTGTGGTGGAATCCATCGGGGAAGCAGGACCCTACCACTACGTAATCAAAGCTAGACCCCGCTAGGACTCGGCGTTGGCGTAGAGTTCAAGCAGGTCGCGCCTAAACCATTCGGGGCGGTCCTGGTAGGCGGAGTGGGCGGCGCCGTTGTAGACGAGCAGTTTGGCGTTAGGTAACCTGTCGGCTAGGGCACGCATTTCCTCGCCGGAGATTAGGCTGTCAAAGGCGCCCCACACGATGCGTATGGGAAACGCGAATCGGTCGTAGGATCCAAGCAATACTTCATCGTCGAAGGCATGGGCAGGCGCAACCAAAAGCAGCCCCCGCACCGAATGCTGCTGGGCAAAGCGCATGGCAACGTAGCCGCCGTAGCTTGCGCCCACAACCAGGGGGACGGCGTCTCCGAAGACCGATTTTGCGGCTTCTGCGGCAAAGGCGATGTTGGCTTGGGGCTCGCGGTTTTTAGGGTGGCACTGGCACTTTACGCCATAGGGCATATCGAGGGCAAGGAAGGGAATGTGTTTCTCGATTAATGCGTCGGTTAAGCCGATTTCCTGCCATACCTCGATGGTGTAGGATAAACCATGCATTAAAACCACCGGGGTACCCGCAGCTTTATGGTAAAGCGCGGGGCACGTGAAGCCGCCGATATGGAGCGTTTTCTCCTCCAAGAGATTCACCAGACCCAACCATTATGGGCGCTGCATCTTATAACAGTTAAGCAACTGCGTAGACGCGAAAGAAATAATAGCATAGCTAAACCACTTGTTTGTGGTGGATGATTTTGGAGGTTAAAGTCGGCGATAAAGCCCCAGATTTCACGTTGCCCAGCCAAATGGGCGACAACGTAATCTTATCCGAGTATTTTGGCAAAAAAAGCATCGTGCTCTACTTTTATCCCAAAGACGAAACCCCCGGCTGCATCAAAGAAGCCTGCAGCTTCCGCGACAGCTACCAGCAACTCGCCGATTTAGGCGCGGAGGTGCTGGGGGTAAGCGGGCAAAGCGTGGAGTCCCATGTCGCGTTTGCCACCCATTATGGGCTGCCCTTTATTCTGCTTGCCGACGTGGATAACAGGGTGCGGGAACTTTACGGTGTCCCCAAAAGCATGGGGATATTGCCGGGACGCGTCACCTACATCATCGACAAGAAAGGCATCGTCCGCCACATTTTCAGCTCGCAGACGCAGGCTCAGCGGCACGTGGAAGAAGCCAAACGCACACTTGAGGAGATAGAGAAAGAAGAGCAAGCCACCGCATAGGCGAAAACATGCTAAACCTCTACAACACCTTAACCAGAAAAATCGAGGCTTTCCACCCTATCGCCGCCAGAAACGTCAAAATGTACAGTTGCGGCCCCTCCACGTATCAGCCCCCGCATATAGGAAACTACCGCACCTTCCTCTTCGAAGATATCCTGCAGCGCTACCTCGAATACCTCGGCTACCCCGTTACGCGGCTGATGTGCCTCACCGACATAGAGGACAAAGCCATCATCCAAGCAAAAAAGGAAAACCTCACCGTGGAGGCGCTGACCCAGCGAAACGAGGCGGTGCTGTTTAGTGACTTTGAGTTTCTCCGCATCAAGAAACCCGCGTTTCCCATCCGTGCTTCAAGCGCCGTGGATCAGGCGGCGATGTTAACCGAGAAGCTGGTGGATTTAGGCTACGCGTACTGGCACCGCTACCGTGGCGTAGAAAACGCTTATTTTGATCCCCAAAAATTTGTGGGTTTTGGCAAACTGGCGCATCTGGACATGTCCAAGTGGCCCAGGAAGCATCGGCGCTTCCACAAAGACACCTACCCCGGCACCCCCTGGAACCGAGGCGACTTTATCCTCTGGCACGGCTGCGGCCTACACGACGTATGCTACGACACAGCGGTTGGGGAGGGGCGCCCCGCATGGAACATCCAGGATCCCGCCATCGCCACAAAGCACCTTGGCTTTGAAGTTGACGTTGCCTGCGGGGGCATCGACGCTTTAGTGCGGCACCATGACTATAACCTCGCCGTCGCCGAGGCGGTTTCGGGCAAGCCGTTCTCCCGTTACTGGCTCCATGGGGGACACCTCTTTGTGGATGGAAAAAAGATGTCTAAGAGCCTTGGCAATGTCTACTATCCCCAGGATGTGCATGCTGAGGGCTACAGTGGAGGGGAACTGCGGTTTTTCCTGGTCTATGGGGCTTACCGTGAGAAACTGAATTTTACCTTCGAGTTGCTGGGGCAGAGTAAGCGGCGGCTGGATGCGTTAAGGGGCATGGTTGCGGATCTGCAGGGAATAGCCCATGGCAGCGCCGTGGCTGCGCTGGATGTGGAAGCCGCAGGCATCTTTGAATGCCACATGAACAATGACTTAGACGTGAAGGGCGCCTTCGACGGCCTATACCGTTACGTAGAAGAAATCCACAGCAAAAGAGCAGGGTTAAACGCGGAAAAAGTAAAAAAGGTGTTAAATAGCCTAAGCAGAGCCGACACGGTGCTGCATTGCCTGCTTTAAACGAGTTCGCCCACGTACTTTACGCGGTTAAAGTTTTCGTCGCTATGCGGTGCCATCGACAACTCATCAGTTAAGTCTTTGCCTGCATTATGCATGCCCATATGTTCGCCTTCCATCCAAAAGCTGCTCTCTGAAACGTCATAGACTTTGCCCTGATAGACTATGTAGGCGGGTTTACCGTTCTGCCCGTTGTTTTCTTCCAGTTCCTGACGGGTTACCTTTTTTTGTTCTGCCAAAAAATTCACCTTCAGCTACCAAAAATAAAGCCGGTTGCAGGCTTTAAACGTTTAGTGCTGACCAGCTACCGTTTATGCTTGGATAACCGTGGTGAGGTACGCCGCGTTTATGTTGACGCTGCCCATGCCGGTGATTCGGTTGCTGATTTCAATGTTGCTATCGGCGGGGTAATTGTTGGATTGGATGGGGGATTTGTCTCCTGAAAAGTTTTCGGCATCCACGTTGACTTCGCCGAGGCTTCCTGTTTGGGAGGTAATTTTCGCGGCGACGCCTCCGTCGATGTTTAAACCAACATTTATCGAGCCGGTATCGGTTAAGGCGTTAACCAGCAGGTTTCCCTGAAGGGTTTTTGTCTGGGCAACATCCAAGTAGACCGAGCCGGTGTTTGACTGCAAATCCAGAGTGCAGTTGCCCTCCACTTGATTTTGGTTCATCCGGAAATGTACTGCGCCCGTGTTTGTTTTAAGGGATAAGTCGCCTTTGACGAGTACATTTTTTTCAAGGTTAGCTTGGACTTCTCCGGTGTTGGCGTGGAGGTTTAGGTTCACGACGGTTGTGGGTTTGTCGGCGGCGAAGCTGACCTGCCCGGTGGCGGAAGATACATTCAGGTTAAGCGTTAAAGCTGGGTCAACGTAGATGTCGCAGACAACATTGGAGCCCATCGAAAGCGTATCCTCCACTTCCACTGTGCAGGTGACATCCAAGACGTCGCCGACTGTTTTGTTCTCAAAAGTCACGGTTACCGGATTCTCAATGTTGCCTCCCGATAAACCTTTGGAGCCATTAGCGGAAACATGGAGCAGAAGGTTATTGTCGGCTATCTTCTGGGTTACCACGTTCACGCGGCCCACGTCTGTGTTAAAGTTAAAGTTCACCCTGTTCACGCCAGCGCTGTTGTCCTGCAGGGTCTGCTGCGCGCTCCATGAGGAGAAAGGCGCAAACATAAAGGCAACAACCAAAACGGCGGCGACAACTATGATGACCAACGCGATTGCCGCCAGCACGTAGGGGTCCTTAAGCAGGCGTTTTTGGGGCGTCGACTGAGGCACGGGTGGGGGCGCAGGCGCTTTGGTGAAGGTGATAACTGGGGTGCCGCATTTGGGGCAGAAGCGATCGTAATCCTGCAGTTGGGCGCCGCATCTTCGACAGTAAGGCATACGTTAACCTAGAAGTAGGGATGTGGCTCTAAAAATTTAAGGGTTACCATCCGAGGGCAAATAAGCTCTGGGGTAAATTATGGGGGGATAACGCCCATTCTTGAGCATTCCTCTTTGAGGCTGTCTCTGATATGCTTGAGGTTTAGGCGCTTCTGTGTGTATTCGTCGCCGTCGATTTGGTCAGCTCGGAAAGCAGTGTCCAACTGAACTATCTCCTGGGTTATCTCGTTGATTCTGTCTTTAATTTGGTCCACGTAGCTGTGGGCTTTCTCCTGCACGATAACCTCCGAGGGCGCCAACGCGGTTTTGATGACGCCGTCTTCGATGCGTAGAATACGGGTGGACACGCGAGCCACGCTGGGGTCGTGGGTGACCATAACGATGGTTTTTCCCATTTCCCGATTGATTTTGACGAGGTATTCAGCGATGATTCTTGCGTTCGCCGTGTCCAATTCGCCTGTGGGTTCATCTGCAAGCAGAACTGGCGCATCGTTGGCGAGCGCCGACGCGATTGCAATGCGCTGCTGCTCTCCGCCGCTTAATTCCTCAGGTTTATGGTGAGCGCGGTCTTCCAGCCCGACGGTTTTAAGCAGTTCTTGGATGCGTTGTTTGCGTTTGCCACGTTTAACTCCTGAAGCAACCATAGAGAATTCAATGTTCTCCTGCGCCGTCAAAGTGGGGATAAGGTTGAGGTTTTGGAAGATGTGCCCCACCATGCGGCGTCTGTAGTCGACTAGTTGACGCACTGATAGGTCTGTTACTACTTTGTCGCCGACTTGCACGGTGCCTGCGGTGGCTTTGTCAAGTCCCCCAATGATGTTGAGCAATGTGGATTTGCCGCTGCCGCTTGGACCGATGATGGAGACGAGTTCGCCTGCGCCTATGTCCAGGTTTAAGCCTCTTAAGGCTTGGACTTCGATTTTGCCGGTGTGGTGTATTTTGACGAGGTTTCTGATTTTTAGGTTATTATTTATGTTTGTGCTCATCTTGCTCTAACCATCTTATCCAGTTTTGTTACATATTGACTTGACATTACAAGTATCGCGCCGACTGTAGCCGCGTATATCAGTGCTATGTAGGTTCCAATCGTCGCCAACGCGTCGGCAGGGTAGATTAAGCGCTGGGTAACCAGTTGCGCAGTGTACAATGCGTTGTTAGCTGAGGTCACTGAACCATACACGATGATGACGCCTACCACTACGCCCAGGATAACCGCGAAGGTTATGATTGCCATGCTTTCAGTTATGAACATCCAGACCAGCTGCCTAAACGACAGGCCCCGGACACTCATCAAGGTGGCTTCTCGGCTGCGTTCCTTTAAACTAACGATAGCTATCAGGGCTGTTCCAACCGACGCCGAAATCACCGCAAATATCAAGCCTAAACTCTGAATATCCAGTATCTGCAGGCTGGCATAGGTGGATTGATAGGATAGTCCCTGTGACTGCCGCCAAGCCTGATCAAACGAGTTAACACTTACAACCTCTGTTGGCGCCATATCTCGTATCTGCTGGGCAACTGTGGTTCCGTTTGCGCCCGGCTGCAGCTTGATTAGGTAGGTGGTTTGGAAGTTTTCAAGCTGGTAGATGCCGCTGCCAGAGGTCATGTTGAAGAGTCCAGCGGGCACATACGAGTAGAATTCCGAGTAATAGTAACTCTGGACGTTGGCGTACTTGGAGTCGTAGGTTACACCGATTGGTTGAGCGCTGTTTTCTTTGGGTTCGGGACCAAAGAAACCGATGACTCTGAGTTTGCGGGCGGCTGAATCGAAGTTCACGCCGATTTCGTCGTAGAGTTCGTAGCCGTACTGCTTAGCGAATGAGCGGTCCAGTATGATGGTGTTGTTGCTGCCGCCCAGATCCTTCATCATCTGCTCAACGTTGGCGCCGCCAAACCATCCGTCCTCGTAGTAAGCGCATCGACTCCAGTTTGCAGGCTCGATTGTCCGCACCTGCATGGTGTTGTATGATTCGCCTACTCGCGGGTAGACGGTTCTCTGTATAGTGGCGCTCTGTATTCCTGAAACGTTAGCCACGATTTCATTAAGGAGCACCTGGCCCTTGGAGGCGTTTGCGATCGTCACAGTCACGTCTGCGCCGATGTCCGCGTGGACTTGGCGGACGATGTAATCCTGTTGGCTCGCAACTTGGCCCGTTACCTGCACGCTAAAACCGATGATGAATGCAACCATAAAAGCGATGGCTGCCAGGCGCGCTGGGTTTCTGCGCACGTTCTTTGCTGCTAACGCGCCCAGTTCCCCCATAACGGAGGAGATTTTGGATGCTACTGTCTGGAACTTGGTGGAGTCGCGGATGATGATTTTGGTTAGTCCCCAGAAGAACAGGAAGGGACCAAAGAAGGTCATTGCCATATCAAAGTAGACCAGCACAACAGAGCCGATTTGGAGGAAAAAGTTGCCGCCATAATACGTCCACTGGCTAACCATCGTGGACACGTTTGCTCCCAGCAGGTAAACAACTATTTTGTATCCGCCCAGAAAGACTGCTATCCAGGGCAGGAAGCGGAAGCGTGACTTGGTTTCGATGGGCATGTAATCTCGGAGGGCTTCAACCGCGGGCATCTTTGAGGCTCTGCGGGCAGGCAAAACCACCGAGATAACTGCCAGTATGACTCCGAAGATAACTGTGACTATGGCGATTTCGGGGCTAAACAACTGCGTGGTGAAGAGGCTGTTTATATCCACCGTGCCCAGGTAGTACTGGTTGAGAATCAACCCGCCCACCACACCCAATGCTCCGCCGATTAAGCCGATGACGACTGCTTCGGAGAGGAACAGCCGCTGAATCTGGCCGCTTGACATGCCCTTGGTTGAAAGCAACCCGATTTCTCGCCTGCGAATATTAAAGGAGACATCTGAGACTGTTGAGCCAAGGTACCAGGCGACGAAGAGCACGGGGATGGAGACCCAGATGAAGTTTATCAGCATCTGGTCGAAGTTGCTCTGGTAACCCCACAGCGCGGATGATAGCATGTTGTTTGGGCTGCTGCCAGCCATGTAGTTAGCTAAAACCTCGTTTTGGATCCTGTTGCTTATCGTGTCAAGGTTTAGTATGGATGCCTCCACGTTCCAGGGGCTGATAAGGTTTTGGCGATCCACATTGACGGCGAAGTTCAAGTTTACGGTGCTGCTGTCCATTGTCTGGTTCCACAGCTTCATCAGCGTGTTATCCCAATCGATAACAAGGAAGTCGCCGCGGTAGCCGCTGCTAAAGTCCGAGGCGCCGTTTACGTAAACCGGGGCAGGTGAAGCGCTTGAGATGGCGCCGCCGTAGTAAATGATGCCGCCGTTGTTCTGGATGTAGTTATATCCCATGTCGGTGAACTCTGCAAACCCCGCCACGGTGAGGTTGGTTGTGAAGTAGGATGCATTCCAATATTTGGGCTGCGAGAACTGTATGATTGTGGTGATGTTGTCGCCTACTTTGAGCCGCTGCGCCAAGCTGCTGCCGGCGACGATGTAGGTTTGGTTTTCAGGTATGCCGCCGTCTGGGCGGTTAAGCCACTCGCCGTTTATGCGGGATGTGCTTGGGAAACTGTAGGCCTGTGTATAGTAGGAGGTGGTGTAGTTGTCGGTTGAGGTGCTTATGGGCAACCCGAAGCTGGCGGTGTAGTCGATGCTTTTTACGCCCTCGATGTTGGTTATGTTTCTCACAGCCTGGGGCAGATTGGTCTGGTTGAGTTCTATGTTGAAGCTTATGTCGGTGTATATGTTGCGGATTTGCTGGTCCATAGTTTGCTCGGCTGAAAGGTTGGCTTTTACGCCTATGGCAGCGCAAAACGTTGCGGCTAATGCGACGCCGATGAGGAGTGCAGTGAAAAGTTTCCAGTTTCTAAACACATGTTTTATGGGGTACAGGAGAGGCATAGCTATCCATTGGTCTGTGCGTTAAAGCGCTAATAAAGCTAACGATTAGAACAATAAGCCGCCCCTTCACCTTAACCTGGTTTTTTTCAGTTAGAAATGATTAAATCGGCAAACCCGCCTCTACTGTAATCATGAAACCCTTTCTCGGCTACCTCAAAGAGGAAAACATGAGCCTCTTCACAGACCTCTACGAACTCACCATGTGCGCCGCCTACTTTGACAACCAAAACTTCGAAACCGCCACCTTCGACCTCTTCATCCGCCGGCTATCCGAAAACCGCAGCTACTTCCTCTTCGCAGGCCTAGAAGAGGCGCTTGGTTATCTGCAATCCATCAAATTCACCGACGAACACCTTGCCTACCTAAAATCACAGGGCTTTGGCAGCGACTTCCTTGCTTACCTCAAAGCCTTCAAATTCACAGGCGAGGTCTGGGCGGTTCCAGAGGGAACAGTCGTTTTTCCTAATGAGCCCCTTATCCGCATAACCGCCCCCATAATTGAAGCTCAGCTGGTGGAAACCTTTCTGCTTAACTCAGTTAACATTCAAACCATGATTGCCACCAAAGCCAGCCGCGTCGTGGAAGCCGCCGGGGGCAAGGCAGTCATCGAGTTTGGTCTACGAAGGGAACCGGGCATCGACGGGGGCATGAAGGTGGCGCGGTCCAGCTACATCGCGGGTTGCCAGGGCACAAGCAACGTGCTCGCCGGCTTAGCCTATGGCATACCAGTGTTCGGCACCATGGCGCATTCGTTCATCATGTCTTACCCGCATGAAATCGAGGCGTTCCGTGCCTTCGCCAATACCTTCCCGGATAAATCCACCTTGCTCATCGACACCTACGATGACCTTGCAGGCGCAGAGAAAGCCGCCGTCGTCGCAAAAGAGCTGCAGCAACGGGGCATCCAGCTGAGTGGGGTGCGCTTGGACAGCGGCGACTTGGCGCAGATCAGCAAGAAAGTCCGGGCCCTGCTTGACGGCAAGAACCTGCATTTCGCAAAGATTTTTGCCAGCGGCGACCTCGACGAGTACCGCATCACCGAGCTCCTCGAGGCGGGTGCGCCCATCGACGCGTTTGGGGTAGGCACCAAGATGGGCACCAGTTCAGATCGCCCCTTCTTAGACGGCGTCTACAAGCTATGTGAAACTCAAATCGGCGACGGCAGCTTTGCGCCGATTATGAAGCTAAGCAAAGACAAAATCACTCTGCCTGGGCGAAAACAGGTTTATCGCTTCGTCGACGGGGAAGGCTGCTTTGTGAAGGATATGATTGCCTTAGTAGATGAGCCAAAACCAGCCGGGGGAGAACCGCTGCTTGTGAAGGTCATGGAGGACGGCGAATTAAGTTACAATCTTCCTTCGATAGGGGAAATCCGGAGAAACGCAGCGGTAAACCTCTCTAGGCTCCCCGCGCAATACAAGGCGCTGCTGAATGCCCCAGCGTTCCCCGTGGAGTTAAGCAGTAAACTGCAGAACCTGATTGCTGCTTTAAAACAGCAGATAACCAAAAACGAGATTACCGGTGGAGTTTAGAGCCTTTTTGTGTTGATTCTTTTGAGGTATTCGCCGCAGTAATTGTTGCCGCCGTCTCGGCATTGAGGCGTAACCATGTTGCATTCTTTAATGTATTCACATGTATAGAAGAATCCGTCAACTCGCCTCTGAATGCACTCCAGAGCACCGCTAAGTTTCCCCATTCCCCTCTACCCACTCATAATATGCGTGGCAGACATATTAGAGCTTTATCATTTTGGGCATTTTGCTTGGAAGATGGCAAACACTTAATAGTGGATTTCTGGAAGGTTTAAAGACATAACAGGGGAGCAAACAGTATGCAAAATCGCCCAGCCATAGTTGCTGTCGGCCGAACCAAGTTTGGTGAGCATTACGGCAAAGAACCCGAAAAACTCATCGAGGAAGCTTGGCTTGCCGCCTCAAACGAATGTAATATGGAACGCAGAAACCTCGAAGCCTGTTACATGTCGGATTGCTTTCTACCTATAACTAACAAGTTGGGACTCGAAGAAGGGTTCCTCTCAGAATTAACCGAGCTACATGTACCCATGGAGGTCACCCGCAGCTTCAGTTCAGCGTTGATGACGGGTTGCCGCGCCATCCAAGCAGGCATCTACAACACTGTGCTGGTAGGCGGCATCGAAAAGATGACTGACCGCTGGGACAAAATCCGAGACGACCTCATGCTACTCGATGACCCATGGAGCTACTTTGCAGGCGGAACCCCCGAATCCAACCATGAACTCATGATGCGCGCCTACATCAAAAAACACGGCATCGAGGGTCAGGACCTGGAGAACCTTAAAACCTCGCTGGCCCAAGTTGCAGTTAAGAACCACGCCTATGGAGCAAAAAACAAGTATGCGCAGTTCCAGCGCAAAATCAGTGTGGAACAGGTTGTAGCTGCACGCAAATCCGCCAATAAACCCCTTGGACTCTTTGACTTCGCGCCTATTTCTGACGGCGCCTCAGCGCTTATCTTAACCAGCGAGGAAGTAGCCAAGAAAATGACTGACCACCCCATCTATGTTTTATCAAGCGGTTCAGCCACAGACTACCTTAACTACCCCGCCAGAGCAGACCTTTCACGCTTCATAGCCGCTGAATTAGCCATGAAGAAGGCAACGCAGCGAGCTAACGTTTCAGCCTCTGAAATCGGGCTAATGGAAGTAAACGACCAATCCACGATGATGGAGATGGTTAGCCTCGAAGACCTAGGTTTCTGCCCACCTGGCACAGCATGGAAAAGCATCCATGAGAGCTACCAGAAAAACCAGCTTTTCTACGAATTCGGCGGCAAACCCCTCTACGTTAACACCAACGGCGGCTTAAAAGCCGACGGCAACCCCTTGGGCGCAACCGGCGGAGCCATGGTGTATGAGGTTTATCGTCAACTTCGCGGTGAAGCAGCAGACCGCCAAGTCACCGTTGAGGGAGGACTCAGATACGGCGGTGTCTTGGAATTCGAGGGTTTTGGAACTAAAGCCTTCGCCACCATTTTAGGAGGAAACCCCCAATGAGCAGTGAACCAATCGAACGTAGAGTCAGCTATCTTGGCGACCGCCTTAAAGCGTGTAGGTGCCAGTGCTGCGGCAAAGAGTACTTTGAAGTTCGCGACTACTGCAGCAACTGTGGACGTAAAAGCTACGGGAAAATGGAAAGCATCGATTTATTCTACGATAAAGGCACCTTGGAACTATGCACCTTAATCAATGAACCCACAAACAAATTCGCCAAATTGGGCACTTTTATCTTCGGCATCGTGTCCTTCCACGACGGAAAAATCAGGGTGCCCGCCCGCCTAACCGACCAGCTTCTCTGCGGCAAATCAGACTTCGACCCTGCCGAACTCGAGGGCAGGCAAGTTGTGCCGCGTTTCCGCAGACGCTACTCCGTGGGCAAAAGCGACATGATCCCCACTATCTCGCTGGCGTTTACGTTGGCAGACGAGTACTATCCACATCAGGAATACAAGGTTGTGCAGCCAACCAAAGACTATGAGCTCCCCGGCATCGTGGGCTACGGCGTCTACTCCTCGCGTTTCCGCATAAAAGAAGAGACCCTTGAGCGGGCAGTGCCATTCATCGACGAGGACTCCGTGACTGCGGCGGTGGAAGCAGGCAAACTATCGCTTATCCACTCCGGTGTCGACAGCGCCTGGATCGGCAAAGTCTACGCTGGCAGCGAATCAAACCCCTATGCAGTTAAACCCATCGCCGCCAAAGTTGCGCAGGTGCTTAAGCTAGGCGAGGAGGAAGACGACGTGCAGGGCGTAGATGCAATCGACACGGAATTCGCCTGCAAAGCCGGCAGCAGCATGTTCAAGGATGCCTGCGCATTGGTAAGCTACCCCAAATCAAACATACGTTACGCCATGGTTATTGGTGCAGATAACTCGCAGGCGGCTCCACGCGGTTGTCCCGGAGGCGAGCTTGATGCTTTCGTTGGATACGGTGGCGCTGCTTTCATCTTCGGCAAACAGGACGTAATCGCCGAGGTCGAGGGCTGGTACAGTTGCACATCGGATACCCCTGATTTCTGGCGCAGAGACGGCGAACCCTACCCGATGCATGGCGGCAGATTCACCGGCGACCCCGCCTACCACAAGCACATCAAAAAAGCAGCCTCCAAGCTAATGGAGCGCTGCAACCTCAAAGCCGCGGACATAACCTACTTTGTGCCCCATCAACCCAACCCCGCTTTCCCCATGCGCGTCGCCAAGGACCTGGGCTTTAAGGAGGAACAGTTCATGCCCTCTATCCAGATGACCAAGTTCGGCAACACCTACAGCGGCGCCTCCCTCATCGGCTTAGCAGCTATCCTTGACATTGCCAAACCCGACGAGCGCATCTTGGTGGCAAGCTACGGTTCAGGCGCAGGCAGCGACGCCTACCTCCTCCGCACCACCAGCCAACTGCTCGATAAGCGTGCGCGCCAGAAAGTCACCGTTAAATTCCTCGCGGAGAACCCGTTTGTGGAGTACGTGGATTACGCGACGTATCGGCGCTTGAAATCGGGCATGTAGCCATTTTAGGCTGCCCCCTACTTTTTCATTAAATATCTCGTGGCAACTATGATTGAGAGAGCAGTGAGGACGCCGATGGATATGAGGATGGCGACTTTTATAAGCCAATCAAGGGTGGCAGTGTTGCCCTGCGATAAATTAGAGGGCATAGTTGGCGCTGTAGGTTGCGTATCCGTTGGGGAGTCTAAGTTTGCGGAGCCTAAAGCAATCTTAACGAAGTGTGAGCTGTGGTGATAGGTGGCGTAGAGGAGCCAGCCCTCGCTCTGAGGCTGCACATTAAAGTCAATTTGGGCGCTGTCAAGGTAGAGTTTTAGGTTCGAGATGTCGCTGACCAGCGAGTTGGGGATGTAGAAGCTGACGTAGCCGGTGGTGCCTGATTCGCCTGAAACCCTAAAGTTCAGTTCTTTGGCGGCGGAGTTGAAAGCTAACTCTGTAAGAGTAGAGTTGGATGTAACCGAAAACACGCTATTTTCCAGGCAGGGGGTAATTGAGAAGTTCATGATGTTGGTTGTGCTCAGGTAGTTTTCACTGCCTGGGTAAAATGCCTTAAGCATGTAGTCCCCCGTCGCAGTAAGCAGCCAAACCGCGGAGAAGCTGCCATCCGAGGTGGTGTGGACGCTGGTAAGGTCCTGCCAGGATTCTCCAAGGGATGCACTGTATGATAGCATGATGGGCGCATTTGGAATCGGGTTGCCTTGTTGGGTTAGCTGCCCAGCGATTTTAACTTGTAAACTTGATTGAGACGACGAGCTCACACATGAAGTGGTAAGAGTAGGAACATGGACGGCGTCAGAGGAAATTGAGAAGTCATCCACTATATGCCAGCTGCTGCTTGATCCCGTGCCTGCGCTGAAGCCCAAACCGCTGTATGTTCGGTCAAAGGTTCCGCTCCACTGCAAAACCAAGTCTTGGTCAATGTAGACTCTAACCGAGGAAGCTTGGACTTCCACTATAGCGCGGTGCCAGTTGCCGTCTGATGCTCTTGAATCATTAACGAAGCTTAAATGGTTGCCTGAAAAATCCTTAATCAATGCAACGTGGCTGCCTGAGGGGTCGCCCTGCGGATTCTGGGAGCAACCCGTGAATTGGTTAAAGTCATAGGGAATATTTTGCCAAGCATCAAATTCTACACCATAGCCCGGTACAGGTATGCAATCTCGGCTCATGTCCGGTCGGGAGCTAAAGCCTAAGCTGCCGCCAATATCCAGCTGGGAATACTGCTGCTTGTAGAAGAACAAGGTGAATCCATCGCCGCCTGTTTTGTAGCGAAAACTAGCTGTAAAGGACCCCCGAATTGGGACGTTCAGGAAGGCAGCGCCGCCTTGAATGCAATTGTTTGTGGTTAAAACTAAGTTTTGGTTTGCGGAGTCACGGTTGGCGGTCCCCTCATATTGCCATGATCCCGAATCGCGACTAAAATCATCGGATAGAATCATATCGGACTGCGCTTCTGTAGAGGGAAAGAAGGCCGAAAAACAAAAAACCGATGATAATAAGACCACTGTTAAAATAGCGCAAACATAAGTTCTGGGTAGCAAGGTATGCATTATTTCACCACTATCAGCGTCAGATGTTATGGAGTATAAGGTTTCTTGTCAACATTTCTGGACTAAGCTTAGTCAAGGTTTCTTGACAAACCGCCCTGCATAAATTCAGAAATGACCTTGCTGGCCTGCAGGTCTGCGGGGATGTGAACAACACTTAATAAATCCCTTGCAGTTCAAACATACCGAGGAAAACAGAGTTGATTCTCACTGACCTACTGCAAGTAATATATGCACCAAAGAAAGCCTTCAAGAATATAGTTGCAAATCCCAAGTATCTTGCCGTCGTAATCGTGCTTGTACTGTTCATGGGTTTAATGATTGGCTTTGAGTATGCCCAGTTCACCAAAACCTCCCTTGAGGTAACTTCGCCAGTCGCGGGTATAATGCAGAGCTACAACAACGCCACCAACTGGGTAGGCAGCACCAACGTGGTATTAACCAACAACTTTGCTGATTACTATAACAACACAGTTTACGTTGCGGAGCTGCAGGTGGCGCCTAACGATGCCAAAGGGTACTATCCGCTGTTTGGCAACTTTAGCATGCAGATACAGGCCAACAACACCAACTCGGTTATTGTCGCTTTATCCAACACCTCCAATGTGGATTGTACGCCGGGCGGCTTCCAGAATCTATCCATCACATTAAAGCTCATTGAGCCCCCGCAGGCACCCCAAAACGCCACCTTAACGCTTTACTCGCTGAGCGACACCGACTTCTACACCTACGACTTAACAAGCATGCTAGCAGACGCGAACGCAGTGAATCAGTGGGGCAACTTAACTGTGCCTTTGGGACCCAACGCAGAAGGCTGGACCGCCACGGGCAACCCGCAGTGGACCAACATCACAGCGTTAACCATGCAGTTTAACTATGCCGAAAACCAGGACGTAACCATCCGGCTTGGCGCGCTGTTCTTCCGTGGGCAATACATGCAGCCGGTCCAATATGACATCTTTGGGCTTCTAGGTTTCCTGCAGGTGTTCTCGCTGCAGTTCCTCTTCACATGGCTAGTGTTGACTGCGGTTGCATGGATCATTTTTAGGGCACTTAAGAACCCGGTTGTATGGAAACCGATCTTCATAGCGTTCGGATGCACCCTGATGGTGATGGTTATCCGCGGCTTAGTCAACATTATCGCCACCGCCGCCATACCAGCCGTCTACTACCCCTATGATGTAGCGTTAGGGTTAGGATACAACAGCTTCATGACTGTATCTTACCCCGCAGGCACCATCGGCAACCTAACAGCGCAATCCATGAGCACACTTGCCCTGATAGACTCGTCACTGGAAGTGTTCAGAGGCATCGTTACAGGTATGTTCGTGGTTTCTTATTTTTGGCTGGGCGCCTTATGTACGCTTGTCCTCAAAGAACTCAAGCCTGAGTTCTCGTTGGTTAAATGCATTGGCGTCGCCGGCGTAGCAGTCGGAGTCACCTTACTGACGTTGTTCCTCTTCATCGGGGTAATCTAACCCGCCCCTCCCTTCTTTACATCCCATTCTTTGTTGGGCTGCCCAGTTAGCAAGATTTATATTTTCGAAAAAAGAAAAGCGTTTACAGACAGTTAGAAGTGAAGCAGATTGGTAGATATTAAAGACTTAAACGATGGAATGAAACGGGTTAGCGTGGAAGGCAAAGTCGTCGAGAAAGGCGACACCCGCGAAGTCAAATCTAAATATAAAGATGAAACTTACCGAATAGCCGACGCCGTCATCGCAGATGAATCAGGCAGCATCAAGCTGACGCTTTGGAACGAGCAGATCGAGCAGGTTAACGTGGGCGACAACATAAAAATCGAGAACGGCTACGTTACCAGCTTTAAGGGCGAAGTCCAGCTTAACGTCGGCAAATTCGGCAAAATGACCGTCAACTAGAAAGGCAACTGTTTTATTTCTCGTTTTTCTTATTTTATTTATGAGTTTTTTAAGAGAAATCGGTTTTTTCGGTGCAGTGTTGGCGCTGGGAGTAGCCGTGTCTGTTGTCGCTTACACGATAGATTCAGCGAATCCCTGGAACTTGGCTGTGCGGCTGTTTGCCCTCAACGGTTTCATCGCGCTTAGCATCGCCACAATCATGGCGGCTTTCCTAAAGGAAATAACCCTGTTTTTCAAGAAGCCCTTCATGAGAATTCACCACTACTTCGCCGCGGCGGGTTTGGTGCTCATAACTCTGCATCCCATAACCCTAGCACTCCAGTACTCTACCCCCGCCGTGTTTCTCCCCAACTTCAACTCGCTTTACCTGTTTATGTTCTTTGGCGGACGCCAAGCCCTAATCCTGATATTTGTTGCCTTGGCTGCTGTGTTGCTGCGTAAAAAAATCACTTCTTACTGGCGTCCCTTCCATGCGCTGATGTATGTGGCGCTTTTCTTTGGTGTGGTGCATGCGGGTTTGTCAGGCACTGACTTTGAGAATTGGGCAATACTGGTTTTGTTTAATGGATTATTTGCGGCTTCCGTGGCAGCGTTTGCTTTCAAGCGTTGGCAGTTTTACCGCATAAAATCCAAGAAAAAACCAAAACGGTAGTAAGTCTATTCTACCTTAGAGCCGAAAAGCGATATGTTCGCTGGGTTATCATAGCCCGCAAATCTTTAATCCTTTGACGAGGAGCGGCTGCAAATGGTGTTAGCAGACGTTTTCTGCACTTTCCGTGGTCAACTTGATTTTGCTGTGTTTGGTGCAAAAATTTATTAATTTAGCTGCTTGGGTCATTGTCGTTTGGGATTGCAATGCAGTTTGAGCTTGTCGCGCCATACAAAATTTCGCCGGGGCAGCAGGATGCAGTGGAGAAACTCGCCGAGCGCTATCTGGGCGGCAAAGACAAGCAGACGCTGCTGGGCATAACTGGCAGCGGCAAAACCTTCGTTATGGCAAACCTGATCAGCAAACTCCAGAAGCCCACCTTGATTTTAGCCCACAACAAAACGTTGGCGGCGCAGCTCTACGGGGAACTCAAGGAGTTGTTTCCCCATAACCGCGTGGAGTACTTCATCAGCTTCTATGATTACTACCAGCCTGAATCCTACTTGCCCGCGCAGGATATGTACATCGAAAAGGACAGCACCGTCAACGACCAAATTGAGAAGATGCGCATGCACGCGGTCTCAAGCATAGTTAGCCGAAGCGACACCATCATCGTGGCTTCTATTAGCTGCATCTACAGCTTAGGCAACCCCGATGACTTCCGCACCATGGCGCTGTCGCTTGAAGTCGGCGCAAAGCTAAGCCGCCAGGAACTCATCCGCCAGCTCGTGGACATGCAGTACGAACGCAACGACATGGTGCTGGAGCCCGGCAGGTTCCGCGTTAGAGGTGACAGTGTAGATGTGGTGCCCTCATATGAAAGTGACATTTTACGTGTGGAACTGGAAGGCGCGGTCATTCATAAAATCCGGGAAGTCAGTCTCCTCAACGGAGACATAAAAAACACGGTGGATAAACTCACGCTTTACCCGGCGCGGCAGTACGTGGTGCCTGAGGAGAAGCATGCCCTGGCCCTTGAGCATATCAAGCAGGAACTCGAAACAAGGCTCCCTGATTTGCCGCCGCTGGAGGCACACAGGCTTAAGCAACGCACCAACTACGATTTGGAGATGATTAAGGAAATCGGGTTTTGCCCCGGAATGGAGAATTACAGCCGCCACTTCGACGGACGCCGAACCGGCGCGCCCCCCTTCACCCTCATCGATTACTTCCCCAAGGATTTCCTGCTCATCATCGACGAGAGCCATCAGACCATCCCTCAGGCCCGCGCCATGTACAACGGCGACTTCAGCCGCAAAAAAACGCTGGTGGACTTCGGTTTCCGCCTACCCAGCGCGCTGGATAATCGCCCCCTCAAATTCGACGAGTTCGAGGGCAAAATGGGCAAGGTGCTCTTTGTCTCCGCTACCCCCGCCGAGTACGAGCTGGATAAGAGCGGCTCGCCTGTGGAGCTTATCACGCGTCCCACGGGGCTTTTGGATCCCGAGGTGGAGATGCAGCCCATCGAGGGGCAGATGCAGCATCTGATGGCGGAAGCCAAGAAAACCATCGGGCGGGGCGACCGCGTGCTAGTCACCACGTTGACTAAGCGTATGGCGGAGGACCTTGCCGATTACCTCTCCAAGGAGGGCTTCCGCGTCCGCTACATGCACAGCGAAATCGAGAGCCTCGACCGTATCGAGCTGGTGCGGCAGCTCCGCGTAGGCGACTTCGACATCCTGGTGGGCATCAACCTGCTCCGCGAAGGCCTTGACATCCCCGAGGTCGCCACCATCTTCATCCTCGACGCTGACAAAGAGGGCTTTCTGCGTGATGAACGCAGCCTCATCCAGACCATCGGACGCGCCGCACGCAACGTCAACGGCAGAGTCATCCTCTACGCCGACGTGCAAACCAGATCAATCAAGCGCGCGATGGAAATCACCTATTACCGCCGCAGCTTCCAGAAACGCTACAACCACCAGCATTGCATCACGCCTAGAAGCATCATCAAGGGCGTCTCGCAGAAGGAAGGCGTGATTAGGGGCACCAAGCATCTGCCCAAGTCGGATATCCGCCGCCAAATCATCGAGATGGATGCTAAGATGCGGGAAGCCGCTGAGAAATTGGACTTTGAGAAAGCCATCCAGTACCGCGACGCAATAGCTGAGCTGCAGCGTACATTGGATCGCAAGGCGGAAACCGAGGCGGCGACACCCGAAATTTAGGGGTTTATGGCAATAAAGTTCTAATCTGCGAGGGTAAACACAGCTAGAATCCGCGTGTAAAGAGAAGGGAACAGTTCAGTAATGCGTGACAACATATCCATCAAGGGTGCACGGGAGCATAACCTCAAAAACATCGATTTAGAGTTGCCCCGAAACAAACTTATAGTGATAACTGGGCTGTCGGGCAGCGGCAAATCCACCTTGGCCTTTGACACCATCTACGCCGAGGGGCAACGCCGCTACGTCGAGAGCCTATCCGCCTACGCAAGGCAATTCTTGGGCTTGATGGATAAACCCGACGTGGACAGCATCGAGGGGCTCTCCCCCGCCATATCTATCGAGCAGAAGAGCACCAGCAAAAACCCCCGCAGCACCGTGGGCACCGTCACCGAAATCTACGATTACCTCAGATTACTTTTTGCCCGCATCGGCACCCATCACTGCCCCAAATGCGGCAGCAGCATCCACCCTCAAAGCGCCGAGAACATCACCAGCCTGATTATGTCTGAGAAGGGCAGAACTCTGGTTTTTCTTGCGCCAATTATCCGCGGAATGAAGGGCACCCACGAATCCATCTTCGACGACCTCAAACGTGAGGGCTACACCAAAATCCGCGTGGACCAGAAAATCTATGAGACCGATCACGTCAAGGAAGAAGTCAAGCTGGTCAGATACGAGAAGCACTGGATAGAAGCCGTCATCGACACGGTGGAAATCAGCGACGAGGAACGCAGCCGCATAGCTGAAGCCGTGGAAGCCGCACTTAAAACCGGCAAGGGCACCATGGTGGTAATCGACGCCGCCAACTCGGATGCGGGCGAAAAGAAGGAGCTTGAACGCTTCGAGGGCGAAACCATGTACAGCACCTTCGGCGCCTGCCCCAACCACCCCGAAATCGTGTTCGAGAGCCTTGAACCCCGCATGTTCAGCTTCAACTCGCCGTTTGGCGCCTGCCCCGTCTGCCACGGTTTGGGCGAAATCACCGAGGTTACCGCCGACAAAGTCATCCCTGACCATAACCTATCCATCATGGACGGCGCGTTGGCGGTTTACAAGGGTACAATGGATTTAAGTTGGCGCGCCCAGCAGTTGGCCGCCGTGGGCAAAAAACACGGCTTTGACGTTTTCACCCCGATTAAGGACTTCACCGAGGACCAGGTGAAGGTGCTGCTTTACGGCGACCGTGAACCCATAAACGCGAATTGGAGCAACGGCGCGAACATGTGGATGCGTGACGGCTGGGAAGGCGTGATTCCGCAGACGATGCGGCTGTATCGGCAAACCGAAAGTGAATGGCGCAAAGAAGACATCGAGAAATTCATGACGGCTCGTCCCTGCAACGCCTGCCATGGCAGAAAACTCCAGCCCGTCGTGCTCGCCGTGCAGATATTGGGAAAAAGCATCATAGACGTAACTGACCTCTCCATCGAGGAATCGGTGGATTTCTTCCATGACTTACCCCCACAGCTTAACGAGAAGGAACTGATGATTGCCAAGCAGGTGCTCAAAGAAATTAACGAGCGATTGGGCTTCCTTAAAAACGTGGGGTTGGGTTATCTCTCGCTGTCCCGCGCGGCAAAAACATTGTCGGGCGGCGAAGCCCAGCGTATCCGGTTGGCAACGCAGATTGGCAGCAACCTCATGGGTGTCCTCTATATCCTCGACGAACCCAGTATCGGATTGCATCAGCGCGACAACGCCAAGCTCATCGCTACATTGGCGCGGCTACGGGACCTCGGTAACACGTTGATTGTGGTGGAGCATGATGAGGACACGATGCGCCACGCAGACTACATCGTTGATATGGGTCCAGGCGCTGGCGTGCATGGCGGCCACATCGTCGCGGAGGGCTCACCAACCGAGGTTATGGCGAACAGCCGCAGCCTCACAGGCAAATACCTCAGCGGCGAACTAAAAATCGAGGTGCCCACAGAACGCCGCAGCCCCGTAGGCTACATCAGCGTGAAGGGCGTCACAGAAAACAACCTCAAAAACCTCAACGTGCAGCTTCCGCTCGGCGTCCTCTGCGGCGTCACCGGCGTCTCCGGCTCGGGCAAAAGCACCCTTATGAACCTCACCACCATCCCCGCATTGCGGCAGATGTTCGGCGAACAAGTCGACAAAGTTGGTAAACACGAGAAGATAGAAGTGCCCGAAGTGGTCCGCAACGTCATAGTCATCGACCAAGACCCCATCGGACGCACCCCCCGCAGCAACCCAGCCACCTACACCAAGCTCTTCGACGAAATCCGCCGCATCTTCGCATCCACCAAAGAAGCTAAAGCCCGCGGCTACAAAGAGGGCCGCTTCAGCTTCAACGTGAAAGGCGGCAGATGCGAGAACTGCCAGGGCGACGGCGTCATCCGCATCGAAATGAATTTCCTCCCCGACGTGTACGTGCAGTGCAGCGAATGCAAGGGCAAACGCTACAACAAAGAAACCCTCAGTGTGCAGTATAAGGGCAAAAACATCGCTGACGTGCTGGATATGACGGTGGAGGAGGCTGCGAAGTTCTTTGAGAACACGCCGCGGGTGGCGCGCAAGCTGCAGACGCTGCTTGATGTGGGTTTAGGTTACATTAAGCTGGGGCAGAGTAGCACCACTTTGTCGGGCGGGGAGAGCCAGCGCATCAAAATCACCCGCGAACTCAGCAAACACAAGAGCGGCCACGTCGTGTACATGCTTGACGAGCCCACCACGGGCTTGCACTTCGACGACACCAAACGTCTCATCCGCGTCCTCAATCGGCTGGTGGACAACGGCAACACCGTCTACATCATCGAACACAACCTCGACGTCATCAAAAGCTGCGACTACCTCATCGACCTCGGACCCGAAGGCGGCGCAGCAGGCGGACAACTCCTCGCGCAGGGCACACCCGAAGAAGTTGCAAAAGTACCGCAGAGCTACACAGGCAAATTTCTAGAAAAGATACTGAACCATAAGCTGGAAGAGGCAGTAGCGGCTACCAAGAATTAACCAACTTTCTTTTGTGTAAAACTACCGCTGCTATACTTGCATTAACCATCAAGAATATTACAAGAGATATCACCGTAAATTCGGGTATGATACATGGCGGACGCGCGACGAGTCGGTACAGTAAGCAAATTGAGGTTGTTTCGACATTGGTATCGGTATTCGAGCTAATGTTTCCTAAAGTCGAGGTATAGCCTGTGTGAATGCCGCCGTCGGTGGGGTCTTGAAGGTTCCAGATTATAGTTTGCATTTCTGCATAGTTAGCGTCAGTGAAAATTGTTTGTTGGGTTAAGGTCCCGTTTGTAGTGCAATTCAGTGATTTTGCTATCCAGAGGGCTAACCCGATTTTGTATGTTTGAAATTCTGTCGGGTTAGCATTGAAAGGTTTGTCTATGAATCCTGTGCCGTTCCACATAGACATGCCTTGGTTAAAATATGTAATTGCCCCCGCGATGTCATTTTTCAAGAGGAGATTCTGAGACCACCAAAAACAAAGATCTGCATACTGAGTGAAGTCTTGCATTACATCGCCGTCACGGATGTCTTCCTTGATTATGTACTCCCCGACAGAAATATTGTAGCTGTTTGAAGCCCTAATTGGTTCAATTGTTTTGTTTAAGGTTAATTCGACTAATCCGTTTCCGCTCACGCCATATTCAGCAAGGCTCTGGTTCAAAGTCTCAGACAGAGAGTGATTATACCCTGACAGTACTGCGTAAGCTAGAAGATTATCGTTAGTTAGCCATATCGTGTTAGGCTCTGCTATAGGGGCAGCTTTAAGCAACCCAACACTGGGAACGTACATTACGTTAGTTAAATAATTGACGGCTTTTTCTGCCTGGGTATGGTAGGTGCCTCCAAGTGCTAGCAACGGATACTGGGTTACGCTTATGCTTGTAAATAGAGCTAAAATTGAGATAACCGCAGCCACCAAAACGGAATGCTTCCTCATACCAGCCTCTCTCAACAGTTTACAAGTCGGCCTTAACAGGTATATAAAACCTAGGTGGGCCCTGTGTCCTGCAACTTTGCGAATGCCAGAAGTTTAGCCGCCGCTTGGTTTGCTGTCTACAGTGCGCCGGGTATGGGTTTATCCTCCGAGAGCAGGTAAGCTATGTTTATGAGGGGGAAATGGCTGAATGCCTGCGGGAAGTTACCAAGCTGCCGCTTTCCCTTGGGGTCATATTCCTCGGCGAGCAACCCCACATCGTTAGCCAACGAGATAACCCGCTCAAACAGCCTCCGCGCATCCGCATCTCGTCCCTGCATATGGTAAACCGCCGCCAGCCAGAACGAGCAGGCAAGAAAAACGCCTTCGTCGCCGGAGAGCCCATCCACATCGCCTTCGGGTTTAAAGCGCAGCACCAATCCGTCCTGGAGCAATTCGCGTTCAAGCGCTGCTACGGTTCCAAGAACCCGGGGATCGGAGGCGGGCAGGAAACCTGAGATGGGGATAAGCAGAAGGCTGGCGTCTAGTCCTTTGCCTCCGTAATACTGTGTGAAGCTGTTCTTTTCCTGGTTGAATCCATTGCGGATTACATCCTCAAATATTGCTGTACGTTCCGCCCGTAGATCATCTATCGGCTCGGCCAGCTTGTTTTCCTCGGCGTATCGAATCGCGCGGTCAAGCGAGGCCCAGGCTGAAACCTTCGAAGCGGTAAACGACCGTTCGGGTCCACGCATTTCCCAGATGCCTCTGTCCGGTCGCCGCCAAGAGTCTGAGACGAAGCGTGCGATGTTGAAGAGGGCCCGCTCAGATTCGGGTCTGAGGGAACCGCGGATTTGAGGCATCCTGCTTACGTCATAAATGACAACTGAGAGTTCGCCGAGTACGTCAAGCTGGAATTGCTCGTATGCGGCGTTTCCGACCCGTACAGGCTTTGCGTTGCCGTAGCCTTCAAGCCAGTTTAGCTGGACCTCTGAGAGCCGCCGCTCCCCCCGGATGCCATACATGATCTGGACTTGGGCGGGGTCACCGGCGACTGCGCGTAGTACCCAGCGGAAGAACAAGATTGCTTCCTCCGCAAGCCCAGACCGTGTTAGGGCGTTCACGGTTAGCACTGCGTCGCGTAGCCAGCAGAAGCGGTAGTCCCAGTTTCGTACGCCGCCGGGGGTTTCAGGCAGCGATGTAGTTGGAGCCGCCACGATTCCGCCAGTCGGCTCATAGGTGCATGCTTTAAGCGTGATTAATGAGCGATAGACCTCGTCGCGCCATCGGGAGGGAGGCTGGATTTTGGAGCACCAGAGCCTCCAGTACTCCTCGGTTTCACGCTCTGCCCTATCATAGTTTGATGGATGCGGAGGAGACTCCCAGGAACGGGCGTCACAAAGCACGTATGACACCCGCTCGCCTTTGGAAAGCATAAAATCCGCGGAGAGCAAAGGGACGTCGGGTGTGGGTCCGCCAAACAGGTAGAGCGAATCAGGACCCGCCAGCGTCTGCGTCGCCCCTTCATAGTGGGCAACTCGTGGAATAGCGCGTCCGAAGGCAAATCTGGGGGTAAGTTCGGATCGCATGGGGACTTCTCCGCTGAGGCCCTCGACGCTTCGGCAGATCTCGGAGTGGTCTCGTGTTCCCCACGGCGGCATGAAATCGGTCAGGCGGACGGCGCCGGCTTCGGTGGTGAAATCCGTTTCTAAAATCAGCGTATCTTTGCGGTATCGGCGGGTGGACTTGGCTTCGTCGCGGGGGGCGATTCGCCAGTACCCGTTTTCAGCAGACCCCAGAAGGGCTGCGAAGCATGCGTCGGAGTCGAATGCGGGTAGGCAGAGCCAATCGATGGTGCCCCCTTTGGTTATGAGCGCCGCGGTGTGCATGTCCCCAACTAGGGCGTGGTCTTCGATTCGGGGGAGCGGCTCTTTTTTTGCCCAATCAGAAACTGGCGTGGATCGGGAGTCAGACTGAATATAATTAGCCATTTCACTAAAACCCCATTATGACCCCCACGGGCTCCGAGGATATAACCGTATGTGGCTACATCGACGAATACAGCAATGTTAAATTAAACATTTTTTGAGCCCAAAATCAACCCGCCGGGCTATTCAGCAGCCCATTCGGGTATGTTGCTATATATAGAGGGGGGTCTATCTGGGCAGAGCAGCAGAGAGGTGTTTTGTCGTTAAAATATGCTGTAGATACCGCTAATTACGCTGAGTCGCCTTGAGTTTTCCATGCGCTTTTAGGGCTGTGGCGCCTCCGATTAGCAGCGCGGGGCCAAGCAGGCTGGCTGCGGCTGCTGCGGCGGGGGCTTGGGGGGCCTGTTCATGTTTTGGCCCGATGTACTGGGTGGAGGCGATGGCGCTGGTGCAGTACCAGCAGACGGCTTGGTTTGCTGTTACGCCGCCTCCGACGGAGACGTGGTCGATGCCTGCGTTGTTGCAGTTGACTAGGCCCGTTGCGTTTAGGGTTTCTTTGTCGTTGAGGTAGAAGTGGACTTCGCCTGTTCCGTTCCCCCGGACGGCTTTTAGCTCCACAAGATACCATGTGCCCGCTTGCGCCGTCAAAGACGAGTTGAGGCTGTACACTTGGTTTTGGTCGACGTATGCTAGGTTCCAGTGCCAACTTCCGTTTTGCCGCACCACGTTTACCGCGCAGACGCCGTTGGCGGCGGTGAAGTTGCCCTCTATCGCTGAATTATACATCCCGCCTGCACCGATGATGTTGCCGTCGGATGTGGGGAGGTTGCCGAAGAATAGGTACCAGCGCCAATTCAGCGCCTGATAAGTCTGGTTTAGCCACTTGTAGACGTATCCCCAGTGCCCCGACGTGTTGGTGTTGGTTTCGCATTTAAGCATACTGTTCTCGACGGATAAGGCGACGCCGCTGGTGTCGGTGCTTGTCCACAGGCTTAGGTTCCCTGATTGGAAGCTATCTGAGAACACCACTGAGGCGGGGTCGGGTGTGGGGTAGGGGCTCGGTGAGGGTATGGGGGTGACTGTTGGGGCTGGCGTGGGCGCTTGGGTGGGGCTGGCGGTGGCTGAGGGTTTTTGGGTGGGTTGAGCTGTGGCTTTGGGATGTGTGGTTGGGGGGGCGGTGGGCTGGGGTGTTGTGGATGCGTCTGGGGTGTCTGTGGGCGGCGGCGTTGGCGAGGGGGTTGTTATGCTGTTGGGGGATGATTGGGGGTTTAGTAGCACGGCAGCGATGCTCACCGATAGAATAAGCAAAACGATGAAGCCCGCCGTAAATGCAACCTGCTTGTTTGGTTCCATACAAAATACCTCTTAAAAATACGTGGAAGATTTAATTAGAAGCTAAATAGTGCTTGTCTGAAAGTAATATCAGCAACACATTGCTTATTACTCTATGTGACTGTCACATGCAACTAGCAACCACAAACCCGCTTAGTATGTTCGTTTGCCTGCAGACCCGCTTAATGCCGAATTCCCCTTTTAGCCATAAGCCTCTTAGAAAACATCGGATGACGAGTTCGGTTTGAGGCGCTGGGCACATGAGCACTTCTGAGGGAATATATAGCGTATTATGGCTAACGGAAGAAGAATTGGTCAATATAGGTGTATAGAAAGCATGTCGAGCGTTTTGATATAATCTGCCTGCTTCATCTCCATTCGAGAAGGCATTCGTTACAGTAGGAAAGGAGAGAAGACAAAATGGGGAGACGGGAATCGCACCATTCGCGGCTGGCTCAAGTTACGAGCGAATTAGAAAACAGGACCCTAACTTGTTCGTTTCTTAGCTTTAGTCGCTATTCTGGGGTCAACTAGTATGACCACCAGTCTTTCTGCTTCAAAAGAATCAGATGATAGCCTGTTCAATCCATTGCCCGCTGCCGATTCATTACTTTTGGACGATTCTTTGATTCAATTTCTTGAGTTTCCCCAACTTTTAGATTTAAACATAGGAGTAGCCATCCCAGCATACAATGAAGAAAAGAATATCGGCGATGTCCTTACTCAACTCAATCAATTAGGCTTCACAAAGATACTGGTTATCGATGGATTATCCAGCGATGGCACTCTAAAAGTGGCTGAACGTAATGGAGCAAAAATTGTCCTGCAAGATGGACGTGGCAAGGGTCAAGCGATAAGGCAAGTTTTGAGCAACAATTACTTAAATACAGATGCTTTGGTGCTTATGGATGCTGATGGTTCTATGTCTCCTTTGGAGGTTCCAAGGTACATTGAAGCCCTTCGTGGGGGCGCCGATGTCGTCAAGGGGTCAAGATTTATGAGCAGCGGCGGAAGCCAAGACCTCACTGCCATAAGACGATTAGGCAACACTATCATGACTGCTTCAGTCAATTTGTTATGTGGCTGCCAGTACAGTGATCTTTGCTATGGCTTTGTTGCTATGAATAGGAAAGCAGTAACGGTTTTAGGTCCCATTTTGGAAGCCAACGACTTTGAGATTGAAACTGAGGTTTTTGTGAAAGCGCATAAGCTTGGGTTGAAAGTTGTTGAGGTTCCAAGTTTTGAGTATAAGCGTAAAAGCGGCAAATCTAACCTTAAGACATTCAGGGACGGTTATCGGATAATAAGAACTATCCTTCAATTATCTTTAATCTGAAAAGACATAATGTAATAACTTGTTTTTTTATTCTTCATAAAAACTCGCATCTACTCGGTTAAGACACACGAAAAAGTATATGGCTAAGTTGCTTAATACTGCTACTGGTAATGCTGGAGATGGGAGGGAGGAGAAGGAAAAAACAGCATTAGTAGCTTCTTTTCTATCCGCTTCCATTAGGAAGGGACAGAAAAGGGTACCCCCCAAATGCTATCCCCCATTAGTTTTGCTCATATATATTCAAACAAAAACTATATTGCAAATCCTTAAGAGCGCTTAAGAGAAAAGGGCATGTCTTTCAAGGAGCAAGGCGATTATAGCAAAAAATCCCAAGTAAACTACACTGTTCAGACCCACTTCTGCCAGGAAGGGATTCGATAGTCTTAGTTACCGGTATTTCTCTTTGAGTTCTATTACCTGATAATGACTTGATTGGATTGTGAGGTTGTTATTTTGGGCAAGAATAGAGATCGCCTGAGCATAATAGCTGCAATTCTGGATGCGGCAAGCTCTGGAGCTAGCAAGACAAAAATAATGAGTGAGGCCAACCTGAGCTTCAGCTTGCTGGAAAAATATCTTTCAGTTGTGGCTAAGTCCGGGTTCATTCGGCTCGATGACCAGAAATATCAACTCACCGAGCGAGGCCACGAATTCCTCAGAGCCTACAATCAATTATATGACCGCTATTTTCAAACCAACAGAGTGCTGGAGACCTTGGATTATGAGCGGGAACGCCTAAGCAAGCTTTGTTATGGATTTCAATTTCAAGAATCAATAAAATCAGAACGCTTGCGTGACAGTTTTTGATTTAGGATATAGAATTTCATTACATCTTTTCTATAATGACTTAAATATTTTGTATTAACAAAGCAGGTCATCACAGGAAAGGGAGTTCAAGAATGGGCAGTGCAGTTTGTCGATGCAAGCGATTAGCTTTCTGGAGGCAAAAGCATTACGGTTACTAATTCCATTGCCATTGGAACGCTACCAACCCAGAAATTGCTACATACTCCCCATCTTAGTTCAACCACGAAAACGAAAATTGGTATAGCTATCCCTGCGTTTAACGAGGAGCAAAATATCGGTCAAATCCTCAATGAGCTAAACGGCATAGGCTATGACAACATCTTGGTTATAGATGGCTTATCAAACGATGGTACGCTCAAAGTTGCGGCGGAAAACGGCGCTAAGATCATACTTCAAGATGGACGAGGCAAGGGGCAAGCAGTAAGACAAGTTTTAAGCAATGACTACTTGAATTCAGATGTTTTGGTTCTCATGGACGCCGATGGCTCCATGTCCCCCGAGGAGGTTCCTCGTTTTGTTGCTGAGTTAAGCAAAGGTGCAGATGTCGTTAAGGGGTCGCGGTTTCTTAATGGCGGAGGCAGCCATGACATGACTGCTGTACGTAAGATCGGTAATTCAATCATGACTTCAACAGTCAACGCCTTAAGCGGTTCGCACTACACTGACCTATGCTACGGGTTTGTTGCGTTTAAAAAAAAGCAATCAACGCTTTAGCTCCGGTTTTAGAAGCCAACAACTTTGAAATCGAAACAGAACTCTTCATAAAAGCCCAAAAACTCGGCCTCAATGTAGTTGAGGTTCCCAGTTTTGAGCATAGACGCAGAAGTGGAAAATCTCACCTTAAGACTTTCCGTGACGGATGCAAAATCCTGAAAACAATAGCGGCTGCCTCGCTAAGTTAATCTCTCCGAGTACAAAAGTTGCTTATCTCATTCCTTTGAATTGCAGGTAAGTCCAATTTAGTATGCGCTTCTACAGCTTAATCTATTTTCTATCCGTTAGAGTTCATACATCCATTAAATTCCCATTCCACGGATGATAATTACAAGCCTTTCCCAAGATACATCCACTTTTACGAGGGAGTAACAAAAATGCATACTATCAGCCGGCAACTCGCTGTAACGCTACTGGTTTTGTCTGTTGTTGCAGCGGCCTTCTTCATACCTTCTTCGTTCTCTCAAGTTACCTCCCCATCACCGAGCATTCAAGAAGCATCCCTTGTATTTGATGAGGCATTCACCGCTGTCTTGTCAGCCGAAAAAGCAGGAGCTAACGTTACCGCTCTGCTATCCCAGCTTAATGTTGCTGCGGCGGGTTTGGCTTCTGCAGAAAACTCATATCTTTCTGAAGACTACACCATGGCTATCACTCAGGCGAATAGTGTACTCTCAGTTGCACAGCAAGTGAAAACCGATGCCTTAAGCTATGAACAGGCAGCTTCAGCCAATCATAATAACGCCTTCTGGTTCAGTGTTGCTTTCGCAATAGCTATTGCGTTTGTTTTCAATTTGCTCTTATTTTTACTGTGGCGAAACATAAAGCAGAAGCATATCTGTAAATTATTAAAATCAAAGCCTAAGGTGGCTGAAACTGAAGCTTAAAGAATATAAAATATTTTTCTTGGCTGTCGGCCTGATTGGCACTTTGTTAATCGCTGCTCTCCCTGTCATTAGCGTTATTAGCTTTCCCAACGGGGAATCTTTTTCAGAATTATATCTGCTGGGCCCTGAACAGCTAGCCCAGAATTACCCTTCGAACATAACTATAGGTCAAAACTATATGATTTACGCCAATGTAGTCAATCATCTGAAATCAGCAGGATACTATGTTTTGTACGTGAAATTTCAAAACGGAACAGCCCTGCTGCCTGATATTGTTAACAAGACTCCTAGTCAAGTTGCACCGGTTTTGGAGTACCGGTTTCTTATTCCTGACGGCGGCAAATGGAGTAGTCCCTTTACGTTTTCGGTCTCAAATGCATCAATAGCTGGCAATCAATCGATTGTCAATCGCTTAACCATCAATGGCTTAACCTTCAATGTTGATGTACCATCTGTCTGGGACACAAACAGCACCTCATTTCCCCATAGGCTAATTTTTGAGCTTTGGCTATACAATTCTTCCTCCGGATATGTTCAATATCACAACCGATATGTCGATTTGAAACTGAATTTAATCAAAGAATTGGCCGAGACTTGATTTGACCTGTTTGCCGAATACCTTCATGGTTGGAAAAACCTGTAATTGTTTTTCTTAAGAATCAATGCCCTCCAACAATAATATGGTGTGTACAAAATGTCTGACTCAAGATTGAAAATAGCGATAGTTGGATTGGGAAAAATGGGTTTGCTGCATGCAAGCCTTCTAAGTACCCTACCTGAAACACAAATAGTTGCCGTATGCGACAAGAGCGCTTTAATGAATATGGTATTCAAGAAAGTTTTCTCTAAAAAAGACATAAAAGTCCTTAACAATACTGACAAGCTATCTGGGCTCGATCTAGATGCAGTTTATGTAACAACTCCGATTTCATCACATTATCCAATAATTAAAGAACTCTTAACAACTCAAATTACTCGTAACATATTTGTTGAGAAAACACTTGCCTCAAATTATGATCAATCAAAAGAATTATGTGAGCTTGCTAAGAAAAATGGCAGTTTAACCATGGTTGGTTACATGAAGCGGTATTCTGCTGTTTTTGGGAAGGCAAAGCAGTTACTAAGAGAAGGAAAATTGGGGGAACCGCAATCCTTTAAATCTTATGCTTTCTCATCTGATTTTCTTGGTTTAACTAAAGAATCTCAAACATCAGCAGCTCGCGGTGGCGCCATTAAGGATATCGGTTGCCACATAATAGACTTGACGTTATGGTTACTGGGCGATTTTAAGGTAACTGGTATCTTATCTTGTACAAAGAGCGGGGAGGCTGAGACTTCTGTTTCATTTAACGTTTTAAATCCCGATGGTGTGCCTGGCCAGTTCGATATTTCACAATGCGTTCCAAATTATAGACTGCCTGAATTCGGCTGCTCCATTAAGGGGCCAAAGGGAGCAATTGATGTGAACGATGACCGTGTTTTCCTTACTTTGAAGGACGGGACCAAACAAAGTTGGTATCGGCAAAACCTCGATGACAGTGTCCAATTTGCACTGGGCGAAACAGAGTATTTCCGAGAAAACCAGGAATATATTAACGCGTTAAAGATGGGTCGTGGGGCCGAACCGCCGTTCGAATCGGCGTCAAAGGTCGATTATATTATCGGCGAAGTGAAAAGGGAGTTGCTTTAAAATGGATAGGTTGCTACTTGTCGGTGATAATCCCTTCCAGGGAATTAGCCATCTTTCTCAAGAACGGGCTAGAAGTCGTGGCGAAGTTATCCAATCCCCGGCTGACCGCGCGGCTGAGGTTGTTTTGGCTGCTCTAAAGAATGGTGCTAATGGTTTTTCGTTTTCAGTTAGTGATCTAACCTTATCGATACTACGCTCTTTACGTGAGAAAAACGATATTGATATAGAAATCTACCCGATGGTGCCTTACGCTTTTGAATATGTGAGAATAGCAACCCAGACTGGCACTCCTGGATTAGTGAAGAGGTTTGCCAAGCAAGTTGCTGTCTCTGGTGATGTTGGAGCCGTTTTAGCGGGATTTTGGTCGGTTGCCCGAGTCGATCCTGAAGGTTTCATGAACACATACCTTGCCTACGAGTTATCTAGAATTAAGTCTGCTGCTGGCAGAAAAGCAAAGATGGTCTCTGTCATGCTCAACGAAGTAATAGGTGACATGGGTTTAGCACTCGATCTTGACTGGCTATTTTTATCTTTCATAAAGTATCTGTCTACCCGGGGAATAACACCTGGATTCAATACGAGAAATTTCCCCTTCCTTGTAAGAAAGTTTACTGAGTGGGGGATAAACTTGGATAAAATCCTGATTGTTACGCCTTTAAATGAAGCTGGCTTCCAGATGAATCCATCCAGACAGGCCTGTGAAGACACCTTGAATTCGCTCAAGTCCCCCAACGTCATTGCCATAAGCGTTTTTGCGGCTGGCTACATTAAACCCCCTCAAACGTTGGCTTATCTTAATACTCTGAGGAATCTTAGAGGTGTCCTTGCTGGAGTGTCGAGTCAGAAGCAAGCGGTTGAAACCTTTGGGCTTTTCAAGAACAATCTGGTTTACAATAAAGGTAAACTGCAAAAGCCCTTAATAGTTTAGCGTTTAGGTGTGTTTTAGATATGCTAGATATTGCTTCAACTGTTTTTTATATTTTAACATTTGTTCCTATCGGGCTTTTAATAAGTTACGGTTCAATCATCGTTTATTATGGAAGGAAAAACCTAGTTTTGCTAAAACCCCCGAATCAAGTTTATGAGCCTTCCGTGTCAGTTGTAGTGGCAACCCATAATGAATCAAAGATTATCTCAAAAAAAATTGAGAATCTTCTATCCAGTTCATATCCACAAGCCAAACTCGAAATTCTATTTGCCGACGATTCGAATGACGCTACCCCACAAATTATCTCTAAGTATGCGGAAAAGTCGCCTAACATCCGATTGATGCATTTTGAGAAGAGGATGGGGTATAGTCCATCGATGCTTGCCGGTTGTCAGGCAGCTAAGGGTGAGATTATAATCTTAAACGATGCTGCTTCATTTCTTGAGCCATCCTCTATATCGATTATGGTGGAGCGCTTCAAGGATCCAAAGATTGGCGTTGTTAGCGGACGCGACGTTATCTTAAATACTGACGAAGATGCGGGCAAGTCAGAGAGTATCTATCAGAGGCTCTATAATTTCTTGAGAGTTGCTGAAACTAACATGGATTCAACCTTCTACATTAAGGGAGAAGCAGCTGCTGTTAGAAAGAGTGCTCTAGATAACTTGCAGGCGTCAACTGAAACATTTGATACGACTGTGGGGTTAGCGGCAAGACGCGAAGGTTTCAAGGTTATTTATGATCCTACTGTTAGCTTTCATGAGTATGCGCCTGCTACTCATTCAGGCAGGGTTCAGCAAAAGACGATTAGAGCCGCTCACTTGATGAGGGTTCTCTGGCGATACAAGGATATGATGTTTAAACCAGGATACGGCAAATATGGTTCCTTGATTTTGCCTTTCAATTTTGCGCTATTGACTCTTTTACCTGTTTTTATTTTAGTTTGGTCCTGTTCACTTGTTGTTCTGACTTTCTTGAATTTGAGTGCGGCTGTTTACTTTTGGTCTTTAATTGGTATTGCAGTTTTGCTGTTGTTAGTTTTTTCTCGACGGATTTTGGTTACTTTCGTCGAATTCGAATATTCTTTGCTTAAGGCTATCTATCAAATCATTTTTGTCAAAAAAGTGCACGACAAAATTGATACGGTTGCATCGACTCGAAGAGTCTAGGCTTGGTTTATTTAGTTAAAATGGCAAGAGAAGAATCGAGGGTTTTTGGTATGGAAAAGATGGAAACGAAGAAGGCGTTAATAACTGGGATAACTGGTCAAGACGGTTCTTACTTAGCTGAGTTCTTACTCTCGAAGGGCTACGAGGTGCATGGAATTATCCGGAGGGCCAGCACTTTTAACACGGGTAGAATTGACCACATTTATTCAGATCCTCATGAACGTGGAGCACGACTCTTCCTGCACTACGGTGATGTTTCCGATTCGGAGCAGACTTCAACTGTTCTCAGTGATGTGGCGCCGGGTGAGATTTATCATCTGGGCGCTCAGAGCCATGTGAAAGTTAGTTTTAGTATGCCTGAGTATACTGGGAACGTTACGGGGTTGGGGACTGTAAGGTTGCTTGAGTCTATTAGGCGTAGTTGTGTTAAGTCAAAGTTTTATCAGGCTTCAAGCAGCGAAATGTTTGGGCGGTCGCCCTCGCCGCAGAATGAAGAGACCCCTTTCAGCCCCACAAGCCCGTATGCGGTGGCTAAGGTTTATGCTTTTTGGATGGCTAAGAATTACCGATTGGGGTACAATATGTTTGCCTGTAACGGTATCCTTTTTAATCATGAGTCTCCGAGGAGGGGTGAAGTGTTTGTTACCCGAAAGATAACTATGGCTATCGCTAGCATACTGGCGAAGAAACAAGAGTTTCTCTATCTAGGTAACATGGAACCCAAACGTGATTGGGGTTACGCTCCAGAATACGTGGAGGTTATGTGGAAGATTCTACAGCAAGAGGTTCCTGATGATTTTGTTGTCGGAACTGGTGAGCAACATTCAGTAAAGGAATTTGTCAATGAAGCCTTCGCGTATGTTGGACTAGATTCAGAAAGGCATACTAAAACAGACTCAAGGTATTTCCGACCGACCGAAACTGATGATTTAGCCGCTGATGCTAAGAAGATTAAAAAAGTTACCAAATGGGAAGCTAAAGTGAGGTTTAAGGATTTGGTTAAGATAATGATTGATGCTGACATGCGTAGAGCCGGATTAAAGCCAATAGGTGAGGGCGATGCTATTCTACAGAGAAAGTTTCCTGATAAATGGTGGAGTGACGATTGATGTCGTTTTGGGCTGATAAGCGTATTCTCTTAACCGGTGGAGCTGGCTTTTTGGGCTCTGCTGTTTTTCAGAATCTAACTACGCGGAGAGGCGTTTTGCAGAATCAGATTGTTATTCCTCGGAGTAGCACGGTAGATTTGAGAGTTTGGGAAGATTGCAGGAAAGCAGTAAAAGACATAGACGTCGTTATCCATCTTGCCGCGAGGGTTGGCGGTATAGGTTTCAACCAAAAGAATCCTGGAACTTTATTTTACGATAACATTCTTATGGGTGCTCAGCTTATGGAGGCTTCTCGGCGTGAAGGGGTTGAAAAATTTGTTCAGGTGGGGACAGTCTGTTCTTACCCAAAATTCACTCTCGTCCCATTCAAAGAAGACGATTTATGGAATGGATATCCTGAAGAAACCAACGCTCCCTATGGTGTAGCCAAGAAGTCCCTGCTTGTCATGGCTAATGCTTATCGACAGCAGTATGGCATGAACATAATTTATCTGTTGCCAGTCAACTTGTATGGTCCAAAGGATAATTTTGATTTGGCTTCTTCCCATGTTATTCCAGCACTAATCCGAAAATTCGTAGAAGCTGTTGAGCGAAATGATAAAGAAGTACCTGTTTGGGGATCTGGTTCTGCTTCGCGTGAGTTCTTGTTTGTCGATGACGCGGCTGAAGGCATCATGCTTGCCACTGAAAAATATGATAAAGCCGACCCCGTTAATTTGGGGACAGGGCATGAAATTAAAATTAAAGATCTCGTTGAGCTAATTTCGATATTAACTGGTTTTGAGGGTGAAATAGTTTGGGAATCTTCGAAACCTGATGGTCAACCGAGAAGACGCTTAGATGTGAGCAGGGCAAAGTCTGAGTTTGGTTTTGAAGCTAAAACAGATTTTGTTGAAGGACTAAAAAAGACCATTGAATGGTATAAAGTAAACAAGGTCTAAGAGGCTTTAAGGATGATTTCTAAGAGAAAATGTGGCTTTATTCCAGAGCCCCTGTTTAGCCAGATAGTAGATTGGATGCCGATTGCTTCAGTGGAAGCTGTTACAGTGCTTGATGGTTCTTTGCTTTTCCTAAAGAGGAAGAACCCACCCGCCGCGGGGTTATGGTGGTTTGCGGGTGGAAGAATCCATAAGGGCGAATCTTTCGAAGATGCCCTTCATAGGGAAGTGAAGGAGGAAACCGGGCTTGAAATCGAGTCTCTTCAATTAATAAACGTGTATTCAAGAGTTTTTTCAGAGCGGCATGATATTACGATACTTTATTTATGCAAATGTAAGGGAAAAGTTGTCCTTGACAATGAGCACTTGGAATACATGCTGTTAAAGGAACCGCCTGCAGATTTGCACCCTTACCTTCAAGAAGTGATTATTGACTGCGCAGAGAATTTGAAGGGCTTTATAGAATGCAAAGAATGAAAATCCTTATGGTTGGTCCGTTCCCACCTACGGTAGGTGGCATTACTTCGTGCATGTTAAATATAATGAATTCTTTGAAGGAGAGTTATTATTTTTTGCCTTTTACAACGGGCAGACCGACAGTTGGAATGAGAAAAGACGCAACAGATTACTCAATTATTTTGAAAATGAAGCCTGCTTTTCTATTTAAATCAGCTATGGTGACTTTTTATCATGTTTTTAGCTATCCTTTCACCTTATTAACAGAATCGCCTTCAATCGTGCATATAAATGCGACAGATTACCTTAACTTTTTTGAGAATTCTGTCTATTTGTTCGTAGCAAAGATGCTTAGAAAAAAATCTATTATGCACATCCACGCTACCTATTTTGAAGCTTTTTATGATGGCAGCAATGCCATTTTTAAAGCAGTAATTAGAAAAACCTTGAATGCGGCTGATAGACTGATTGTTTTATCCCCGAACACTCAGGCTTTCTTTACGAAGATAGCCCCGTCAAGTAAGATTTCAGTGATACCTAACACGGCAGAAATTCCTGCTAAACTGGTTAATGAAAAATTTAGCGAACGAGATGCTAAAGTACGCGTCCTTTTTCTTGGAAGTGAAGAAGCAAAAAGAAAGGGTTTTTTTGATGTTATAAAAGCTATACCCATTGTACTTGAAAAGTCTAAAGTGCCGGTTGTTTTCCTCTTTGCAGGAATATATGACAGTGATAAACTGCGTGCCATAAACGAAACCAAAGCACAATGCAAGTGTGTTGAATGCTTGGGTTACCTTGATAATAGCGAAATGTTGCTGGTTCGCCAGAGTTCCGACATCTATACGCTGCCAAGTTATGCAGAAGGTTTACCTTGTGCTTTGCTTGAGGCAATGGCTGCAGGGTTGCCTGTTGTCACCACTACTGTAGGGTCGATTCCGGAAGTTGTCGAGGACAATATTAATGGGTTCTTAATTGAACCCGGTGATGTTACTTTATTAGCTGAAAAGATTGTTGTTTTAGCAAATGATTCTGCACTTAGACAAATCATCGGCGTCAGAAATATCGATAAGATTAAAAAACTTTTTTCACCTGAAAGTATTATGCGAGAATTAAACGAGGTTTATCGGGATTTATAAACTTTCAGAGGGCTGAATTGAATGCGAGGCACCAACTTCGAATAGGAGTGGGCGAGTTTAAGGCAGGTTAACTTGAAAAGGACATTATAAACGAGGTATTAAATTACGGGCAGATTTCTAAAGGCAGGATGGTTAAGGATTTTTAAAATCATTTTTCCGAATATGTCGGGGTAAACTACAGTTGCTAAATTCTGGGACATCCGCTTTGATTGCTGGGTTAAAAGCCATAAAGCACAAGTTTGAATAAAAGCCAAAGCCAGAACAATATGGTTTTAACGTTATCCACCTGTTGCTTGCAATCCTCTACGGTCCACATGATAACTTTGAACCCGAAGACTCCCATGTGATTCCTGGGTTAATTACAAAGGTGGTATGGGCCCACGCAAAAGGTGATTCGCCGGTAGAAGTTTGGGGTTCAGTAAGGCTTCCCGCGAATTCTCTTTGTGGATGACGCAAGCGAAGCCATAATATTGGCTGCCGAGAAGTACAAAAACTCTGAACCGGTAAACATCGGTACCGGCAGCGAAATAACCATTAAAGATTTGGTCAATTTGGTTGCTGAGTTGACGGGGTTTAAAGGCGAAATCATCTGGAACAAAGATACGCCTGGCGGGCAACCGAAAAGACATTTGGATACAGTAAGGCGCTGAAGGATTTTGGTTTTCAAGCTAAAACTGGTCTTTTTGATGGTTTGCAAAAGACTATTCTGTGGTACAATCAGAATAGACGCAAACAAGGTTGTAGGTGTTAACTCGGCGTATGCCAGTAAAATATAATTTGGCACTGTAGTAAACAATCATCGTAGCATCATTTTTTCAAGCATCAGCTGTAATATTCTGTGGATTTAATTATCCCTGTTACCTTGGAGCAATTGCATGTTAAAAGACAAAATCACTCTGCGCTCTCTCTCCTGGATACTATTCGTCTTTGCGATAGCGTATCTAATTATTAGCGCCTTGATGATGCGCAGAGACTACCAGGACAGTTGGGTCCTTGAAGGCATCGAAATTCCCTTCATACTGTTCCTGCTAACGTTCTGCTTAGTCTTCTTCACCGAGAAAAAAATAACTCACATTCTATGCATTGCTGTTGCCAGCAGAATCATTTTTTCTCTGGTTCCAGCTTTAAAATACATGTGGTTCCCAGGCGGCTACATCGACCAGCAACAACAATTCAACTTAGCTTCAACCGTAATTTGGACCGGTCACATCGCCTCCTCATCCGACATATCCTTCCAATACTACATTAGTGCGCCCTTAGAGCACATACTTTTTTCAGCTACTTCGATTTTTCCAAACATCCAGCTAGCAACGGTGCTGCAATTCCTTCCAGTCTTACTTGGAGCCCTCTATCCCCTATTGACCTATGCAATTGTTAGGAACATAGGTTTGGCTAGAAATAATACATACACAAAATTCGTGATATTTGTCTCCTCTGTTCCTCTAGCGCTCTATAGCTATTTTGTTACCGGTACATTGCTCGGGATGTTACTTTCCCTGATTATTTTGTATCTCTTGGTTTCAATAATTACCAAAAAAGATCGTCGGTATTGGATGTTGTGTATTTTTTTTGTGTTAGGGTTGGCAATCGCTCACACGATTTCCTCTGTTTTTCTTGCGGTATTTCTTGTCGTAATTGCTGCTCTACAGAAAATGCCTGTATTGCAGAGAATACGGCTAATAAAGTCAAAAGGAGTGCTGTTGCCTGCTGCTTTATCGATAGCAATAATTGGTCTAACTTGGCTTATGTATAACGCTTCCGCCACTCTAAATCAGATGTCAATTTATTTTTTTTCAGTTTTTTACGGTGGATCAGGCCCAAAAGCCGAAGCGGTGCCCTCCGTCTTATTTTCTTTAGCAAGTGCTGACCCTTTGGCCGCTTTTACAACAGTCATGGTGTATTATGGGGCTGAGCTTTTTGCTCTATTACTGGCAGCTTCGGGGATTTTTGTCATAATTTTCAAAAAACAGAAGTTGACTGGGGTTGATCATTTTCTTTTAATTTTTTTTGGTCTTTCAATATTTGGTTCTTTAATAGGATTAGCGCTTGGTCTGGGTGCCGCTCGTTTCCTGACTTTTGCAAATATATTAGCTCCTTTCTTTGTTGGTTACGCATTATACTATTTTAGTAAAAAATTAAGATGGGTACTACCTTTGCTTGTTGTAGGCTTGCTTTTTTTTTCAACCATAGAGGTTTACTGTGCTGAACCTCTTATTCCACAAGCTAACATATTGTATCCGGAATTACCTGATGATGTTCCTATTGCTAACGTATTTACTTATAACTCAATTTATCAAAGAACGCTGACTGGATTCCTCACAAGTTATGCATCTTATGGCATTATAGCCTCAGATTTAGTTACGAGAAATCAAATAGTTGGCTTAGCTAATGAGAGTTATGTCCGCGAACATATGCCTGTTTATTATTACCCTCTAGGCGGTGAACCATTGCAGAGTTACAATATATTTGTAACTCATCTTCCTGGAAAAGCTGGAGTTTTTGCTGAACCTGCACAATTTAGGTCTCCTTCCGAAATAGCAAAAACTGTTCAGGGTGATAGTGTCGTATATAACAATGGCGAATCTTATGTTTTGTTTAATCAGCCTTGATATTTAATTTTGTTATAATTCAAATGTCGCATATTATCGGTGAAAAAAATTGATATCTATGTATGATGTGAAGAGAACAAAACAAGTGGCCAGTCTTATTCCAAAAAGTTCTTCAACCAAACTTGCTCTTGATATAGGTTGCAATACCGGTATAATGGCTGAGGCTATTGAAAGTAGCGGGTATACATACATAGGCTTGGATATCTCCAAAGATGCTATTTCAACTTGTCATGATTGCAATCTATACAGGCACCTTATGCTAGCTGATGCCACTTCACCTCCATTTAGGTCTTGTTTCAGCCTAATTACTGCATTAGAAATCATTGAGCACTTAGATAACCCTGAAATCTTTCTTGACAGACTGGCTAATTTGCTCGTTGACAACGGCTATCTCCTTATTTCCACTCCAAACAGGTTGTCTTTAGAAGGCGCTAAAGGTAAACTTGAAAAGTATGTTGTTAAAAAGGAATGGAACGCTTGGAACGATGCGCACAAACACATTTTTACCTCTTGTGAATTTCTTTCTTATTTTCAGAAGCGTTTTAAAGTGGAAACATTAGTCGGTTACTACTTTTTACCACATATCTTTTCAGAGCATATCGACAGAAAATGGTGGTTTGGAAGTCATGTTAGGTTTTCCAGTTCAACACGATTCCCGTTAAATCGGTTCGGATTCCAAGTGATGCTGCTTCTCAAAAAGAAGTAGTCTCTCAGGTATTTTATTATTGTTTAGTAAGCGGCTATTGCCTAATGGTTTGGTGGACAAAAAAATGTCTCATCCTTTGGTAAGTGTTATTATCCCCACAAAAAATAGGCCTAGTTATGCTACTTTAGCCGTTCAAAGCGCTTTGAACCAGACTTTTAATGATTTAGAAATAATTCTGGTCGATGGCAGCTCAAATCGTATTTTTGGGGAAATGGTGGGTAAATTGGAGGATAAGCGAATCCGTTATTACCTCCAGGAAGGTGGCCGAGGGGTATCTGCGGCCAGAAATTTCGGCATTGGACGAGCTAAGGGTAGATTTCTCGCTTTTTTAGATGATGATGACGTTTGGCTACCGCATCACGTTGAAAAACAAGTATCTGTCTTGAAAAATGATGGAGTTCGATGCGTTTATAGTTCTTCTTGTTATTTGGTCAACGAAGATGGTGTGATTCTGGGGTCTAAATTTTTCGAGCCGAATAACAATAACAACGATATGTATCATAAACTACTAAAAAGCAACGTAACTGGAAATTGTTCTGGATTTATGGCAAGTAAAGACTGTTTCACAGAAGTTGGTTTTTTTGATGAGCAGCTTTTTGCCTCTGAGGATTGGGATATGTGGATTAGACTTGCCAAAAAAAATAATTTTGTAAGCGTAGATGGCCCAACCTACATGTATCGTCTTCACCGAAAAAGATTGAGTAACGACTATACCCCAATAATAAAAGCTCAACAATTGCTTTTCCGGAAAGTGTTAACGGATATTGCCTCAGCTCCTAATAAAAACGAGGCATTAAGGTGTTGGCGCGTGCTCTTGGGCACTGATTACCTTCAATATGGAGCTAATTCAAGGGCAAGGCATGAGTACTCCCAGGCGATACAGCTGGACAAGCGCTCAATAAGTCTGTATCTTCGTTATTTATCCGCGTGTTTTCCCGCTCAAGTATATAACTGGGGACATTCAAAGCTTGAACCTGTGATTATTCAAATTAAGAATGGGGAACGAAAAGGTTTGCTGTATAACTTTCTTTAGTTGGGTTCTTGTCGATGTTTTTGTCTTTTGGTGTTAAATTTGCTTAAAATCTTAAATTTCTTCCTGTTGGGAATATTTTTTCTTATAATTTTGGTTTCATGTCTGTTGGCGGCGCGGTGGCATACACAACATATATTAAATCGTAACCCATACGATATTTATGGGTTTAGGAACAAAAACTGTCATATCTTTTCTAGTAGTGATTTTATGTCTCTCAATGTTGTTACCTCTAGGCCAAGTCCTTGCTACAGGCGATATCACTATTTCTATCTCTACCAGTGGCACTATTAAAAAAACTCACGAAAACACCGGTTCCCTTAAAATAAGGATTTATGAATCGTCATGGAATTTCAATGAATACAATGAAACCACATTATCCAATACATTTGGTATGTCTCAGTCCTGGTGGATTGACCCGAGCAGTCCCTATAACCATTATGACTCAAAAATGACTCAGGTTTTAGAGACGAACCCTGACTTTAAGTTTTTAGTCTACAGGAACGTGATGACAATTTACAGTTATTGGTCTGATGAGTGGAATTACGCGAACAGTCAAGGCTGGCTTCTTAAGGATTCACAGGGAAATTATGTTACTGAATCCTCGTATTCGGATAATTATATGGTTGACATCACCAATGCCTCTTATCAGCAATGGGTAGCCAATAGATGTGCACTATGGCTTGAGCAGCACCCTCAATTTGCCGGTGTCATGGCTGATAATGGTCTAAAATATAGTGCTTCTGAATGGGCTGGCGCTGCCAACTCAACACCCATCGACCAATCGACAGGCCTGCCGTTTACTACCCAAAAAATCCTCGATGGTTGCGCAGGAACCCTAAACGCGATAATCAATGCCCTTGGCCCAGATAAAATGGTGACAGCTAACGGGATATGGACAGGCTTTTGTTTCGACCTAGCAAGCACCGAAGTTCCTATGGCGGGACAAAACTACCGATATATTCTATCTCAAGTCCCCGGCTTAAAGGGCATTATGAGTGAAGGTCCATTCTACCAATCGTATTCCACACATTACTATTCCGTGACGGAATGGCAACAGTCAATCAACATGGTGAAGTGGATTCAAGATAATTTCCTATCCAACCCAGAAAATCAGTTCATCGCGCTTGTGCCCGCTGCAGCCTCCATCATTCCTGAAGGCACCTCAAAACTTGATTTAGCAATGTTTGGATACTGTTCTCTACTCTTAGCGGCTGAGAAATCCGATCAGAACAACATAGGCTTCGGTGGAACCCCTAGCACAATGAGCCAAGACACAGAGTTGTTATCGTTTGCTCAGCAAATCAGAAACCTAGACATTGGATTACCGATTGGTAACTACTACCAAGCCTCTGGGTCCTCTTTGTTTGCCCGAACCTTCACGGGGGGGTTAGTGCTGGTTAATCCATCCGATAATGCAGTTACGTACCCGCTTGGTCATAACTATTATCTGATGGATGGCAGCGCTACGCCGCAGTCTTTGGTGATAAATCCACATCAGGGTGTTATCCTGCTTAACCAAAAGCAGCCTTGAGATGCAATCCACAGACCCCTCCGCATCTCTCCGCCAACAAGATGACGTGAACAGGTGGCGCCAGACTAGCAAAACAAGGCAGCAGACAAAGTTGCCGCCGAAAAATGATAAAAAGAGTGATTGGTATGCAGATGCCCCCCTTAATGGTTGGAGACTTAGCCTTTTTGATCGCTATCACAGCTATTGTTTTGCTTATAACCGCAGAATTTGTTTCCCACCATTATGGCTCCATAAATTTTGTAGTGAATAAGAGGAAGCTTCTGGGGTTGTCGTATGTCTTTGCCGTCTTGTTTTTCTTGACCTTTGCCCTGCGTTTCTTTAACGTACTATGAGATTATAACTTGCGAGGCGCCCACCTGAAGGGTATGCTTTTTTGGCTGTAGGTTATAAAATTTTAAAGCTTTAATTGTAATTCTACAAAGAATAAACGGGTGCCGACCAGAATGTCAAATAAAAAAATGGGCTTTAACCGACTTCTTAGCTTAATTATGTTTATTGCCGGACTGAGCCTAGTGGCTGTTTCAGCAATTAACGCTTCTTCCTACATAGCTATACTTGGCACAGCCGCATTTTTTTGGGGCGCAATCCTACTCTATTTAACCCCCACAAAACACGTGCCCCTATCTTACCTTGAAGCTTCAACAAACTTCCAACTTGACAATATCGAGCGTATACTTACTGAATTCAACCTAAACGAAAAAGGCATTTATCTCCCACCGAAAAACCTAACAGACGTGGAATCAAGCCTAATTTTTATCCCAAAATCCCCACAAACCCTTATACCTACCACAAAAAGCGACGAAAACCTGCGTCTAAGACAAAACGATGGCTTATTCCTCACGCCACCCGGTAAAGGACTACTGAAGGTCATGGAAAAAGTGGGCAAAGTCTCGTTTACCAAACTTGATATCCGAGAATTGGAACCGACACTTAAAAAGATCCTAATCGAAGACTTTGAATCAGCAGAAAAAATAGAAACCAACGTTAAACAGAACCTTACAACAATCGTGATCTCCGGAAGTCTCTTTAGCGAAATTTGCAATCAGGCAAGCCAATCCCCCCGCGCCCACAATCAAGTCGGGTGCCTTTTCTCCAGCGCATTGGCCTGTGCATTGGTAAAAGTTATTGGAAACCCCATCATAATCGAAAGCGAAACCACAGATCCAAATACAAAAACCACAACAATTCAATTTAAGTCGATAGTCGAAAAATAGAAATGCGCGCGGTATAGGCGGCTAGTGAGCAAGCTAATGGCTATCTTCTCGATTTATTGATTCTTATAAGCATAATAAACAAATCTAGCTGGGCAAGGTAAAGTTAATGACCCAAGGATTAAACCAAACAAGAGGTCAAATTAAACAACTTATACTTGATACGATAGAAAAACAGGCGCCAGAAACTACTGATCAGTTAATTGCTGCCGTAAAAGATAAAACCGACGCCTTAGACACTGAATCCATCCTCAACTTGATCGTTGAACTTGAAAACGAAGGCAACCTGATTTTTACTGACCGCTCTTCAACTTCAAATTTTAGAAGCTATATTTTTTCAAAGAAAGCCTCTTGGTTCTGGGTGGTCATTATCCTGTCAATCGGAAGTTGTCTGTCTACATTTATCATTTCAGATAGTGCGTCACCTATTCGTTTAGTTTTCAGTTCTATTTTCGTCTTGTTTCTACCGGGTTACGCAATCATAAGATTGCTTTTTCCCATAAAAGTTCCGATAACAACCCAAAGCCAAAACATGGATGACATAGAACGTATAGCTATGAGCTTTGGAACCAGTATAGTGCTCGTGCCCATGGTGGGTTTAATCTTGAACTATACTCCCTGGGGTATACGTTTGATTCCCCTCACCACCTGTTTACTTTTATTAACGGTTTTTTTCGCAATTTTAGCAGTTTGGCGTTCAAGCAAACAATTTGTGCTTCACGAGCAGCATTAACTACAAACCTGCCTTTTATTGGAGTCTTTTCTGTTTACTATCGATTCTGTAGTGGTGAATAGGTGGATAATCCTGCTTATGACAGGCTTGGGATAACAAGCAAAAGGCAGAATTAATTGGCTGCTTTTTTTGTGGCCTTAAAATCAGATGGTGAAATATGAGTTGAGATAGTGATCTGAACAAAATAGGGCTTGCTAATTTTTCAAGCGCACTTGTTAGGTGAATGAAAAATACGTGGCCTGAATGTTTAGCATCAGTTTAATTTTTCGCTCTATAATCTTATTAAATGCATATTACAATCTCCAGAATATTTTAAAAGCAAATTATATCAGCCCAACTATTAAAATTTATAAATGACCAGAAAGTTACACTTGAAGAAGAGGGCAAGGTAAAGAGGAGAAGGCTTCAGTGAAAACAATTCAGTCAATTATAGGGTACAGTTTCTTTCCCAAGCACCTCCACTGGATAAGCAACAATTCAGGTTTGAGGTAACTTGAAAAAATCAAGTTTCTGCACTCTTATCGTTTTTTCATTAATAATCATTCAATTGTGTGTCTCTGCAAGTTTAATCAAAGGCGACTTGACCCCAGCAGCCATCTTGAATGAAAACCCCCAAAACCAAAGCTTCTTCCCCTACGCCCCAAACACCTTGATGCAAGATTTATCCTGCTCATATAACCCAAACCATAACCCCTTCGACCAATGTTTCTGCGATAAGTGCACAGTAGTTCACCACATCACCGTTACTCCAAAAAACGCAACAATCAAAGCTAATGAATCCCAAACTTACCAAGCCACAGCATACGACTCATGTGGCCACGGATGGGACATTACCACATCGAAAGACATCGTTTGGAGCATCAACAGTGGTGAAGGCACGTATGTTTGGACGGCTAATTCTGTTCAAGTAACCAAACCCGGTACCTGGGTAGTTACGGCCAGCTACTGCGACAAAAATGGCACCGCAACTTTAGTGGTGAAGGATACAAACGTCCAAAAGCTGGACCACATAACTGCCTCCATTAACCCCACAACTGTTGAGGCACCCGGCAACGCAGTCGGTACAGCAACAGCATATGATATTCATGGTAAAAGCTGGGACGTAAGTGCCTTGGCAACATGGATAATCCTCTCTGGCGGCGACGGCGGCGTCTGGCAACAGAACGTTTACACCTCAAACACCGCAGGAGTCTACACTGTACAAGCCACCTATCAGGGAAAAACAGCCACAGCCAACCTAACCGTAACACATGCCACTAACCCCTCATACATAGACCACATCACCGCCCAAGTCAACCCAACCGCCATAGCTGCACCCAACACGGCAACGGGCTCGGCGACAGCATACGACAAATTCGGCAACAGTTGGGATATAAGCACACTGGCAGCTTGGAGCATACCCGCCGGAGGCGACGGGGGAACATGGTCGAATAATGTTTACGCCTCAAAGAATGCTGGAGCCTACACGGTGCAGGCATCATATAGCGGTAAAACCGCCACTGCTTCTCTAACAGTTACCCATGCAACAGACATCGCTTATCTTGATCACATAACTGCCTCCTTGAGCCCGACAACGGTGGCAGCGCCAAATACTGTCACAGGTACCGCAACGGCATATGATACCTTTGGTAACAGCTGGGACATCAGCACCCAGGCGGCATGGAGCCTACCTAAGGGAGGCGACGGAGGCTCCTGGAGCAGCAACATCTACACATCCCATACAGCCGGCAGCTACCTCGTACAAGCATCATATAACGGCAAAACCGCAACCGCCGACCTGACAGTAACACATGCAACCGACCAAGCCCACCTAGCCTACATAACCGCCCGAGTGAACCCGACCACCGTAGCCGCTCCAGGCAAAGTCACGGGCGCGGCAAGGGCTTTTGATACCTTCGGTAACAGTTGGGACGTGAGCACATCGGCAACGTGGGGTATAGCTGCAGGGAACGATGGGGGCTCATGGCAACAAAATATCTACACTTCCAGCAAAGCTGGGAACTATACCGTGCAAGCCGCTTATTTGGGCAAGACTGCAACCGCTGAGTTGAAGGTAACACACGCAACTGACTTTGCCTATTTGGATCGTATCGTGGCATCGGTCAGTCCATCAACTGTAGCCGCGCCAAACCAAGCTACAGGAAAAGCCATAGCCACCGACCAATTCGGCAACAGTTGGGATGTAAGTGCAGTGGCAACTTGGAGCATTCCAGCTGGAGGCGACGGCGGCTCATGGAACAGCAACGTTTACACCTCCCACACGGCAGGCAACTATGTCATACAAGCCGCCTACGGAGGAAAAACCGCCACCGCGGCCTTAACAGTCACCCATGCAACCGATCCCGTGTATCTCGACCACATAACGGTTTCTTTAAACCCGACAACCGTGTCTGCACCAAACACCGTTACCGGCACAGCCACGGCATATGACACATTCGGCAACAGCTGGGACATAAGCACCCAAGCAGCATGGAGTATACCTGCGGGCAATGACGGCGGCAGTTGGCTAAAGAACATTTACACATCTAACAAAGCAGGGACATACACTGCACAGGCTACTTACGGGGGCAAATCAGCTTCTGCAAGCCTGACTGTTACTCACGCGACGGATATAGCATATTTAGCTTTCATCACCGCCTCAGTGAATCCGACTAAAGTGGCTGCCCCCAACACGGTTACTGGAACAGCCACAGCAACCGACATTTACGGTAACAGCTGGGACATAAGCACCGCAGCTATCTGGAGTATTCCTTCTGGAGGCGACGGGGGCGTCTGGCAACAGAACGTTTACACCTCAAACACAGCAGGGGTCTACACTGTACAGGCGTCTTATGGAGGCAAGAGCGCAAACGCCGATTTGACGGTGACACATGCCTCTGACGTCTCATACTTAGATCATATAGTTGCATCAATCAACCCAACAACCGTAGCTGCACCAGACCATGCCACCGGAAAAGCCACGGCACACGACAAATTCGGTAATAGCTGGGACATCAGCACACTGGCAGCTTGGAGCATACCCGTAGGAAACGACGGCGGCGTCTGGGCTAAGAATGTTTACACCTCAAAAACCGCTGGCAACTACACCGTTGAAGCTTCATACAGCGGCAAAACCGCAACAACCACTCTAACAGTCACTCATGCAACCGACACAGCATACCTCGACCACATCGCTGCGTCCTTAAGCCCTGCAACTGTTGCTGCACCAAACAAAGTCACAGGCAAAGCAACGGCATACGACACCTTTGGTAACAGCTGGGATATAAGCTCACAGGCAACATGGAGTATACCTAAGGGTGGGGACGGAGGCTCTTGGGACGCAAACGTCTACACATCCCACACAGCCGGAAACTACACCATACAGGCAGCATACAGCGGCAAAACCGCCAGCGTCGCCCTGGAAGTCACCCACGCCGTCGACGGAGCATATCTTGACCGAATCGTGATTGCACCCAAGGAGTCAACTGTTGATAGAGGAGTTGCACAGTATTATAGTGCCACTGCCTTTGATAACTTCGGCAACAGCTGGGCCGTTGAGGCCGCCTACAGCTGCCCCAACTCCAACGTCGTCGTTTCGGGGAACTCTGCACGTTCAAGCATCAACGGCCAATACACCATCACAGGGGTGTATAGTGGAAAATCGGATTCTGCCATCCTCAATGTAGTCGGGCAGTCTTCGTCTTCGGACTCTGGCTCTGGCTCCTCGAGTGGTGTAGGGACAATTAAATCGATAGTGGTGTTACCTGCATCGTCATCGGTTGCAGCGGGCGGGTCCATGACGTTTGTGGCTTTAGCCTCCGATGGCCATACCAGCTGGAGCGTTACTGGCAAAGTCACATGGAGCATCGATGCATCTGCAGGGGGCTCTTGGAACCAGGCAACTGGAACCTACACTTCATCTAAAGCAGGCAACTGGACAGTGAAGGCAACCTTAGGCAGCGTCTATGGAAATGCCCGTTTGATGGTGAATTCCAGCTCAGCTGTGGTTGACCACATCGCAATCAGCCCCAAGAAAGCATCAGTTGCGGCTGGCGTTGCCCAGAACTATACGGTTACAGCTTACGACAAAGAGGGCAACAGTTTAGGTGACGTTACGGCGCTGTCAAATTTCAGTGCAGCGGGCGCTTTAGTGGAGGGCAATTCTGTTAGGGCAAGCAGTGCAGGCTCCTACAATGTAACCGCAGCCTACGAGGGGCTGGTTGACGTGGCAGTGTTAACGGTGACTGAGCAAAGCGTGAACTTGTACCTATATTTGGAGGCAGTGTTGTTGGCGCTGGCTGGTCTGCTGGCTGGGCTGGGAGCGTTTAGGTACTATGGGGTTAGGCGTCGCCGCAGGCTAAATCGCAGTGAACCCGCCGTGGATGCTGCCGGACAAATTTAGCTGCTGCGGCCGGCAATGATTAATCCAAAGGTGATTTCCGAGTGCTAAGCCAGATTCATGCGCTTAATGAAATCTAAGACTTTCTCGTACTCCTTTAGGTACTGCCGTCCCTTCTCCGTTAGCCTAGGCGAAGCCGCATCCTCAATCAAGCCGAGATCTTCAAGCTTATTCACGTACTTCTTTAAGCGATCAAAGGACACGTTGAGTTTAACCTGTACATGAGTTAACAGAATCTTCTCGTTCTTTGACTCCTCGTTCAGCAAAGCCAGTAAATCACCGTATATGATGACTTTGTCTCTGCGTGCATTCTTCATTTAATCGGTGTCCTTTTTAGGTGATCGATAAAATGTTATGTATGCAACGAATAGGAAAATCGCTATACCGCCGCCCCGGATTAGCTGTGAGCCCCACCACGCCAGCATACTCGAATCTGCAGCCCAGATAATTATCAAGAACTGGCTAATTGCAAAGAACATGTAGCCTATAGGAGTCAATACATTGGCAGGCTGGGGGTTTGCTACCTGATTTTTTAACGCCATAACGATAATGTAACTTAAGCTTATGATTATGAAAATGCGAACGTACTGCGAAGCTACTCTGTAGTTTGCGAAATTAAGTTGAGGCAGAAAAATCGCCGATATAACGGAGGCTATAATCGCAACCAAGATTACGCTGAAGGTGATATTCCAGATAAGCTGGTTAGTCTCGCTTTGCTTGCTTTGCTCTCGGGAAAAATGGTAAGTTGCCGCAAGAAAGACAAAGGCGAAGGTTCTGGCTACCAGTTGAATCCACAGAAATGTATCTTTTTGAAGAAAACTGGGTTCGGTATAAATAACTGCTGAGAAAACGTGCGATGCGGCAAGTAAACCGAAAGCAAGGGGCAAACCGACGTACTGCCCCTTTTTTGTGAAGCGGTACGGTTTCATCATAAACCATACCAGGACAAAAAAGAGTACGGCTGAAACTACCTCAAAGGCTATCCTGAACTCCTGGAAATCAGACATAGAACAGTATTCACTTTGGTACTTTATGGGCTTTTCCTTTTAACAACATAATAAAAAAGGCCTTGACGTTAATACAACCCCACCCCATTTGACAGAAAAACAAAAATTTTATCGTAAATAAAAATGTGCTGCGCCTTAGTATTGACATGTTTTTACGTTCATCAAAGAGGAGTGAGTATTATAACTAACAAGCGACGAATTGGGGTTCACAAAAAATGGAGAATATAGAATGAAAATTAAAACTAAATCTTTAGCCACATTATTCGCAGTTCTTATGATTATCTCAACCGCTATCCCCCTTGCCACATTGCCAACAGCTAGCGCCGCTGACGCTTCAGTCAAAACTTTTCCATTCGTCGGCGCAACACCAAACCCAGTGGGCGTCAACCAACAAGTGCTCATCCACGTAGGCATATCCGCACAGCTTTCCACCGCAAACCTCGGCTGGAAAGATATGAGCGTTACAATCATTGATCCCGACGGCAAAATAGAAACAATAACCGGCATCAACACAGACTCCACAGGCGGAACAGGCACAGTCTATACCCCAACAAAAGTTGGCAACTACACAATCCAATCACATTTCCCCGAGCAGAAAATGCCCACCACTGCAGGCGGCATCGCAGCTAACACAACCATGCTTGCAAGCGACAGCGAAAATCTGACTCTTGTCGTAAGGTCTGACCCCATAGCAATATACCCCGGTAACCCGTTGCCAGGTGAATATTGGACTCGCCCCATTAACTCGCAACTCAGAGAATGGTATTCAATATCCGGCAGTTCTTGGATGTCGGGCAACTTCAACGATGGACCAACCACCCCCCACGTGCTTTGGGCAACTGAACTCACTAACGCGGGCCTATTCGGCGGCGAGTTGGGTCTTGTCGGTTCAGGCGGTACTTCGGTTTCGTTTGAGAACGGTGACGCATATGAAGGCAAATGGATTAACAGCTTTATCCTCGCAGGCAGACTATACTATCAAGATGCCCCCGGCACACTCCGAGCAGTCGCCAGTAACATGCCTGTAGTCTATCACTGTGTAGATTTACGAACCGGTGAAGAATACTGGGCAAAGACGTTCCTTAACAACAAAACCATAACCTTCTGCCAAGCACTCTACTGGGAATCCTACAACTCTCAAGGTGTATTCGCGTACCTTTGGGTAGTCGATGGTACAACTTGGACTGCATTTGACCCCTACACCGGTGACTGGCGTGGAACAATCACAAACGTACCCACAGGCACAAGAATCACCGATGAAAAAGGCAACGTCTTCCTCTACAACGTCAACCTAAACGCTGGCTACATGACACTCTGGAACATGACTGCCCTCATCTCGATGGAAGGCAGCTTTGGCAGATCATTCGTCAGCACTACAATCAATGCATCAGCAACAACTGGCACTGCAAGAACGGCAGCTCAACGTGCATGGGCATGGAACATTACCATACCTAAAGGCTTACCTGGTGCTGTCAATGGAGTTGCACTCGGCGAGAAAGTTGTCGGTTCCAGCCAAAACACCACACACGTAGTCACTTGGGCATTCAGCATCGACGACTCTAACGGCGCCCCCTCTGGAGCATTACTGTACAAGAATGTTTGGTCTACACCCTCTGAATGGACTGAAGGAAGCCTACAGTTCGTAACCTACGGAAGCAGCTGGTGCTTAACTGACCTCAATGAGAACATCGGCTTAATCTGGATGAAGGAACTTAGGAAGTACTACGCTTTCGACTTGGAAAACGGCAAATTCTTATGGGCCACTGAACCGGAACATTACCTTAACATGTATGGGCCGGGCAGACAAATCATCGATGGCCAACTCGTTTCCTACGGCTATGCAGGCATCGTTAACGGCTATGATTTATCCAACGGCGATCTATTATGGACCTACAATAACCGTGACCAATACACTGAAATTCTCTGGAGCAGCGACTGGCCATTATTCTGCTACGGAACAAGCAACGAATTAGCGTACTTCTTCTTCATGGAGCACTCTGGCAACCAGCCCCTATCACGAGGCGCACCCACAGTCTGTCTTAACACCACTGACGGCAGCGTAGTCTGGAGAGCAGATGGACTCTTCCGAACAACCAACTGGGGTGGAACTCCAATCATGGGCGACAGCGTCATCTCACTGTTCAACACCTATGACCAGCAGGTCTATGCAATCGGCAAAGGCCCCAGCGCACTCACTGTTACCGCACCTGATGTTGGAATATCCTTAGGCAATTCCGTTGTCATTAAAGGCGCTGTCACAGACATTTCGCCAGGCTTAGTCGATAACTACGCAATTACGGCGCGATTCCCCAACGGTGTCCCCGCAGTTTCTGACGACAGCCAAGCGGCATGGATGCAATACGTCTACCAGCAGTTTGCTCGTCCCAGCAACGCAACCGGCGTCGATGTTTCCTTGATGGTACTTGACTCCAACAACAACGTCTACAGCATCGGAACAGCCACCGCTGATGCAAGCGGCACCTTTGGCTTCTCATGGACACCTGAAATACCCGGCCAATACACGATCTACGCGGTCTTTGAAGGTTCAGGAGCATACTATCCATCCACTGCACAAACCTACATCAACGTTGAAGAACCAGTTGAGCCAACCCCAACGGTTACAGCGCAGCCCATTTCATCTGTTGTAGACACCTACTTCCTCCCCTCAGTCGTAGCCATAGTCATCGCAATCGCCATAGTCGGCGCAGTCCTATTGCTTGCAATCAAAAAGCGACCATAAAACCAAACCTAAACAAATTTCCCCTTCTCTTTTTTGTTTTAAAACAGTATTGTTTTAGCCTTAACGTCAGAGTCTATTCGGGTCGTTTGTGGGCACCATGGGACTTGGGTATATTTGGTTTGTTGGGCGGTTGCTTTTGGGTTAGTGCAATTTGAGTGATCCTGTTGGGTTGTGATGAGCTTTTTGTTTGGTCCCTATTGGTTTTTTGGTTGATGTTAGGAACTGTAAATTCGTTTTGGTCGGGTGCTTGCGGTGGCGGTGGCATGTGGCAAGTTTAGCGCTGAAGCTAAGGCCTAGAGAAATGCGCAAAAGCTTATCCTACGGGGGCAACTACCAGGTAGGGCGCGGCGCCATATCTGCAGTGCGTAAATCGCGAGTCCACATGGAAAAGAAGCAAGGTTTACACAATCAACCGGGTAAAAGTTAGCAACAGGGCAATGAACAGAGAATCCCAAAAAGAAAGGCACCGCTAAAAAGAAAGTAAAGAAAAAAAGCCGCCGCGCTTAGGCAACTGGCTTTTCCAAACAAGCACCGGATTATCACGCTCATTTCTCATCGACTTCTTAACTAAGCCGACATGTTCTGCTTCGTCCAGCCTCTGTTGGATATCGTTTTCCGATATGGGCGTTGAAGACAGCTTTTGGTATTCACTGGTTATTGCCTGCAACGTTTTTGAGCGGGCACAATCGATTGCGCGCATAAGGAGTTGGTCTTGCGCTGAAAGTTTATTGTATAGGATTAAAAGAGACCGCTTCTCCTTGCAGTTCAAGTACAAAGCAAAAAGGGCAATTAACAAAAATAATGCAATTGCCCCTAACGAAAGCGCAAGACCATTCTGGCTAATTATCAACGAGATGCTTGTCCAAGTTTTTATCGGTTGCCAGTGATCGTTCACTGCCTGCGCGACCACCAAAACTTGCTCCTCACAAGCCGAGACATCTTGAGGCGAATCCGGATACATAATAACGCTCATCATTACGCTTTTTGTCTGGGCAGTTCCATTGATGTTAAACATCGCCGTCTGATACCAGTAGAGAACAACCTCTGTCTGGCTAGTTTTTGTGTATTGGAAAGCAAAATACCTCGCCATCACAGGAGGATTGTCCTGCAATTGAATATCACGCAGATCAAGCTGCTTTACCGTTGGCTCCTCACCTGCACTGAGGGGAACATTGATCAGGCAGGTTTCCCAGCGGTGCTGCCCAGAGGAACTGGAACCGATTTGTATCGCCACCGAAACAGATAAACCGGTTCCACTAGTTGGGCGATAAGCATAAGCGATGGCGGCGTCGTTTCCAGTCAATTGCTCATACGACGTATCACGGTATGAATAAGCCAAATTGTAGCCTGATATTTCAGGTAACGTTGAAGTTGACTTGCTGATCTCAACGCCCGAAGGAGTCTGAACTAAAACCTCTGGCGGACCCTGAGTTAACGCAAAAACAGGGGCTTGAATAGAAAGCAGCATAACCGTAGCTAATAGAATCCCCGCTACTTTTGCTATGTCAGCTCTGCGGAGTTTCATTTTCGGGTATGCGAAGAGTTTCCCACAGCTTACACAGCAGGGAATGGCGGGGGACTTTGATGTGGTGCTGCAGGTTGGGCATGGCGTGGGTAAGGCGGGTTTCTTGAGGATTTTTTCTGTCACGCCAAGCAAGATTACTGTTCCAATAAACATAAGCACGGTTGCACCGAAATTATGGAAAACCTCAAGAGCCAAGTCTTCGCCCCAAGCATAGCCTATCCCCAGAATTGCAGTTATTCGAATAATATTTAGAGCGATGATTAATGGGATACCCAAAATGAGGATAACAAGCTTATTGAATATCTTCCCCTGGGTAATGTAAGCGATGGTTACTGCAAATATCATAAACCCGATTATGCTATAGATACCTGAGCAAGCCACGCTGACATTAAACGGTAAAACAGAAGCATCTGGCCTAATTATTGTGATGACTGGGCCGGCGTTACTAGAAGTTAGGGTTGCATTCAACCCAAAAATGTTTGCTAATCCATTGGATGCTACTGCGCTTAAGTTAGCCAGCGCTGAACCGACCGTGTAGAGTATTTCTGATGGTGGAGGCGCAAGGAAAATCAGGAAGGCAATAGGGAATATTAATTGCCTCAGCGTCTGCACGTTAAAAAGAATAAGCACTAAGCTTGCGGTTAAGAAAGGCAAGGTCAAGACATGAAATTCTAATGGAGTGAATGAATAACTCCCATACCAGTAAATCAGTATAGATATTGCAAAAAGAGTTATGCCTAATATTGTCCCAAGGTTTTTTTGGAAAACCGATTGATTGTTAACATCCGATTCCAAGGACGCTTTTACCATTTTACGTTTTCGAAAAACCAAATATGCAAAGATGAAGGGAATAGCGAGTATATGGAAAGATGATTCATCAACTAAGGCCCCTTGAAAAATTAGGCTTAAGTCCTGAAAATACAGTGCAATCACGGCTGCTGCAATTACAGCGCACTTTATGGCTAATGTCAGCCTATGTTGATTAAGATATACTCCCGTTTTTTCTTTAGAAGAAACATTTAGACCGTGCATGAGGCAACCATCGAATATTAAGCGGTTGGTATTTAAAATTTAAGTATTGTCAATAGCTTCTTTATAACATATATAAGATATTTACCGGTCAGTAGCTTAATTGAGGCTAGATATCCACCACTGACGACCTGGCGAAGTATTATTGGTTTCCCCTTTGACCGGTGTGTCCTTTTCTTTTTCAGTAATAATTTTGACGGTATACTGTTGCTTACTTCTAATATTGCGCCAAAAAGGGAACGTTATGTTTGCGATTGGCACTTACCTTTAGGATAATTGCCTGGGAAAGACGCAGCAAAACTTACCTAAGGTCCCTTGAGGTGTCTACTTTTTTGGAAACTGCAGGCAGCCTTTTTTACATAAATTTTAAGTGCTAAGAGTGTTATCTCTATGCTAAGAGGAGAAGAGAGGGTTGAGTAGTTTAAAGGAGACAGTTGATAGGCTAAAGGGCTTGGAAGCTGAGAAGCTTAGCCTCTTAGCGCAAGTCGAGGACCTTAAAAAAATCGTTGAAGCCAAAGCCGCCTCTTTAGAGGCTGATATTGCATCTCTTAAGGAGGAGTTATCCTCACTGCAATCCTTGGTTAAGACAGAAAAAAGCCAATCGCTTTCTGAAACCGCGAAATCAAGGGAACGCTAACTCAAACAGCCTTAACGGGGAAGCGACGGTATATAGAATGCATGTCAGCATAGACGAGCATGAGGTGGAGCCATGAAAAGCAACTATGCAGAATACGACCCTAAACGCGGCATCGAGCGAATCAATCAGATAAGCCAAAGCTCTGACTCCAATTTTGAAAAACATGACGAAATCCCCGCTCGCAACTTGCTAACCAACACCAACGGCTTCCACGTTAAATGCGCTGTCCTCTCCGCGAAAATATGCCAACCTGCTGAACTGTGCTTTAATGAAAACAACCCCCTCGCCAGGCAGTACAAAGCCTACCTTTCCGAAGTCACCGCCGTCATGAACGGCAACCCAAAATGTGTAGAAATAACCGTCGCAGGCAACTCCGTTTCAGGCATCTTTGATGCTCCATGGCAAGATGACATCAACGAGGTTTTTGCTGTTGCTGGAAAAATTTCCGCGGTTGTTCGATTGATTAATCAAAAGTTTATGGCTAATCCGATTAAGATCGGAATTGGCCTTTCATACGGAAAAGCCCTGATGATTAAATTGAGCCAAAAACTCAACGATGCCGGCGAGGTTATTTGGGCTGGTGAAGTGTTGAATGAAGCTTTAAGGCTTGCAAGTTATGGAAACAAGGAATCCGCCGATAAAGAGACGATGGTTTCGGAGATTGTCTACCATAACCTCGATGATGAAAACAAAAAGCTATTGCTTTTTAATTCAGCCAGAGACTGCTATCACGGAAGCATAGTTAATTCACATTTGACTAAATGGTACAAACAGAACTGCCCTTGATTTTGTCGAGCGCTTGCCAATCAAGCTGCAATTATTATGGTTTTTTTGCAAAATAAAAATGCACATGTCCAGATATATCGGGTCTCATAAAACAGCATCAAATGAAAAAAATCCCCCTTTGAAAACAGCACAAAAAATCAAAAAAGGTTCATTCGTCTAAGAGTGGTGCAGAAAACAAAAAACCGCTTAGGCAATAGCTATTTATCTTAACTTAAATATAATAGATGGCAAACTCGGGTGGCAGGAAAGGAAAGTGAAAGTATGCATCATGGGTCTCGGCAACATAGGCTTGCCCGTTGCAAAGTACACACAGCAATTCTTTAACGTCATCGGTTATGACATCAATGAATGCGCTGTAACTAAGGCTCTTACACATGGGGTTAAAGCCACAACAAAGCCGCCGCTGGCCGACACTTACATTATCTGTGTAAATACCTATTACCGCAACAACACCGCCGACATGACTGCCATCGAAAGCTGCTGCAGCCATATTGGCAGTTTAAATAAAAATGCGCTTGTCTGCTTTGAATCGACACTTCAGGTTGGTACCGCACGGAAAATGCGGCTTAAATATGACCTGGGAAAAGTGGCTGTTTGCCCCCATAGGTGGTGGGAGGAAGATCAAGAAAGCCACGGGGTTAAGCAACTCCGAGTTATAGGCGCTTATGATCCCCAAAGCATGCAGCAGGCACACGATTTCTATAGTAAACTCAAAATTCCGCTTCATCAGGTATCAAGTTTAGAGGTTGCTGAAGCTACAAAGATAGCAGAAAACGCTCACAGGTATATCCAGATCGCTTTTGTTGAGGAATTAAAACTAATTGCCGACAAAAACGACATAGACTTCGATGAATGGCGAGAGGCCATAAACACGAAATGGAACGTGAGTCTTCTGGAGGCGCGTGATGGAATCGGTAAAGAGTGTCTTCCTAAAGACACTGCGTTTCTGGCAAGTCTTTGCCCATCTGCGGGGCTCTTAACCGGCGCCATGCAGACAAACGAGAACTACATCCAAAACTGCGTGAAACCTCAAACGGCGCCTCTTCGCAAGGAAACCTTGCTGCCTTTGGCAAAGCAGCGTTCGTCCTAAGCGGGTACTGCTATGCAACATAAAAAAGTGCTGATTGCAACCATAATAATCGGGATAGCCCTTGTGCTTTCTTATCGGCTTTCACACATTTACAACCCCGCCCTCTTCGTGTATGCCATCGGCACCTCAACGGTTCTAGGCATAGTTCTAACATTATCCGTGAAATACAAGACAGTGCCCGTTGACCCAAGCTATCAACCTAAAGTCAGCTTGGTTCTGGCTGTTTTTAACGAGCCCCTCGATGTCCTCAAAAAGGTAATTGACTCTACCTTAAACGCAAAGTATCCTGAAGGCAAAAAAGAAATAATCGTCGTGGACGACGGAAGCGCCAACGACTCCGTAAAGCAGCTAAGCAAACTCGTTGACCCCGAAAAAGTAAAAATTATTTTCTTCGAGAAGAACCGCGGAAACAAATATGCGCGGATGGAGGGTATAAGAGCTGCAACAGGCGAAATCCTGGTGTTTCTGGATTCAGACACCACCCTCGACGAGAACGCATTGCTCAATGTGGTTGCACCCTTCAAAAACCCCAAGGTGGGCTCGGTCAGCGGCCACTTAACTGTTGAGAACTGGAGCAAGAACATCTTAACTAAATTCCAGGAGGTCTGGTACTTCATTGGCTTCCGTGTTTACCGTGGCGCCGAATCTGAAATCGGCATGGTTTCCTGCTGTGCAGGCGCTTTTTCGGCGCATCGCCGCGCAGCAATCACTCCGCAGGTGGAGTACGAGTGGCTCTACGGGAAGTTTTTAGGTTTAGAAGTCACCGCCGGCGTTGACCGAGCGATAACCAACCTAATCATCCGAGAGGGATACGAAGCGGTTTATCAGATGGATGCGGTAGCCCAAACCGAGGTGCCTGAAACCACCAAGAAATTCCTCAAGCAGCAGGTCCGCTGGACCAAAAGCTGGATACGCGAAACCCTCTACATGATGACGTTTGCTTACAAGCGGCGATCTAAAAGCATATTTTTCTACCTGAGCACGCTTGTGCATTTTGTTAATTATGGTTTTCTGGTGTTTATGCTCTACCTCTGTCCCTTCCTTATCCAGGACGGATGGATAGGCACAGTGTTTTATCTCTTCAGCTTATCCCTGCTGGGTCTGCTCTATGCCCTCTACGCACGCAAGCACACGCATGCATGGACTTCACGTGTGACTTTCCAGTTGATTTTCTCCATCATAAGCGTTCCCATATTTGTCTATAGCTTGTTTACTTTGAAAGACAAAAAATGGGGCACAAGATAACATCCCCACCCATTTTTATGGGAATAAACTTTTCGTCTTTAAGCGGGCAAATCAGGCATTACTCACGGATACAAAACTTTTCTCCTCTCATATATACCACAAGTGATAAACGCCTCTTTGACCCAACTCTTAAGTTACAACGATAACCGAATGGATGCGCAAGCTATGAGTAAGGCTACCGAGATGGCGAAGGTTTCGGCGAAGGGCAGCTTCCATGTTCTATGGGGCCTCGTAGTCTCCACGCTTATCTCAGCCGTCGGCACCATCCTCATCGCCAAGTTTCTAGGCGAAGACAACATGGGCCTCTACACCATTGCTTTAGCTGCACCAGCCCTCATCGCCACTTTCCGGGATTGGGGCTTAACCACCGCGATGGTCAAGTATTCTGCGCAGTACAACAGCCAAAACGACATAGCAAAAATAAGAAGCATATTTGTGTCGGGGCTTGCCTTCGAAATCATCGTCGGGGTCCTGCTGACTGTTGTGTCGATTTCTCTTTCGGGGTTTTTAGCTAACGTGTTTTCTAGGCCGGCTATAGCTCAACTTATCCAGATCTCTTCGCTGATTATTCTAACAAGCGCTTTAACCACCACCGCCACTTCTGCCTTCACCGGCATGGAACGCATGCACCTCAACAGTATCATGATGATTATTCAGTCCGTTGTTAAAACGGGTTTGATAATTGCGCTTGTCCTGTTGGGATTCGGGACATTCGGAGCCGTCGTCGGTAACATAATTGCCCTCTTAATCGCGGGGATAACGGGGGTGCTGCTTATGTTCACGATTTATCGGTCCCTGCCAAAGTCTAATGGCGGCAGCTTAGAATTATTAGGCACCATCAAAACGATGCTTAAGTATGGCTTGCCCCTCTCGATCGGCGTTATAGCTGCGGGATTTCTAAGCACCTACTACAACTATATCATGGCGTATTTCGTGACGGATAACGCTTTAATCGGCAACTACTCTGTGGCCCAAAACTTTGTTGTCTTAATCACGTTTTTTGCGACGCCAGTAACCACGATGCTTCTGCCCGCCTTCTCCAAGTTAGATTTCACTCGGCAGCCTGATATCCTCAAAAACGTTTTTCAGTACTCTGTTAAGTATGCGGCGCTCATCGTCATGCCCATAACCGCTATGGTTATGGCTCTCTCTCAGCCTGCAATCAGCACAATCTTTCAGGAAAGCTACACGCAAGCTCCCCTGTACCTGTCTTTGCTGTCGGTGATTTACCTTTTCTCCGCAGCTGGAAACCTAAGCATGGGAAACCTGATTAACAGCCAAGGCGACACCCGATACAACCTTAAACTAACGCTACTTACTGTCTCCATTGGTTTCCCGCTTGCTTTCATACTGATTTCTCAGCTTGGCATAATTGGTTTGATTATGACAACCATTTTTGCGGGTATCCCGAGTATGCTGCTGGGTTTGCGCTACATAAAAAATCGGTATGGCGTATCGGTTGATTGGAAATCCTCAACCAAAATCACTGTTTCCTCCGCGGTAGCGGGGATCTTGACTTTTCTTTTCGTTGAGGCTTTGCCTTTCAGTAGCCCCGTACGGCTGGTGCTGGGGGTCCTTGTGTTCGCTGTCCTATTCCTGTTTGCAGCTCTGGCAACTCGAAGCATCGAAAAGTCTGACATGCGTAACATCCGGGAAATCATCGGCGGCTTGGGGCCCCTTAAGAAACCCCTAAATGCAGTGTTTGATGTCATTGAGAAGTTGATGCCTAAAGAGAAGGCCGCCTAGATTGGGCAGTAACTTGGTGCTACTGGGATGTTTGGGTTAAGTAGCCGTTTCCGAATTCTGGTCCAGCCTTTAATTCATCGTTGAGTCTACGGTATCTCCCGCAGTAGTTACCGCCGGTATGCATGCAGGTGTGGCTGGTCTGCGAGAACAATTCACAAGTTGTGCTGAATTTGCATTTGGCTCTCCGTGTTTGTGGATTCTCTAAAATGAAGGGTTTTTTCATAAAAAACAACTGCCGAAAAAGCGCTAATTACTACTATCTTTCTGAAGCTTATAAGTATATATTGCTGTCACGTAGCAATCACAGAACAGAAATTTTTAGTAGGAGCAAAGATGCATATAGGTATGGTTGCTTAGGTGACTGGTATGAAAGCGCTTGTACTCAGCGGCGGCAAAGGAACCCGCCTTCGACCCTTAACGTTCACATGTGCAAAACAGCTTATTCCAGTGGCAAACAAACCCATCTTGGGCTACGTGCTCGATCAGGTTGCCGCCACCAGCATAAGAAAAGTCGGCATCATCACTGCCCCCGAAACTGGACACCACGTTGAAGCATACGTCGGGGACGGCGCAGACTGGAAGCTAGATGTCTGCTATATCCCGCAGCAGCCGCTGGGGCTGGCGCATGCCGTTAAGACTGCCCGGCGTTTTCTGGGGCAGGATTCCTTTGTTATGTGTCTGGGCGACAACGTGACGGGGCAGGGCTTAACGCCGTTTGTTAAGAAATTCCAAAAAGAGCATCTAGATGCCCTTATAATCCTTAAGGAAGTTGAGAACCCCTCCAGCTTTGGCATCGCACAGCTTGATTCTCAGGGCAACATCATAAAGCTGGTGGAGAAACCTAAAACGCCGATGGGAAACCTCGCCATCATAGGCACTTATCTGTTCTCCAGCAAAGTCCATCAGGCTATCGAGCGGATAAAGCCGTCTTGGCGTGGAGAACTCGAAATCACCGATGCCATCCAGGAAATGATAAACATGGGCTTCTCGGTTAAAGCTGAGATTCTGCATTCCTGGTGGCTTGATACAGGCAAAAAAGACGATATACTTTCAGCCAACGCGAAAATCCTTGATGAATACATCCAATATGACGTCAAGGGCTCAGTCATCGGCAGCGTTGTGGATGGCCGCGTTAAGGTTGATGCGGATGCTAAAATCGTCAACAGCACCATCCGTGGTCCCTGCGTCATCGGCAAGAACGTTTTGGTTGAGAATTCCTTTGTGGGTCCCTACACGAGCGTCGGTGATGGCTCAACGATTTGTAACTCAAACATCGAGTACTGTGTGGTGCAGGACTGCGTGTTGATTAAGGACATCGAGCGGCTGGAGGACAGCTTAATCGGCAAGAATGCGAAGGTAACCCGCAACCAGCGGAACCGAACCTTGAAGTTGCATGTTGGCGAATACTCGGAGCTTGAAGTTTAGCAAAGATTTGGGGAATGTTATATTAATATTTTCAAACGATATATTTGATGGTGGGTAAGAAAGTCAATGTTGGACGGCATAAGAATAAAACCGATAAAACGTTTTCCTGACGAAAGAGGCTTCTTCTGCGAAATCATGCGCAGCGACTGGAGGGACCTATTTGGCGAAGACAACATAGCGCAGGCAAATTTCTCCTACACTTACCCCGACGTCATCCGTGCCTGGCACCGTCACCTCCGCGGGCAAGTGGATTACTTCTTGGTGCTGCGAGGTACAATAAAGATTTGTGCCTTTGACGAGGTAACATCCGAGGTTAACGAGGTGGTTTCAAGCGGCACCGATTTGCAGTTGGTCCGTATGCCGGGGCATTACTGGCATGGCTTTAAAGCGGTGGGCAACGAGCCGGCTATGCTGGTGTACTTCACCACTAACCTCTATGACGTTAAAGCCCCCGATGAGGAACGCCGTGACTGGAATGATCCAACACTCATCCCGAAAATCGTCAACGGCAAAGCATCTGACATCCGTGTTGGTAAAAGCTGGGACTGGAATTATCCCCCGCATAAGTAGGTGATAGATATGAAAGTGTTAGTTACAGGCGGTTTAGGATTTATCGGCAGCAACTTCATTCGATATATGCTTGCAGCCTTCCCCGACTATGAAATCATAAACGTCGACAAAGTCGGCATAGGCGCGAACCCCGCGAACCTACATGACGTCGAAAACAACAAGAACTATACCTTCATAAAAGGCGACATCTGCAACCCACAGCTGATTAATCGCCTAGTCCACCAGGTTGACGCCGTTGTTAACATAGCCGCGGAGACCCATGTGGACCGCAGCATAGCTGACCCAAACGTCTTTTTGCAGAACAACACGTTGGGCACCTTCACGGTTCTGGAAGCCATCCGCCGCCACAACCACAAGGCGCGGTTCGTGCAGGTTTCCACCGACGAGGTCTACGGGGAAGCCTTGGAGGGCTCCTTTACAGAGAACACGCCGCCACGCCCCTCGAATCCCTATTCGGCGTCAAAGGCAGCCGCCGACATGTTCGTGCTCTCCTACCATAAAACCTTCGGCTTAAACGTTTCAATCACTCGGTGCACCAACAATTTTGGCTCCTACCAGTTGCCCGAGAAGCTGATTCCCAAAACCATCATCCGTGGGCTACGTGACCTGCCCATACCCATATACGGTAAAGGCACCAACATCCGCGACTGGATATATGTGGGTGACCACTGCAAAGCCATCAGCGTTGTCCTTGAGAAGGGCAAACCCGGCGAAATCTACAATGTTTCAGCAAGCAACGAGTTAGCTAACCTTGACATCGTCAAGCGTATCCTTTCGCAGCTCAAGAAGCCCGAAGCCCTCATCACCTACGTGGAGGATCGACCCGGCCATGATGTCCGCTACAGCCTTGATTCCTCTAAACTTCGCAGTGAATTAGGCTGGAAGCCAAGCGCGAGCTTTGATGAGGCGCTGCGGTCTACTGTGGAGTGGTATCTGGCTAATGAGCGCTGGTGGACGCCCTTTGCAACCGACGTAATTCTGCATCCGACACCTTGGAAGCTGGGTGGTCTGCGTTGAAGCTGCTCATCACAGGCGCCAGCGGCCTATATGGCTCCAAACTGGCGCAGCTTGCATTGGCGCGGGGTTTTGAGGTTTACTCCTCAGACATCCAGGAACTATCGGTTTATGGAAACTTTGTGCGGTTAAACGTGGCTGATAGAGAACAAGTTCTCGAGACGATAAAAAAGCTGAAGCCGGATGTTGTTGTTCATGCTGCCTCGTTGACTGATGTTGATAAATGCGAGGTGGATAAGGCTCTTGCATGGAAAGTCAACGTGGAGGGCACCAAAAACGTAGCTGACGCCTGCGAGGAAACCGAGTCCTTCCTGTTCTATGTGTCCACGGACTACGTGTTTAGCGGCGAAAAAGGCTGCTACGTTGAATCCGATTCGCCTGAGCCCCTCAACTACTATGGTTTAACGAAGCTTGAAGCGGAAATAATCGTTTATTATCTGCCTAACTCCTGTGTCGTTCGGCCCAGCGTCATATATGGCGCTACCCCCGCCGCTGGCAAAGTCAACTTTGCGCTATGGCTAATAGAATCCCTCCGCAAAGGCAACCGCGTCAAAATCGTCAAAGACCAATGGATCACCCCTACATTAAACACTAACCTCGCAGAGATGACTCTTGAAGTGGTCGACCGCCGCCTAACCGGGGTTTACCATCTCTGCGGAGCAACCAGAGTCAGCCGCCTAGAGTTCGCCCAGCAAATCGCCGAAGTCTTCGGCCTCGACAAATCCCTGATCGACAAGGTAACCACCTCACAGTTCAACTGGATGGCACAGCGCCCCACCGACTCCTCCCTTGACACCTCTAAAGCGCAGCGCCAACTCAAATGCAAGCCTCTTCCGCTGGCAGCGGCGCTAAAGCAGCTAAAACATGAACTATCCCCCGAACCCCACCCAGAATAGCGGCTTCACCCCTTAATTGTTCGTTTTCCGAGGGTTGTTGAGCGGCGCGGTTTTGGTTTAGCAATGTTCAGATAAATTTATCGTTATTTCGATTTTCAAGTTTTTATTTTTGAGCAACTGATTTTTGTGTGAACTTAGAGTAACCAACGTACAGGTTGGGCATCTGTAATCCAATGATCATAAGCAGATCTAAGGTAACGATTAAGTCATTGAAACCGCTCATCGCTAAAGCATCAATAAAGGCAATAACCCCAATATTTATGGCCAATCCAAGTCCACCCAAAAAAAGCCCCATTGCGCCAACGGTATGTGCGGAGACAGATTTGTTGTTTCTTAATAGCAACACTGCGCTTAGGCTCAAAATAGGAAATAAAAACCACAGAATGAATAACAATGGTATAAATGGGTTAGGGGGCGGCAAAAAATCGACAATTGGAGTTGCAAATGACATAACATCAAACTATAAATAAGCCATATATCTGCATTTCGCAGCCCTTAATTTTCGCAATTTCAATGTTTGTTATTTGGTTTGTCTATCAGTAATGCCACCTTTATTATATGGGGGCGGGAGGTATAGGCTGAGCAACAACTCTATGCTTGGGTGTTGATGTGCTTGTGGAAAACGCCACAACCCGCCTGCAATATGCCACAACGTCTGACGCAAAAAAGGATTGTTTACTGCAACCCGCGGGTTGTTGTTGTGTAAAAGGGGTCCTCTGCAGCAACAACTATAGAAAAGAATTAGCAGCAGACCCAGAACTTTCCTTGTTAGGCGCAATTGTTATGTAACACCTCTGCGCCTTTGCATTTGTTAGGCCATGATGAAGCAGACCAGCATCAAGCAGATCGCGCATCAACGCATCGCAATCCTCTATGAGCAAGCTCAGAAGCTGCGGCGAAGCAACCCCAAACTTGCATTGGAGTATGTGGGTTTAGCTAGGCGAATCGCCATGGCAGCACGGATTCGCATGCCACAGGAGTATCGCCGCCAAACCTGCAAACAATGCAACAGCTTCTTTGTGCATGGCATCAACTGCCGTGTTAGGGTAAAGCAGAAAAGGGAGCCTCATGTGGTAGTAACATGTTTAAACTGCGGGAACCAAACCCGTTATAGAACCAGAAAAAAGGTGCATAGTAGTGAGCAAGATAACCACAAGGATGAAACGTCACGTTAAGCATGTCCTCAAAGACGAGAACCCCACCATATGGGTGGGCAAAGACGGCTTAACCGAGCAGTCAGTGGCGGAAATCGAAAAGCAACTTCAAAGAAACAAGATGGTGAAAGTGCGGGTATTGCCCGCGGCGCTTCGTGAACTCGTCACAGCCGAGGAAATCGCCAAGAAAGCAGCGGCGGCAACGGAGTCGGCGCTTGTTGAGGTGCGGGGGCACGTGTTTATACTGTTTAGGAAACGGCGTTCGCCCGAGCCAGAGGCGGAGCCTACAAGTTAGGCTTTGAAGCTTCCTGCCAGAAAGCAACCGATGCCCTGACTGCCCCGCTTATGAGTTGGCTTTGTATTTCTGTTCAACACAGGGCTTTGGCTTGGATGATAGGGACAAACCTTAAAACTAAATCGCAACATAAACTCTAGTTTAGGGATGTTTGCATGCAGATAATTAGTGTCTTATTAACATTAATCAGCATAGGCTTAGTGGTTGGGCCAGTGGGCGCAGTCGTCGTTATGTACCAGGATGATTTAACTGGGCTAGTCATTCCCTCCGAGGTTGAGGGCTTAATGAATGGCGATACCAGCTTCTTCTTAAACCAAACCGTAACCGGAGGCAGCCAAAACCCCAGTGAACTCCTCAACAGCTTTGTTATGCCCCAGCTAGTCAGCGCAGACGTTGACTACACAAGCCGAACCTTCCGTGTGACCGTGAACTTCACCAACCCCCTCAACTACGACTTAACCCTCAACTCACTAAACGCTGACGTGCAAACCCAGGATGGACAGGCACTTGCCACCGTCAGCCTAAGCGCTCCCTTAACCATCGTGTCGGGCCAAACCGCCGACGTCACCGTTGTGGGTTCATGGACCCAAAGCGGCGAAACCTACATCCTCAACAACTACCAGCAGAGCGGCTCAGTCACAATATCAGTCGTGAACTTCCATATCGACGTGAACGGCATAAAAGTTGATTTAAGCGGACCCTACACCGCCACGGTTCCCCTCTCCGCCTCCGGAGTCAACTTCACAGGGTAGACAACTATGCCGCGAGCCATCAACTACATAGCTTTAACCGCCGGCATCCTCACCGTTGTGCTGGTTGCCGTCTCAGCGTATGTTCCCTGGTGGCAATTCAACGTAGGCAACCCCTCCTTTGCCACCGTCAACTTTTCCCCCGTTAACTTCAACTTCTCCCTCTTCGGCAGCATCCTAACAGTCCCCCTCATCTGGGCTCTAAACCTAGCCGCGCTGCTTACCTTGCTCTCCGGCGGCATCACCCTTCTGATCTACTCAGTTATCCCAACCAAATCCTACGCCAAAACACTCCTGAGTTTCGGCTACAAAAAACCCCTCTACGCACTCATCCTCTTTGTAGTCTCGTTGCTCATCATGTACTTCTCCGTTACCCTGCTCTCAGGCTTTAATTTCCCCCTGATGGGCGCAGGCGAAGTTGGGCTCCCCGCCGGGCTTGCCCCCGGAGGCGTAAACATACGGGTTGAAGTTAGCTCTGCATTTCTCTTTCCCTTCTACTTGGCTATCGTGGTGGCGGCGCTCTGCATCATCGCAAGGGTTTACCACCGAAAAGTGGTGCCTCCAGCGGCCCCTGCTGCCCCCGCATCCAGCCCCCAAACCCCCGCTCCGACACCCGCTCCTGCTCCGGCAGCCCCCGCAGTGCCCCAGCCCTAATCTTCCGGCTTTTCTTGTGTAACTTGCGTATGTAACGATGTTTCGTGCCCGTTTATATTCAAAGTCAACCCTAACTGTGCCTGGTGAAACATTACATGTCAACGGATACGGCGCATAAACTTCAGAATGAACTCAGCAGCCTACAGGGCTTAGTCATAATTAACTTGATGTGCAGCGCCTTTGGGTTTGCCTTCGGCGCCTACTTCCTGATGCCTAACCTGGTTTTGGCAGCGACAACTTTGACTTTTCCCCCCCTTGACCAACTGGGGCTGATGGTGCTGGGCGGCTTGGCCTTCGCGGTTGCCTTCAAATGGATTTTCTCCACCATCCAAATAATGGAGCCCGCCTTCGATTTAGGCAACAGCCTCAAGCAGCACCGAAAAGACAACACCCTCGACGAGGAAGCCTTAACGGGTATAATCATTGATTTATTGGCTGCTTACCGAGAAAACAAGCCAACCCTAAAACTGATGGTGACCATCAGCAAAGTCGCCTGCGCCGCCTTCGCGCTTATGGCTTCGCTGCAGCTTATCTCGCTGGCGTTCTCAGGAATAGGGGGCATGCAACTTTGGCTCTCGCTGCTAAGCATCGCCATCTGCTATGGGGTCGCCGCTGCCTGCTATCTGCTTCCCCACTTCTTTAGCAGGTACTCCGCGGTTTGGGATAAGCGGCTAACCCAAACCGAGAAAGCCCAAGCGGCGCTGCAAAAAGTTCTGGGTGAGCCGTAATGAAGCGGACGCATTATGAGATCTTCTGGGAGATCCTCACGTTCTGCCGCACGCCCCGCAGCTTCACCAGCATAATCAACCGCTGTAATTTGAACTCGAAGATTGGGCAAACCCACATAGACTTCCTAAAACAGCGGAACTTTCTTGTGGAAGTAGAAAACGGCGATTTGACCCTGCTCAAATCCACCGAGCAAGCCAGCGAATACATCGCCCTCTTTAACAAGACATACCGTCACCTCTTTGATGATACCCCTGAGTTTAGACTATAACCGGTAAGTTCGCCTGCTCAAGCAGCGCATTGCGGGTCGAAACCTGCAAAGAACTAAAACGTGGAATGTTACAGCCCTTCAAAGACGGCCATTATTTCGACAACAGACTAATAGCAAAATTTCTAGAGGACATCGGTGAATCTTAGTTTTCGGCATGGTGTTAAGTGTTCTGAGCGATAGCGGCGGTTGTTTATGCGACTGCAGAAATGGGGGCCACAACCGTTCTTTGCAGCAATCTTACGAGGATAAATCTCTTATTCCAAGGCACCTTAGGCTTTGAACTATGCCAGAATCTGTGTTTACCCCCGCAAAGAGTTGGTTCTTGAATGCGCATGGTGAGAGGTGGGTTAAGAAATATGTGGGTGGGGGCGCACATTTTGTTAATTGGTTGGAGCAGTATAAGGAAATTTATGGGGAAGTTACTGTGGAGGTTGAGGAAGTAGCTGCATCAGATTTTAGTTGCTATAAGAAAGGTAAGGAAAAAATGTTCAGAATCTGGGTAAAAGAAGAAAGGTAATCAGCGTGGCACTTTTTAAAATTACACATTTGTTACCCACATCTTTAACAGGGAGATGTGTCGCCTATAATGTTCTGGAGAACATGATTTCTTATGTCTAAAGAATTTTTAAATAGTTGTCCTTATTGCGGAAGTAGCGCTCTTGAGAGCTCGGAGAAAGAAGTTAAATGTTCGGTTTGTGGAATGGGCAAGTATACCGATGGCAAAAGGTAAAAGGCATCTGAGCCAAAGTGACAATGTGTAGATTGTAGATTTCATTTCGTTGGACTACCCAAAACTGCTTATTCACACCGCTCAGATAGTTTTATGGAAACAATGTTTCCCTGCCCTAATGAAAATAAAATTCAGAAAATTTTAGAGGTTAAGAAAATGACATCGAAAAAAACAAAAAATAATGAATTAACACATAAAACAGACTTCACCAAATATAGACCCAAAGAGGCGGTTAAAATGAAAAATCAAAACACCAAAAGAATCGAGACATTTTTGCCCGTTTCAAACGAAGAGGACACCAAAAAATAGTTAATCATAGGTAAATAAGTTGATGTGCCCTTTTCTTCGCACCGTTCTATCGCCATAAAAAAGAAAATAACAGCGATTAAAGTATAGTGTCATTATGAATGTTACCCTCATTGGTATGTCTGGTGTTGGGAAGAGTCGTGTAGGGGCGCTTTTGGCTGAGCGGCTGAATTATCGTTTTATCGACGTGGACCGTGTCATTGAGGCAGTTCATGGGCGGAGGCTTCAGGATTTAGTTGACAGTTTGGGGGATTCCAAGTTTCTGGCGTTGGAGGAGAAAGCCATTTTGGGTTTGGGCGCGGTTGGGGACTGCGTGGTTTCTCCGGGTGGCAGTTCGATTTATTCGCAGAGGGCTATGGGTTTTCTGAGGGGCATCTCGACGGTGGTGTTTTTGGATGCTTCCCTGGCGGAGATCAGGCGGCGCACGGGGGATTTTTCTGAGCGGGGCATTGTGGGTTTGCGTGCGAGGGGGTTGGAGGCGGTTTTTTTGGAGCGGCTGCCGCTGTATCGGCGCTACGCGGACGTGACCGTGGAGGTGGCTGGCTTAGATGACGGGGCGGTGGTTGAGGGGATTGTCGCGGCAATATTTTAGTCCATCGCTTGCAGCCCGGGCAGAAACAGGTTTGGCTGCGATTGCCTAGAAAACCATTTAATACCGCCACAAACATTGGATGGCACAAGTGAACTGCCTGCAACTGATGCGTATCATCATCAAGCCACCTGCAGGTGTTGAGCCTATAAATAGAGGGGGGATAGATGCGGCAGAGCAACAGCGTTTGCTCTCTGATTCAGAGAATATTTATATTAGGCTTCACTGTTTTAGTGCAAGGAAAAACCAATAGGATAGAGAATCTTTGACGACTCCACATGACGTTCCAGCCCAAAAGTACATCGACCGATTAGCCAAGTACCTACGGGAAAACGTGGATGAAGTGCAGCCCCCTACATGGGCAACCTTCGCCAAAACCGGCACCCACGTAGAGAAGCAACCCCAAAACCCCAACTGGTGGTACACACGCAGCGCATCAATCCTGCGCAAGGTCTACGTTCACGGCCCCATCGGCCTAGAAAACCTCCGCAGCGACTATGGCGGACGCAAAAACAACGGTGTCCACAAGAACCACGCGTGCAAATCAGGCGGAAGCGGCATACGCAAGTCGCTGCAGCAGCTTGAATCCGCAGGTTTTGTACAGGTTACCCGCCCCAAGGGCAGAGTGGTGACTCCGAAGGGCCGCAAGATGATGCAGGAAGTCGCTGGAGACCTGGCAAAGGAGCTAGTCAAATCTGTCCCTGAGCTTAGGAAGTATCAAGGCGAATAAGAGAACATGTCAGATGATGAGCTTGAGCAGATTCGCAAGAGAAAACTTCTCTCGATGCAGAACCGCGCAAGCGTAAGCGACGAGCAGAGGCAATCTCAAGCCGAACAGCAACTTGAAGCTCAAAAGCAGGCGTTGCTTGCGAAGATATTGACACCTGAGGCAAGGCAGCGGCTTAATAACCTGAAAATGGTGAAGAAGGAGTTCGCTGACCAAATCGAGTTGCAACTCATCGACATGGCGCAAAGCGGCAGGCTGCCGATTCCGCTTTCAGATGCACAGCTCAAATCCATCCTAATCCAGCTTCAATCACGGAAGCGAGAGACAACGATAAGAAGGATATAGAAAAATGGCGAGAGTAAAACCAACCGCGAAAAAACTCCGATTAGCTAAAGCTGGCAAAGAATCCCAGTCTGTACCAACATGGGTTATCGCCCGAACAGACGGCAAAGTCAGAGTGAACCCTAAAATGCGGCGCAACTGGCGAACCCGCAAAATAAAGGCATAGGAGAAACAGAACATAATGCCCAAGGAAACTAAACCGCAAGAACAAGAAGTCCAAGAGGAAACCATCGAAGAAATAGCTGAGGCACCCGAAGAGCAGCAGCTACAGGCAACCGAAGCCGCACAGGAGCAGGCGCCAGAAACCGAGGAAGCCGCAGAAGAGAAGGCAAAGGCTAAACACAAAAAGAAAGAGGAACAAGAAATCGTTGAAGAACGCTTCTACACTATTCCCCTGCAGAAAGCCCTGATTCGCCCGCCTAAGAAGCGTGCGCCACGCGCCATGCAGCTCGTTAAAATCTTTGTTACCAAGCACATGAAGCTTGAAATGAAGGTCAGCGAGGAAGAGGAAGAAGAAGAGTTACCTCAGTTGCTTGTTGCCCCTGAAGTTAACGAGAAAATCTGGGGAAGAGGCATCGAGAAGCCGCCGCGGAAAATCAAAACCCGCGTCACCAAAGACAAAGACGGCAACGTCACCGTTTATCTGGCCGAAAACCAGTAAACACCTATTTTCCTTCAGTTTTAACTTTGTAGTTTTTCTTTTTATTTTCAGTCACTTTCTATGATAGCTTAATTTGCGCTTTGCGCTGTCACCATCCCGCTCCTATATCAGTAGATCAAAATTCTAGCGTTAACTCTTTTTTTCTATAGTTGTTGTTGTGGGGGAACCTCCTTTATTCAACAACAACCTAAGGTTTGCCTAAAACAACGCGTTTTGGCGTCAGGCGTTGTGGCGCATTGCTGGCTGGTTGTGGAGCCCGCCACAAGCAGAACAGGGAATTTGAATTCTGATAAACGCCCAGGTCACCCAAGCTTCCTTCGCCACCGCTTTTATCTTGCTCAACTGCATAAAACGCACCGTCTGCTGGCTTTCTCCCTAAAGGTTTCTGCATAGTCTTGGTTTCAGTTAAGGATACAGGATCAGGTATACCTGAAGCAGTTAAACCCCCGATTTTAAGCCGCTTTTCACCACAAAAGCCAAAGGACAGGGGCTAGGTTTAGCAGATGTTAAGCGCCTCACTGAAGCTCTAGGTGGCGGTGTTTACTTTGAAAGCCAAGTCGGTGAAGGCACGAATTTCACTGTTATTCTTCCATTCAATCCTTAACGAGCATGTTTAAAGAATAAGAACACCGCAATCTAAAATAGGCACTGTGCATGACAATTTTCGCTAAGACTGTATTGGAGACCGAGGTTTCTTGACTGTTTACTTATCCAGCATCGTTGGAAGCCCCAGCATCGGCGTGTACTCGCTGGCAACCGAAAAAATAGTGATTATCCCAGTTATGGTGCCGCAGGAGAAAGCCCAGGAATACGCTGACTGGCTTAAAGCTGAATTGGTCTACACAACCATCAGCGGCTCAGTTCTCGCAGGCGCACTCTCATGCGCCAACAGCAACGGCATGCTGCTGCCTAACTCGGTGCGCGAAGAAGAAATCCAACGCATCAAAGCCGTCTACAAAGGCAACCTCACAGTTATGGACACCAAAAAAACCGCCTACGGCAACCTGGTGCTTGCCAGCGATAAGGGCGCAGTGGTTGATCCACGCTTTAAAGAAAAAGAAATCAAGGCAATCTCCGATGCACTTGGCGTCGAAGCGGTTCCCACCGAGATCGCTGGGTTGCCCTATGTGGGGTCGCTGGCGACTGCAACCAACAAGGGCGTGCTGGCGCATCCGCTGCTAAAAGAGGCGGAAAAGAAGATTCTTGAAAGCGTCTTTAAGGTTCCCGTGGAAGTGGGCACCGTCAACTGCGGCATACCCTATGTGGGCACGGGTTTGCTTGCCAACAGCAACGCGGCAGTGGCGGGTTCCATGACGACTGGGCCTGAAATGTTCATAATCGAGCATGCCCTAAGCACCCTTTAGTGCCCTATGAAAATCTAAGGACTCATGCTATTTCTTTGTTCGTTTGCCCAGCGCCCAAACTGTCACCGCCAACGAAGCAGCAAGAAACGCTGCCGCGGCAATAACAACCACTAACGGGTTGATGGTCCAATCTTGCGTAGATTCCGCTGTTGAAGCCGTTGGGGTAGGTTGAATCGTGGCATTCGGGGTTGGCGTCGGTGTGGGGGTTGGTGTAGGGCTGGCAGTTATGGTGGGTTTAGGTGTGGGCTTAATGGTTGTTTGTGCTGGCTTCAAGGTAGGCGGGTTTGCGGTCGGCGTAGGCGTGGGTGGGACGATGGGGGAAGACCTATCGGAACTCAAAACTGCAATAGTATGTGGCTCAGTTAGGTTTAGAAATGTGTAGCTTCCCGTAACAACAACAGGCTCGTTATCCACAAGAACCGTGCTAATTTCGCAGCCGCTTCCCGAGTAAGTGAAGGTGAAGTCTTCACCCTTCTTTACGTTAACAAAACCCGCTGGAGATATGCTGCAGTTGTTATCGCATGTCGCGTAGATTTGGGTGCAGTTTGACTCTCCTAGATAAAGTCGCGTGCTGGGCAATGGAGAAAGTGGCGTTATTGCGGTTAAGCTGTTCCAATCGCTGTCAAAGCTAAGTTGCCAGAGCCCAGGGCTTTCTATACTGTACTGGAAGATGTTGGTTCCAAACATCGATAGAAATGTTCCTGGGTCAGCCACGTTTATGGATACCGTGCGGTTGTTTAAATCCATGCTAAAGAGGGCTCCATCGATTATGCTGTTTAAATCCTGGTACATGCAGTCCTGCACAGGCACCGCCAGCGAACCTGTCACTGGAACAGTCGAGAGTAGCATCAAGAGAACCGCTGCATCCGCGGTTGCCTCATTAGCGGGACCAGCCCAGTCGGAACGCATCTTAAACATGCCTGTTGCGTTATCGTACAATTTGCTTTTTAGCGTTAAGCTCCATGCGGGTTCATCGGTTGCTGTGCCGTTTAGCAGCATCTGCACTTGCCCCTGCATTGTTGAGTTCATGCTTCCATAGAGCCCCATTATCGCTGCCCATGAGACTATGGTGTTTTCAAGGCGTTGTTGTCGATTGTTTGATGAATGCACAACAACGTAGTCTGCCCATTGGGGGCTGCTCCAGTTTTGGCTTAACGCACGGGTTTCCATATCTGTGAAGAGGTTGGTTACGTTAGCGGTTGCTTGGTTGTATGCATAGATTTTCCAGATTAGCATGTCAAAGGAGCCTGCTTCACACTCGAATTCAGAATTTTTTAAGGCATATTTGTAGTAGCTTTGCCAGGTGGTAGTTGTCCAAAGGTTTTGGTTTTCCCAGTTCCACCAGTACTGCGCCTGTTTTGCGCCGTCGGGGATGCCCATCAGATAAAACGTAAGGTACATATCGATTGTTTGGGCGCATTCATCGTAGTATCTGGGGCCATAGTCGATTCCCCAGCCTTTTCCGTCGGAGCCCACGCAGAGCAGAGGTTTGCCATAGGAACTGACGGTGCTGTTGAAGACGCTGTATGCTTGGGTTAGGTTCCATTTGGCTGTTTGGTAATCAAGCTGGGCAGCCCATTGGTAAGCGTAAAGGTTGAATCGGTTGTTTATCAGAAACGATGCTGTTCCACTTCTCTGGTAATTATTGGGTAATCCCCCGACGCTAGGCAGCATAGGCATAGCATCTAACGCCGCTTTTATCGTTGTAGAGTTTATTCCAACGCCGAGTTTACTTAACTGGAAATACCAGTAAAACACAGCTTCAGCTGAGGAGGCCGAGGTGACGTTGATTGAATCCACGGCTTCTTGAAGCTGAGAAACGGTTGTTTGACCTAACGCTAAGCCATCATAAATCGTCTGAAGGGTGCTGTTCCAACCAGCGTTGCCGCCGACGTTACCCACTAAATCAGCGATTACCGCTGCGGAGCCCCGGGGCTGGGTAGTCACGTTTTCGCTTTGAGCTTGGGCTGGTTGGCTTACGCTGGCAAAGCAGCTTAGAAGGAGAAATGCCACTAACATAATCACGGTTGCATTGGCTGATTTGAGGTTTCTTTTTGTCATCTGCTTTCAGGCTAACCATGGGTTCAGGTTGGTTTGCTTGTTTTCCCTGTCTTCCACCAGTGGATGCCTCATTAAGTTTACGTTTTTATCCCTTTCAAGCGCCACCGGCAAATTTGATTATCCATGCAGGCTTGGCTGTGGGGGTAGACACAAAAGGTTTGTCCGATAGTCTGATGGCAACGTTTTGGGTGAATATGTTTATAATTGGGAATGCACTGGATGTTGTGCAGGAAAGATTAGTCATGAAAGCTTTCAAAGTAACCGGTGAAATCAAGAAGCCGAAACTTGCAACTCCATTCACAAAAGAAGTGTTAGCTGACAAAAGCGAACATGCCGTCGAGAAGGTTTACGCCGAAATCGGCAGCAAACACCGCGTGAAGCGGTTCCAAATCAAAATCGCCGGCGTCCAGGAAATGCAGGTGGACGAAATCGAGGATCCCGTTTTAAAGAAACTTGTAACTGGAGAAGCATAAATTGAGTCAAAGAGCCCCTGCTGAAGAGGAACTGCGTAAGCTCAGCGTTGAAATGCGCTATTTAGAGCAGACCGCTGAGGCGCTTCAGCAGCGCATAAGCATGGTTAACGCCGCCATTACTGACTTAACCTATGCCAGCGCTACACTTGACGGCATCGAGAAGGAGAAGGAGAACGTTGAGATGCTGGTTCCCATCGGCGGCAGCTCCTATGTGCGAGTTAAGCTTGCGGACCCCGACAAAGTCATCGTCGGTATGGGCTCTGGTGTTTCAGTGGAGAAAAGTCTTGCGGATGCCAAGGCAACTCTTCAAGAGCGGCTTGATGAACTCGAGAAAACCATGAATGTGGCGCAGCAGCAGTTCAGCCAAATCGCCGAGCGCATCAACAGCGGCAGAAGCCGACTTGAATCGATGCTTGCCCACGCAAGACAAGCTCAACAGTAGAGCGATAGGGAATGTTTGAGAAGCTCAAGTCCGGGTTTAAAGGCTTAGTTAACAAAGTCACCACGACTGAGCTTAAAGAAGAAAACTTAACCCCCATTTTATCCGACTTCAAAATGAGCCTAGCCGAAAACGACGTGGCTTTTCCTGTTGCCGACAAAATCTGCGACGACCTTGTTTCGCGGCTGTCAGGCGTTTCTGTTAAGCGGCTTGAGGACCGCAAAAAAGTCGTGGATGAAAACCTGCGGCAGGTCCTCTTGGAAGTCATGTTAACCAATGTCCGCATAGACCTGCTTCAGAAAGCAGAGGAAAAACGCAAACGCAAAGAACCCTTAACGCTTATGTTCGTCGGCATCAACGGCACAGGCAAAACCACCACCATCGCTAAAGTCGCCAGGTTCTTCCAGGATAAGGGCTACTCGGTGGTTTTGGCGGGTGCAGACACTTACCGTGCAGGCTCAATCGAGCAGCTCGAAGAGCATGCTAAGCGGCTGGGTGTGCGCGTGATTAAAAGCACCTATGGCGGCGACCCAGCGGCTGTGGCGTATGACGCAGTTAGCCATGCGCAGGCTCACGGCATAAACGTGGTTTTAATCGATACAGCTGGGCGTATGCAGACTAACCAGAACCTGATGAATGAACTCATCAAGGTGAAGCGTGTGGTGAAGCCCGATTTGGTGGTGTTCACGGTTGATTCACTCATCGGCAACGATGCGGTGATGCAGGCGGAGGAATTCAACAAAGCCGTAGGCATCGACGCAACCATCCTCACTAAGGTAGATGCGGACGTGAAGGGCGGCTCGGCGCTTAGCGTGACGTTTGTGACTCAGAAGCCGATTCTCTTCATCGGCGTGGGGCAAACCTACAAGGACCTGGAGCTGTTTAACCCAGACAAATTCGTCAACATGGTGCTGCGTTAGGGCTCTGCGGCTTCGACGAGTTCAAAGCGGAGTTTTGTTGGGTAAAACCGGAATGCCTTAATGAAATCCTCCATTTCCTGGTCAACATCAACTGCCTCGAAGAATCCCAAGAAATCTTCCTTGACGTCGCTGAGGCGTTTCGAGGTGTACACGTTGACGGTGAAGAGGTACTGCTTTTTGGCCTCAATCCCCTTTATCTCTATGGCGTCTGAGGCATCGGCGGTGAAGAGCAGCTTTGTTTGGGCGTCCTCAACCGCGATTTTACGTGTTTCTTGGTTTACTGCCTTTACGGTTACAAGCCGGTTTTCAACTATCCGAAAATTCCATTCACTATCAACTTCAGAAGCAGACATAAACATCCCTAAACAAAAAAGCGGCTTCAACCTTAAAAACCCTCATCGACAGCTGCGGTACTCTGTTGCTCACAAGCTATAGACCCCCCTCTTATATACCCTCAACATTCATGCAGCAAGCAAACGCATGGCTTAATCTTCATTGAAAATCAGCATGCCAGGCTAGGCGCCTGCTGACTGAACAATCAACCCCATAAACGCCTGCTAGACAGTCCCACTGGATTTAGCGGGCTTTTTGCGGGCTGAGGCATCCCGCAGGTTCTCCACCGGCGAATCCTCCCCGTAACCCTGGCTTTCTTGGGCTTTCTGCTTATAGCTTTGCTCGGTGACTTTGGCTTTGCCCTCTTTGCTGCTGAGTTCCACGCTGTTGCCCAGCTTGTAGATGGTTCTGCCCAACCGGCGTTCACCTATGGTTCGTGTGCATTTTCCCATTTTGCTCACTGCAAATAGTGCTGTTTCTGTGGCATTTAGGCTTTTTCCGTCAAACCCGCGCTTTTGCCTCAAAAAGGGTCATGAACCCAAAGTTGTTATCCCAGCTGTGGATGGCTTTTTCGACGAGGTAGGTTAGGTTAAACTTTTGTCCCAGTCCAGTTAACGCAACAGCGGCGCTGTCTCTTACTTCGGGTAACCCTATGGATTCGGCTACGCATCGCAGGCTAGCTGCCGTCGCCTTAAGGGCGGGTACTCTGCTTATAGCGGTTGTTTTAGGCTGGTTCTCTGCGGCGGCTATGGCAGTGAAGTTCAGCAGGGTACTGCCAAAGGCAAGGGTGCAAACAGGAACCGCGTTAGTTGCCCTGGGGGTCTGCCTAGGATTGGATGCGCCGAGGACTTCTATCTGCGGTCCACGGTCAGCTGAAAAAACCGATTTGACCTCGCTGACTTCCCCCTCCATAACCGTTTCAAGAACTGCCCCGTAACCCATTTTCACAAAAACTTTTTGGCCGGGTTCAAATAGCGCCGTGTTTATCCATGCTGACTGGGGGTCGTTGACGGTGAACCTGAATTTTGGGGCTGATGGGTTCTGCTCCACACTTAGGGTGGATGCTGTGATGCCGTATTTTTGGTGGAGGTCTTCGGAGTTGACGATGATTTGGTTTTTCGGTGCGTAAAAGTTTGAGTATTTAGCGGTTAAATCAACTTGTGCCAATTCAAGTGCCCCTGGCTGCTTATTGATGGGACCGTGGGCATTTATTCTTGCTGATTAGGACGATTGCTTTTTGTGTATGACGCCCACGATGCTTTTGATGGGTTCCTGGCAGACCTCGGGTTTCCAGGTGCAGATGCCCTTGATTATCTCGTCGAGGTAATGTGCCAGCTCATCGCTTGTAACCTCTTTGGCGCAGTCCACCTTGTAGTCTATCTTGCCGTTCCTTCTGCTGACCCGTATTGTAACTAAATCTTCTTCAGACATAGCAGTCAAGCATCTATCTGGCCGTTTTAGATTTAAGCTTTCGGCTACCGCTCCAGCCTGAATTACGCCGATGCTGACAGTTGATCACTGCCAAGGGCATGCGTGAGTATCTAGCAACTCAATATACAAGGAAAAATTATTTGTTCACTAATAACATCTATCTTCTTCATAGTTCAGTTGCCATGTAAGCAGTCGCTATTTCTGTACTAATTTGGGTAAAAATATGTGGTCTTCTGGGTCCAATGTTGAAAAATTGTTTAATAAACGATTGGGCATCCTTGGTTTGATGAGGAGGTGCAGCTTAAAAAACGCAATCGCTCGCAGTAAGTCCAAAACGGCTGGTAACAGTTGCCACAGCAATGGGCGCTATGGCAGCAGCAATGATGACACAAGCAGACCCCAAACCCTCCGCCGGCGACAACGCAGCACCGCTGACACCAAGATCCTAAATCGCACAGCACCAGCAATGCATTGCAAATCGCGCATTAGCAAGTGACCAAACGGTAGTGGCAGGCGACAGCCCGTATCCTCATGCAGCACCGTCCAGTCGCAGCCAAACCGGCAACTCAAAGGATACACATCAAGCAATGCCTACAACACAACCCGCAGGCAACCAAGAACCACAACACAACCAGAACAGCCACGACAACCACCAAATCAAGCTTTAGAACAATGCAACCCTAAGCCCACTTTCCCTCCCCGTTTCTATCCCATATGGACTGGCTGACTCAGCTCTGGAGGTTTCCCTTCTCATTAGGTGTTTCCTCTCCTTAGTCCCTGCCTCCGGGGCTCACTCAGCAGTTCCGCATCTTCTTTTAAGTTCCCTTTTGTAGGCTGAAGCCATCCGTAGAAGTGTCAGATTGCCTGCGTCGCCGCCGACTCATGCCCAAGCTTAGCTGCGATATCAAAGCTTATTCGTAAACTCTGCTATCAGCGTCTGCGCAGTCTAGTCACCGCAACCGCCAGCGCCAACGCCACCGCTATCACGACTATAGCGATCTCCGCCGTCAAAGCCACGTTGGGGTAAGAGGTTTGATTCACAGCGATGCCTGCCAGCGCCCAAATAAACACTAAGCTGAAAGCGATGTCCCGGCGGGTCACGATGACAGCTAAATCAATGATTAACGCCAACGCCAAGACGACGATTGCCCAGGTCTGCATGCTTAACCCCAATCCATCCCAACCCGACGCAGTCAAAGTCACCGCGATGTTGGCGATGGTGGCGATTGTTACCCAGCCCAGATAGACGCTAAAGGGCACATGCACACAGAGCTTCTCTTTTAAGCTAACGTTGGAGCGTCCGATGTGCAGCCTCAGATAAATTGCAATCAGCGATGCCAGGAAACCAAGGATTACCGCTACTGAGATGGATAGCAGCTCGTTTTGCCAGAAAAACAGCCAAACGATGTTAAGTATGCTGGTTAGGATGAAGAGGTAGCTGATTTGTTTTTGGAAGGGCCGATTTTTTTGGCTTGGCAGCGCCTGATAAACCAGGTAGACCCCGAGCAGCACGTAGATGATGCCCCAGATGGAAAACACGTAGCCCGCGGGGGTGATTAGGGTGGGGTGTCTGTTGGAGACTTCCGCGGTGGTTTGTCCGCCGATGAGGGTGGTGTTGGATAAGCCGTTAACGATTAGGGTTGCTATGAAAGCGGCTATGTTAGCCCACCGTAGCCACCCAGGGGTCTTGTTTTCCATAAAAATCTCTAAGTAACTTATTTTCGTTTTAATATATAAGATTTTACTGAAAAAACCCTGCTAAAGAAAAGATTAATCTGACAAGACTGGTTGGTTCTCATTGCAACAAGAAAATAAAGGAAAAAGGGTAGTTTAACTAAACGTATTTTTTGTCGCTGTAGCAGTACCATCTCTGGTATTGCGGTATCCAAGTGAGCGGTTTGCCGCAGGTTGGACAAAGATTCTGGCTTTGACTAGTCTGCGCTGGCGCCGCGGCCTGCTGGGTGGCGAGGGCAGTTCTTAAGAGAATAAAGTCCGCTGCCGCCTGAACCTCATCCCAAGCGATGTTCTGCATTGACCCGTCCTCTTTTTCAACCGCCAAAGTTATGCTTGCTTTCCCTACAGAAAAAGCAAGGTCCTTGACTTTGCCTACCAGTTTTGCGCTGGCGTCGATAACCTGCATGCCTATCAGGGCGTCTCGCGTTAGGGGTTTTTCTGTTTGCATATAATTCAGCCTTAAATGCTCTTCTGCTATGAAGCTTAAAAATTTTGTCGTCATAAACATATTAATTTCAGGCATCTACAACGCCCCGGAAAGGGCTGGTGTAGGCAGCAAGGAACTGCCCAGCAGACAGCTAATCCAGAGTAGGCAGCGGGGAAAAACCGATGCGTTCACACAATTCCCGCTCCCTTTCCCTGATTTTCCGCTTCTTTTTGCGTGTTTTCCTCAAACCCGCATAGGCACTTATCACCATGGCAGCCCCATAAACGGTGATGGCGACCAGCAGGATGTATAGGGCTGAACTCACTGGGATATCCTTGGGCAGAAAATCAAACGCATACGTAAAGGCGGCGATGGCTGAGGGAGCTATCAGGGCTATGGTGATGCCTGTTCTAAGCTGCGCAAGCTGCGTACGCTCAACGGAGAGGACGTTGCGTTCGTAGGCGTACAGGGTCCTGAGAACCGCAAGGTTTTCTTGTTCATTCACCAAAAAACTCCGTACCCCCAGTGCACAGGGCTCATGCATCAACAGCTGGGCAACCGGCGATTACTGGATCGACATTTTAACCCGTATCCACTCATCAGGCTTTATCAGGCGGCTCGTATCTTCGGAGCCCACTTCAATCCGCACCCAACTGATTTTCCCGTTGAAATTGTTGCCGCTTTCCTTGAAGTCATCTGAGATGGGCGCCCCAATCTTGTCACCGACCATGCAAGTTGAATCCGCCGAGAAGATAATCGCGGCTGTCCGCTCGATCCTGCCCTCAGCGACCTTCCGATCATCGATGAAAAGCGATGCGGCTCCGCCTTTTCCAAGGCCCTCCCCATCATATTTGAAGTCCATGCGAACCAGATGCTTGCCCTCCGAAAGAGCCTCCGATGACTCTATGGCTGTGACGTCGAGCCCCAAAAAGTTGTAGCAGTACTTGAGTTTCCCGTTGCGTGCATACAGCGCCCAGCCTCCAAAGTTTGCGCCCTGAGCCACAATCGCACCTTCCGCTTTTGCAGAGGGCACCTCGATTTCGGCGGCGATGCTGTGTGACTTGTTTTTTATGTTGATGATGCCTGATTCCCCCAATATCATGCCGGGGTACAGGAACTGTGTGTCACCCGCAACCATCTTGGGTCTGCCCGCTAACTCGGGGATAAAGCGTTCAACTGACCGGTCATCCATCGGCAAAACATTGTAGCGCGTGGCCTCTATGAGCCATTGCCGCTGAAGCTCATGCAGCTTATCAGGCATCTGCTTGGCGAGGTCTTCAGCCTGCGTCCAATCCTTGCTTGTATCATAAAGCTCCCAGTTGTCATCGTCGAAAGCAACGGTTTTGGCTCCCACCAGCTCCCAGGGCGTACGATGCTTGGTGACTGCTGTCCAACCCTTAAAGTAGACGCCGCGGTTACCGAACATCTCAAAGTACTGGATGTCATGGCGATCCGGCGCAGAGGCATCCTCAAAGGTGTACTCCATGCTGACTCCCTCCATGGGCTTCTGCATTATGCCCTCGACGAACTGCGGCTCGGGGATGCCGGCGAGCTCAAGAATCGTCGGCGCTAAATCTATAACATGATGGAATTGGCTGCGGAGTTCTCCTTTAGATTTTATTCCCTTGGGCCAATGGACAATCAAGCCGTTTCGGGTTCCCCCAAAATGCGAGGCAACCTGCTTGGTCCACTGATACGGACAGCACATGGCATGCGCCCAGCCTACGGCGTAGTGATTGTAGGATTTTGGCCCCCCGAACTCGCTTAGGTGATCCAGCAGGTACTGGGGGGTCTCGAATGCTTCGGCGCCGTTAAAGTTAAGCATCTCGTTGAAGGTGCCGTTTAAAGTGCCCTCCGCCGAGGCTCCGTTGTCTCCGATAACATAGAAAACCAAGGTGTCATCGAGTATGCCGAGGTCTTTAAGGGAATCCAAAAGCCTGCCCACATGGTAATCAGTGAATTCCAGATAGCCCGCATAGACCTCCATCTCACGTCTTAGAACAGGCTTTAGCTCCTGGGGCATTTCCTCCCACGCCGGTATTTCCCTATGGCGCGTTGTCAGCTTGGCGTCTTTGGGGATAACTCCAAGCTCTTTTTGTTTCTCGATGGTTCTTTCCCGCAGGTTATCCCAGCCGTCATCGAATTTGCCCTTGTATCTGTCTGCCCATTCCTGAGGGACATGATGCGGCGCATGAGTGGCGCCCGGCGCAAAGTAGACGAAGAAGGGCTTTTCGGGAGCGATGGCTTTCTGGGTGCGTATCCAATTGATGGCTTGATCAGTCATATCTACCAGGAAATGGTAGTTGGGATCCTTCGGCAAGGTTACTCTGGCTCTACCATCATAAACTTCAGGGTACCACTGGTTTGTTTCGCCGGCGACAAAACCGTAGAATTTCTCAAAACCCGAAAAGGTCGGCCAATGATCAAACGGCCCCACTGGACCAGTTTCCCAAACTGGCACTTCATGGCATTTTCCAAAGTGCGCTGTCGAGTAGCCGTTGTATTTGAGAATCTTGGCGAGGGGCGCGCAGTAATTGGGTCTCATCGAGTTGTTGCCGGGCGCTGAAGTCGCGATTTCAGTTATGCCCCCCATTCCTACGGTGTGATGATTTCTCCCAGTTAGCAACGCGGCGCGTGTAGGCGAGCACAGCGCAGTTGTATGGAACCGCGTGTATCGCAGGCCGTCGGTGGCGAGGGCTTCAGCGACAGGTGTGTTTATGGGTCCGCCAAAAGCGCTGGATGCTCCAAAACCGACGTCATCAAGTAGGACCAGAACTATGTTGGGTGCCCCTTTGGGGGGACGAATCGGCTTGATGGGGGGAAACTTGGCGTCGGCGCTTTTTGCGTCATACACGATTAGTCCCTTGTAGGGGAAGTCGGGAATTGGGAGAACTCCCCGTTGGATATAATCGGAGTCGCTACTGGACATGTTAGACAAATAAAAACACCTAATTCTTCAGGGGCACTTCAAAAAATAAAGTTATGTGGTAACATTAAGAGTAAACATTGCACTAGCGAAGGGTTGGTTAACAGCTACTGGCAATTTTGCATGCCTGCTCCCATGCCTTCAAGAAATATTGGTTATAGATAGTTAAGAATTCAGGATGATTAGTCCAAAAAACTGGCGAAGCACCCAAGTCTACTTGCGGCTGCAAAGTAACGATTGCTTCCGCGCCATCCACTATTAAAATGCCTGCTAGGTTTTGACATGTAAATTTCAGGTGGAAATTCTGGTACTGCTCAACGAGTTCTAATCTTTTTATGTTGCAGAATTTCGATCGGTCGCCGACCACTATCACTTGGACATCAACATTTCTTTTCAGCATTGCCTCCCATACCTCAAAGAAATGCGTAATCCCTTGGCTGAACCTCTTATTTGTACTAGTGAGTCGCACGGTCTGCTTAGCGTTTCCAAACATTCGCTCTCGTGTTTCATGTACTAACTGTTTTTGAGGGATCAACAAAAACTTGTATTCAGTCATAAGGGTTGAAATTGGCGTGCGAATTCCTGAGTATTCATCTATCAGGCTTTGAGTTCTCTCTTTCGTTTTTTCTAACTCGCAAGCCTTCATCATCATTAGATGAGTAATGCAGTCCTGGATATCGATTGCTTGGAATTCTGTTGGTGTACTGATGAATTTTTCTACAAGCCCGATGTCGTAGAGCTCGTTGAGGAGGCGGTATATTTCTTGACGCACAAGTCCAGTCTGCTTTGAGAGGATTGCGCCTGATGTCTTTCCTATGTTTAACAAGCTTAAGTAGAGTTTTGCCTGATTAGGCGTTAAACCCAGTTGCACTAGGGTTTGAAGGTGATATTCGTTTACTGACAATATAAACAACTGGTTTATTGTTGCTGCTATTGCTTTATAAAACTGTCGTAAGTTGTCCCTTTTGACACCGTTTTATCTACACTTGCTGACACTAGAGGCTGAAGCACTTGCTTCAAAGAGGAGAAAAAAACATGCAACACAAAAAATTACTGACAATTTTATTCGTTGGAATCCTATCAATCCTACTAGCTTTACCCATGATAAACACGCCGTCTGCTAATGCACAAACAGGCGTATCTAAAAACACCTTCCCACTTATCGGCGCCCTCCCCAATCCCGTAGGCGTAAACCAAGAAACCCTCATCACCACCGGTTTAACCCATGCAACAGCTTGGCCTCAGGCTGGCTGGTACCGGGTTACCGTAACCGTCTACAAGCCAGATAACACCACTGAAACACTTGGGCCAGTCACAACCGACACCACCGGCATGACCGGAATATCCTACACCCCCACTATGGTCGGCACCTATTATCTGCAAACCAATTTCCCCGAGCAGAAAATCGAAGTTACAGCCGCAGGCACCTTAGCCAACACAACCATGAAGGCAAGCACCAGCGAAAAGTACCCACTTATCGTAACCGAGGAACCACGTGCATACTACCCAGGCGTTCCATTACCCTCAGAGTACTGGTCTCGCCCAATCAACGCGCAGTTCAGAGAATGGCAATCGATTGCAGGCAACTGGCTAAACGTCCGTGGATACGACAACCGATTACCACCACCTAACGATGATGCACCTGAAACACCACACTTACTCTGGACACGGCAATACGCTGAAGGCGGTCTGGTTGGAGGCGTAGATTTAGACGCCATCAACATGGATCAAATCAGCTATGAACACGGCGACGCATACGAAGGAAAATGGAGCAACCCCATCATAATGAACGGCATACTGTTCTACACCCAGCACGCAGCACAATCAGCAATGAACTATGCTGGCACATCGTGGAATTACACTGGATACGAAGTTGAACAGAGAACGGTCGCAGTTGACTTACATACAGGAAAAGAGCTTTGGAACAAAGTTCTCGGAAACAACGAAAGACAAGCATTTGGCCAAATAATGTACTGGAAAACCATGAACATGTACGGTGCCTTCTCATACCTGTGGACAACCGTTGGAACCACATGGAACGCATACGACCCATTCACTGGACGCTGGGAATACACCATAAACAACGTGCCTTCTGGCTCAAGAATAGTCGGTCCAAACGGCGAAATCTTGGTCTACACAATGGATAACATCAATGGCTGGTTGACGATGTGGAACTCAACTGAATGCGTCTACAAATCATACCTTGACTTCTATCTCTCCCGTCCAGGCGTAGCAGGTCAACCTGGCGGCGGAACAACAAACGATGCTGCACTAGCCGAATACTATGCAGGCAGATGGAGACCCCACGGTATCAAATTCAACGGCACAGAGGGCATACAGTGGAACGTGACTATTCCTAAAGGCTTACCGACAGGCGGACCTTCAAGCAACATACAATTCGTCGCTGGCGAGTACGCAATCGTTGGTAGCAACACCAACTGGGCAGGCGGCGCAGCGCAACCTAACCCTGTCTTCTATGCTATAAGCATTAAACCAGGCGAAGAAGGTAAATTGATGTGGAACAAGACCTGGACATTACCCACCGCAGACGCGCATGCAGACATTCCCGGCTCAGAACCCTTCAGCGTCGAGGACGACGTCTTCGTAGTTAGCATCAAAGAAACCAGAGTGCACTATGGCTTTAGACTCTCAACTGGCCAACAAATCTGGGGACCAACATCACCACCGGACCCATGGCTAAACGTCTTCACTAACCTCTACATGAACCCCTGGGGCGCAGCTGTCATCAAAAACGGCTCACTCTACACTGCAGGTATGGGCGGAGTAGTCAACGCCTTTAACGTACAAACAGGCGAACACCTTTGGACTTACAACCTCTCAGACAAATACACCGAACAACTCTTCAGCTCAGAATGGCCAACACCCATCGATTTCATCGTTGACGGCAAAATCTATCTGTTCACTCAGGAACACTCAGCTAACACGCCGATAGCAAGAGGCGCCCCCGCAGCATGCATAGATGCAACAACAGGCGAAGAAATCTGGCGGATTGATGGTTTACGGCTCGGTAGCAGATGGGGCGGACAACCCATCATTGGAGACAGCATAATCGCAGGCTTCAGCTCATACGATAATCAAATCGTCGCCATGGGCAGAGGGCCAACCGCAACCACCGTTGAAGCCCCGAGCATCAGCGCAACATTCGGAACTCCAGTGACAATTAGAGGCACAGTCACAGATATCTCTCCGGGCACTGAACAAGACGCAATTAAGCTACGCTTCCCCCACGGGGTAGCAGCAGTCAGCGACGACAGCCAAAGCGAATGGATGAAGTATGTCTACATGCAGTTCCCAAGTCCCATGACCTCCACAGGAGTAGATGTAACACTATCAGTCATCGACTCAAACAACAATGTCTATGAAATCGGCAAAGCAACCAGCGACACAAGTGGAACCTACAGTCTTGTCTGGACTCCAGAAATCTCCGGCAAATACACAATTATCGCAAGCTTCGAGGGCACAAATGCATACTGGCCATCATACGCAGAAACCGCCATGAACGTTCTTGAGGCGCCGTCGGCGACTCAGAGCAGCGCTGGCAATGACTTCGTGATGCCTCCATTCGAACTGTACCTTGCTATAGCAACCATCGCTATCATTGCTGCAATTGCAGTGGTGGGGCTATTGGTGCTCAAGAAAAAGGCTTAGAACATCATTTCCCTTTTCTTTTTTTTAATTAGCTTTGTAATTATTTTTTTTTGCTTATCAAATTTGTGAAGAAACTAAGAAGCAGCAAGCGCCTTGCCTACAGTGAGTTCCACAGTTGCTCAAACGCGTTCTCAGCAAACGCAACTAAGCAGGGGTGATTAGTAATTACATATGGTGATTCCGCGATAGGTCTGTCAGGGTAGTAGCTGAAACTCATGTTTTCGTGGTCAAAGAGTGCAAAGTTAACCATTTGGTTGCCAAGAACCGTTTTTATGGTTGTATTTTTATCGTGAGTTTTCAGTATCTCGTTGGGGATGGCTTGGTTTTGGTCAGGCAGCCCAATTATGAGTCTGTATTTTACGCCTCTGGCTACGGCGTTGTCGTGGTTATCTTGGCATTCGTTGGCAACATGAAGGAACCTTGGTAGAAACGTCACTACGTCAACTTTCGATTTTGCGTTGTCATGCTGCTGTTTCATTTGGGCAAAAATCCTTTTTCTGCCCTCGATGATACTGATTTTGTAGTCCTTCTCGCTTTCCTGTTCTTTTTTAGCTTTGAATTCGCTTGAAAACTCCTTAAGGGTTCTGCGCATCTCTTTGACTTCGCAGTATTTTCGGTCGATAAATGCCTGCAATCCCAGTTGAGGCGGCACCGCTGAGAACTTGATGGGGTTGCCTACTTCTTTATCTACTAAGCCGTTTTCTTGCAGCTCGTTTAGTGCTCTGTATATTCCGGTTCGGGGTAGGCTTGTTCGGGATGCAAGGAGGCGCGCGTCGGCTTTGCCGTTGATCACGAGGTTAAGGTATAGACTTGCCTGGATTCTAGTTAGGCCAATTTCGGTTAGGTATCGTACGCCGTCGTTTTTGGACCAATGTAGTGGAGTTACGTTTAGGAGATTTTCCCATTTTTGCAAAATCAACACTGCTAGTTACTTTGGCGGTTTAGCGATATTAAACACCCTCACGATAAGTGAGTTAATTTTAAATACTGACCGGGTGCAGGCGATTTCTTGCATCTCCAAGGGTCGTCTTAACGCTCGGTTAATACAATACTAAATAAGGCATCCGCGGCAGAACAAACAAGCGGGTACAAACCCGAAAATCTAGGAGAAAAATTTATGAAAACAGGTAAAATCGCTTCAGTAATGGTTGCAGTCTTTTTAGTTCTATCGATTGGATCATCAATGACTCTTATACCAACCACTAACGCGCATACCCCTCCATGGCAGATTCCCACATTCGCCTACGTTATGGCAACACCTAACCCCATCGGCATCGGACAGAGCACCTACATCTACATGTGGATTGACAAGATTCTTCCATCTGCAGCAATAGCTAACGATTACAGATGGCATAACTACAAGCTTACACTCACAAAACCCGATAACACAACCGAAGTGAGAACCTGGGATGTCGTCATGGACACCACCTCATCGCAAGGTTTCAGCTACACACCCGACCAAGTTGGCACTTACCAGATAAAATTCGAGTTCCCAGGACAAGCCGTTAATGCCTATGGACATGCTAATGACTTATTCGTAAACGACACTTACTTACCCAGCAGCGCCACGGGAACATTCATCGTGCAGGAGGAGCCCATCGGTGACTTCCCGGCGAGTTATCCGCTTCCAACAGAGTACTGGACACGACCAATATACGGCGAAAACCCCTACTGGTGGACAATTTCGTCAGATTGGCTCGGCACCGGTTCACCCATGCAAACCACCTACGGACGCTATGTTCCCAACGGCGTAGGACCCCTGACCAGCCACATCATGTGGACAAAGCCCGTGCAGGCTGGCGGAGTCGTTGGAGGAAACGAATTCGCTACTGCCGGCGACACATACTTCGAGGGCTCAGCATACATTTCAAGGTACAGAAACCCCATCATCGTATCGGGGCAACTGATCTACAAGGAACCTCTGGGCTTTTCAAGTTCTAACGGCGGACCATTGAAGTGCGTTGACTTGCGGACTGGACAAGTGCTTTGGAGCAGAACTGACATACCTGCGCTCTCGTTTGCCTACATATATGATACGCAGCAGCCCAATCAACATGGCGTCATGCAGCCGGTTTTATGCACAGCTAACTTTGCACAATGCTTCGATGCCTGGACAGGCAACCCACTGTTTAACGTAACCAATGTTCCCTCAGGTATAGCAGCGCTTGGACCACAGGGCGAAGTGCTAAGATGGGTTGTGACTAACTGCGGTAACACCACAAACCCCAATTGGTATCTGGCTCAGTGGAACAGTTCAAGACTCTTCACTACGACAGGTCTGTCGCCAAGCCAATCAGGCGTATATGATGCAAGCCTCGCAAGCCGCTACGACTGGAACGTTTCGATACCCTGGCTTAACGTTATGGGTAGCCAAACCGAAACCACTGTCCAATTCGATAACGGCACATATGCAAACATCAAGGGCTACAGCGCCTCAGGCACCAACCCCAACGCAGCAAACCCCTCCACTCAAGTATATGCATTCTACGGCGATGTAATCATCTGCAGAAACGGCTCTCAACCCGGCGTAGGCAGCTTCGGACGAGCCTACAGCACCACATCCTACACATACTTCGCTGTCAACATCAACCAATCCAAAGGAGCCCTCGGCTCAATACGATGGTGGAATACACTAGCGCCGCCAGCGAACCTCACCTCTGTTCTCCAAGGCCCCGCTGACCAAGTAAGCGGCGTCTTCACCGAATCCTACAGGGAAACAAGCCAATGGGTCGGATACAGTTTAGCGACGGGACAGAAACTGTGGGGCCCAACTGCATCTCAGCCGCCACTTGACTACTATGGATACTTCTTCCCAGGCTTAGCAGAAGGACAAGTTATAGCTCCAAACAAACTCTACAGCGCTGGAATGGCAGGCATAGTTTACTGCTATGACACCACAAACGGCAATCTCCTTTGGACCTTTGGCAACGGCGGCGCAGGCAACAACACAAACAGTGAATTCCAAGTACCCGGTCCATACCCAACCTTCATTTACGCAGTCTGCAACGACGTAGTATACACCATGACAACCGAGCACACTGTTGAAACCCCAATTTACAAGAATGCACGAACCCGAGCCCTCAACGCAACCGACGGAACCGTAATCTGGACGCTTTCAAACTATAACGGCGGCGGAACCTCAGCTGCTGCCGTGGCCGATGGCTTCGCGACGTTCTACAACGGCTACGATAACCAAGTTTACGTTGTTGGCAAGGGACCAAGCGCTTTGACAGTGGAGGCACCGCTGGCTGATATAACGTTAGGGCAAGGCTTAGTGATTAGAGGAACAGTAACCGACATCTGTGCTGGCACAAAGCAGACTGAGCAGGCAGCGCGGTTCCCCAGTGGCGTCCCAGTGATGTCTGACGAAAGCATGACGGATTGGATGGAGTACATCTACCAGCAGAAGCCTAAACCAACCAATGCAACAGGCGTTCCAGTCTCCATCGATGTTATTGACCAAAACGGCAACTACCGCAACATCGGAGTAGCAACAACTGACATGAATGGTGCATACAGCTACCAATGGGTTCCTGACATCGAGGGCAAATACACGTTGATCGCCACTTTCGCCGGATCCAATGCTTACTGGCCTTCAAGCTCGGAAACCTTCTTCGCAGTCGACCCCTCCTCATCCGCGCCCACGCCTTCACAGACGACGTCAACTTCAGCCGCGGACCTTTACTTGCTGCCGGGAATAATCGCCATAATCCTTGTAATCATAATAGTCGGCGTAGTGCTTTTGCTTGCCATCAGACGACGACCATAAACCACAAGCAACAACTATCCCCCTCCCTTTTTTGTTACCTAAACGAGCCCTCAGCATCCTTGGTTTTGATGGTGCCTTTGTTTACTAGAGCACAGGATACCCTACCGTTAGCGGCTGCAGTATTTCTCCACCATCTCCGCGGCTTTCTTAGCTGAAGCCACCGCTTCGATGACTGTCCGCGGACCCGTAACGATGTCGCCAGCGGCAAAAACCCCCTCCTGCGAGGTCCTGCCGAACTCGTCTGCTGCTAAAAGCCCTCTCTGAGTAACTTTTGCGCCTCCGACGCTAACAACGTCTGCGCCGGGGCCCTGCCCGATGGCGATGATAACTGAATCAGCCGGTAACTCAAACGCGGATTGGAAATCCTCTCTTAGACATTCCGAGCCGTCCGCTGCCACGGTTTTTTCGACTTTAACGCATTTAACAGAGTTCTCCATGATTCGGACTACCTGGCAGTGATGAATCATCTTTACGCCGTCAATCATCGCCATCTCCACCTCGGCTCTATCTGCCTTAACGTCTTCGGGTCCCCGATAGTTTATGATGGTGGCTTCGGCGTGTTGTTTTCTTATGGCTGTCCTTGCCGCATCCATGGCGACGTTGCCTGCGCCCAGAATCGCCACGTTTCTGCCCAGTTTGTAAGCTTCAGGCGACCGCAGGTAATCGATGGCAAAATGCACGTGCCCCAAGGTTTCGCCTAGCAGCCCAAAACGGTTAGGGCGGGTTGTGCCTGTGCAGATAAAAATGGCGTCGTAGCCGTCTAGGAACATGTCATCGGTGCTAAAGTTGGTGCCTATCCGCGTGTTGGGGCGGAATTTGACGTCCAGAGAATCAAGGATGCTTCGGTAATATTCGAAGATGCTTCGTGGTAGCCTGAATTCGGGGATGCCATATCGCATGGCGCCGCCTATGCTGTCCATAGCCTCAAAGAGGGTAACGGAGTAACCCTTCAAGGCCAAAGTAATACTCATGGTCATTCCAGCGGGGCCCGCTCCCACCACAGCTACTTTTTTGCCGTTTTTCTGGACTTTAGGCGGCTGATAGGTTTCCAGGTAGAAACGTGAAACATACTGCTCTATCTTGTAGAATTCCACCGGCTGCCCTTTTTTGCCCAGTATACAGTGGCCTTTGCAGTTCCGGTCATGAGGGCAAACAATCGAAGTTATAGCTGAGAGGGGGTTATTGTTGAAGAGGATTTCTCCCGCCTGCTGCAATTTACCCTCCAGAAACAAAGCCATCACCTGCGGGATAGGTGTTGAAACGGGGCAGCCCTTGGCGCACCCGGGCACTTTGCATTTTAGGCATCGGTCAGCTTCAGATTTTATGGTGGACATGTCTGTTTTCTCTTTAAGGTTGCTTGAGGACTTGCAGTGCCTCGCTTCGAGAGCCCAAAATCTTGAAGATCTGTGTGAAGCCTGAAATCTCGAAGACCTCGCGGACATAGGGTTTAAGCGATACCAAAAGGATTTGGCCGCCTGATCTCTGGAGGCTTTTAGCTGAGGACAAAAGAACCCTTAAGCCTGCGCTTGCAACATAATCGGTTTGGGAAAAGTCACAGATTACTTTTTTTGTCCCCGCCGCAATTAACTCTTTGAGTGCGGTTTCCACTTCGTTGGCAGTGTAGGCGTCAAATCTGGGCACCATGACTGCTGTGGCTACGTCTCCTTCGGTCCTTAATTCCATGTTTCCACTTCATGATTCTATTTTTTTATATACTTAGCGATTGTTAATAAATTCTTATCATCGCGGCGCAGATAGCTTACTTCATCCATGAATTTTTTCATGAAAAATATGCCTAAGCCCCCTGCTTTTCGTTCGCTCAAACCGCTTTCTACATCGGGCTCCGGCAACGTAGTTGGGTCAAAGGGTCCACCCCAATCCGATATCTCCACGATGAATTTCGAATCTGTCAGCATACAGCCGACCACGATTTTTCCCTCCATGCTTGAGTATGCATGTTCGATGATGTTTGTGCATGCCTCATCAACCGACAATTGCACCGCATGGACATCCCTTGGGTTATCTATGCTGTAGTAATGCATCGTTTCCTCGATGAACTCGCCGATTCTAGCGAGGTTTTCCATTTTTCCCTCAACGGTAAGTTCAAACTTCTCTTTCACCGCATGGTCCCCTTTTCCTTTTTACTTATGCTGCTCTAGGCCCCCTTGATGATTAGCAAGGTGATGTCATCGAACTGCGGCATATCTCCCGCGAAGGCTTTCACAGCAGATAAAATCTCTTCAAGAATCTTCTGAGAAGAAAGATGGGCGTTTTGGCGGATGATTTCTGTTAACCGCGTTTCACCAAACATTTCCTGCTGCGAATTAATTGATTCGGTGACGCCGTCGGTGAACATGACCACAACGTCGTCTTCCCCGATTTTTACTCTGCTGGATTTGTATTCCATGTTCTCTGCTGCGCCAAGGACGATTCCGGTCGGCGGTAGCCTCTCGACTGTTCCAGTCTGGCTTCGAAAAACCATGGGGGGGTTATGTCCGGCGTTGACGTAGGTTAAGGTTCGGTCTGTGTCGTTTAGTAAGCCGAAGAAGAGGGTTACGAACATTCCGGATTTTGAGTCCTGCGTGATGGTGTTGTTGGAGTTGAAGATGACTCTGGCGGGGTCATGGTGCCAGAGTGCATTAACCCTGACGACAACTCTTGATAATGCCATGAAGAGGGCTGCTGGAACTCCCTTTCCCGAAACATCCGCAACAAGCAACCCATGCCTGCCCCCCTCAAGAGTCATCACCTCATAGGGGATCACATCAAAAAAGTCGCCTCCAACCTCTTTCGCCATGACGGTCCGGGCTGCAATATCGATCCCTGGAATCCGCGGAATCGCTTCAGGCAGGAAGCTTTTCTGGATTTCCGCGGCAATCTGGAGCTCAGCGTTTGAACGGGCAAGCCTCCCCTCCATTTCTCGGCGTTCAGTGATGTCCCGGATGGTTTCTATGGCGCCGATGACTGCTCCGCTGGTCGGGTCATAGAGGGGCGTAGCTTTCGCCCATAGGTATGCGCCGCCTGGCCGAAAATCGGGGATAAACACGTCAGCGACCAGTGTGTCTACATTGCGCTCCACGTTACTGTACCTTTTCTGCAACTCGGTTTCAGGCAGAAAAATCAGGTCCACAAGCATGGGGCGACGCTCCTTATAGAAGGGCAGGGCGTACTCGTAGTTGGCTTTGCCGAGCATGGCGTCGGCGGGTATGCTGGTGAGCATTTCCATGGCGCTGTTCCACGCGATAACCTTGCCCTCCAAGTTAATCACGAAGGTGGCGTCGGGGAGAAAGCTAAGGATGTCGGCGAGGCTGCGGCGTGACTGAACAATCTCTTGTTCCGCGCGTTTGCGGTCCGTTATGTCGCGGATGGTTTCTATTGAGCCGACGACGTCACCGCTGTTTGGGTCATAGAGGGGCGTAGCTTTAGCCCAGAGGTATGCGCCGCCTTCCCGGAAATTTGGGAGAAAAATCTCGACGATAAGCGTGTCGCCTAACCGTTCTACCGTGTCGTACTTGTGCTCTACTTCGGCTTGGGGCATAAAAATCAGGTTTGCCAGCATGGGCCTGCGTTGCCCATAGAAGGGCATTGCATATTCGTAGTCTGATTTGCCCAGCATTTCGCTTCGGGGTATGCTGGTTAGCATTTCCATGGCGCTGTTCCACATGATGACTTTGCCGTTTAAATCGATGACGAAGGTGGCGTCGGGTAAAAACTCGATTATGGCATCCCGGAACTGTTGGCCGTCTGCGTTCATGTCTGCCCACTCTGAGCAAGTAGGTTACATGTTGAAGCTAATTAGCTTTTAGAGCAAGGGCGGCATCGGCGTGTCAGGTTTTCCTGAATTCTTTGCTGTAGCGGTTTGCTTTTAGCGCTGACTATTTTTTTCTATAGTTGTTGTTGTGGGGGACCCCTCTTTACTCAACAACAACCTGCGGGTTGCCTAAAACAATGCTTTTCTGCGTCGGGCGCTTTGGCATATTGCAGATTGGTTGTGGAGCCTGCCACAAGCAGAACAACAAATTTTGAGCTAATTCAGCTTAAAAGAGAAAACAGCCCTCTCTGAATCCTCACAGACTTCCACAGCAGGCGCAAGACCCCTTTCCAATAGCCCGAGCCACAGGTGGCATGCGCAGATGCCTACATCCACGTTAGGATGCTCCCACTTAAAGTGCCTGTACCCCACGGGCATGGCGACTGTCACCGTTTTATAGCCCTCATCAAAGCCGAAACGCCACATCTGCGAGTTACCTGCTGAAGGCGCTTTTCTAGCGAGGTCAAGAGCATAACTGAGGTCCTCTGGAAGGTTCGCTGCATCCCTGGGGTTTTCAAGCAGCTCTTTGATTTCTTTTCTGTTGAAGCTATACATTTTCTTGGTCATTCTATCCATCAGCCGTAGACCACCCGACTCGTAGTAGCCCAAGGGGGAAATGCAGATGGCGCGAATGCCCTCGGTGGTGCCGGTTGAGTAGCCGTAGCCTTTTGGCGCCTCATTTAACTGGCTGGCGTTTTGCAGGTGAGGCATTAGCTTTTCGAGTTCCGCCAGCTTGTAATGTCCATACCAGCAGGTCGAGACGCCGAGGCTTTGAGCCCTAAGAATCAGCAGTTCACCTATGAACCCGGTTTTCGCTATTGAAACAACATCTGTTTCAGACAGGAACGCCATGTTATCTGGGGGTGACTTCAACACGGTGTAAAGTTCCTTTGTTGGTTTAGCTTTGAAAAAACGAATCTCAGTTGCGCAATCAAACGGCGCCTTAACAGTCTTGGCGTACTCGGAAAGTGTCGCCAACGTTTCAGGTTTTAGGGCTTCTATTTTGTAGCTTCTTGCGGACCTGCGATTGTTTATGGTTTCGCTAAGATTATAGGGTAAGTTAAATGTAGACACGGTGCTTGCCAACTTCCTTTTATCGTAAATCAAGGTAGCTACAGATAAGGTTTTGTTGAAATCAGCGTTGAGAGAGGATTTGGAGTTGGGACGGCAATTGAACATTTAGGGGGCATTGCAGGGGTCGGTTTGGCTGTTATTTGTTGACGACGTCGCTGCTTGAGAGCGTTTTTACACCTAAATCTTCTGCGGTTTTAGCGAGTTTTGCGTCGTCGGAAACTAGGTTTTGCTGTTTTCTTTTGCCTCCCCTAGGTAGGCTGAGTCATAGACGGTTATTATTACGAAAATCATTAATGCGTGACGTTAAGTTCAGCGGCTGCTAACGCCTGTGGGCTCAAAGGGGCTATGCTTATATCTTCGTATTGGTTACATAAAAGTGCTGTTTTTGCAGCTGAAAGTGAACGATTTGTCTGCCCTTTATTTTAGTAAACAAAATAGCGAGAACAAGTACAAACAACTTTTCGAAGAGGCAATAGACGCGATCATAATCATTGGTTCAGAATCAGACGTCATCCTTGAATGCAACCAAGCTGCAGCGGAACTATTTGAAAGAACAAAAGACGAATTGATTGGGGAACACGAAGCCATATTGTATCCATTCGAAGAAACTGCCAATAGCTTAACAACACTGTTCAGAGAAAAAAAAGCGCACTCACCAAATTTAAAAAAATATGAAATCCAAACAGAAACCAAAGTCATCACTAAAAATGAACAAATAAAAGATGTGTCCATTCACGCCTATTCAATGGACATCGAAGGCAAAGAAATAATCTACGCCTCATTTAGAGATGTCACTCAGCAAAAACAGGCAGAAGCAGCGCTTAGATATTCGGCGGAACAGTTCAGCATTTTAGCTGAAACTTGGCCGAATATGATCGTTATCATCCAGGATGGAAAAGTTGCATATCTAAACCAAGAAACCGTAAGAGTCACTGGCTACTCTAAAGAGGAGTTTTATTCACCTGATTTTGATTTGACCAAGCTATTATCCCCTGAATTTTTACCTGAGTTTATGGAGGAATTTGATAAAAGAATCAAAGGGTTAAGTTTGGAGCCTTTAGAGTTTACATTAATAACAAAAAAGGGGTCAACTATTGATGCAATATGGAGCGCCAGACCCATCACTTTTAATGGAAAACTTGGACTTGTAGGCGTCGCAACAGACATTACAGAACGTAAAAAAAATGAACAACTAATCATAACACAAAAGAATCAACTAGAAGGGATATTCGCATCCAGTCCAGACGCTATAACTGTAACCGATTTATCGGGAAATATTTTACACTGCAACCAAGCTGCGGTTTCCCTGATTGGATTAAATTCAAAAGAAGAAGCAATCGGAAAAAATATCCGCCAACTGATTTCTCCAAAAGACCAACAAAAAGCCTATATGGATTTAGCAAAAGTTATGGAAACTGGCGTCCCAGTAAAAAATTTAGAACTGGTTTTTTTAACTAAGGATGGAAAAGAACTGCCAGTCGAGTTATCGGGAGCAGCCATAAAGGATGCTTCAGGAAAACCAGTAAATTTAGTTACAATAACTCACGACATTTCTGAACGTAAAGAAATGCAGCAAAAACTCCAGCAGGAAAGAGATATTCTCAATGCCGTTACAAGAAGCATCAACGCAGGATTTGTGATGGTGAGCCGAAACTACGAGATTGTCTGGACTAACGAATTTATAAAAGGCCTTTTTGGATCCGCTGAGGGGAAGTTATGTTACCAAGCACTGCATGGTCACAAAAGTAAAAGCATATGCTCCGATTATAGCGTAAGAAAAGTTTTTGAAGATAACGCAAATGAGGCATCCCATGAAATTCAAATAACAGGCGCTGAAGGAAAAAAGGTTTGGATGAAAATAGCCGCTGCACCCATAAAGGATGCAGAGGGCCAAGTGGTTGCTGCAGCAGAGCTTGTTGTGGATATAACTGACATTAGGCAAGCTGAAGAACAGATTCGGCTGCTAAGCAGTGTTGTAGAACAAGAGGTGGATGGCATAGCGGTTTCAGACAACCAAGGGCGAATCCTCTTTTTAAACAAAAGCTGGATAACAATGCATGAACTAGCCGACGGCGCTGAGGATCTAACCGGTGAATCAATCATGCGGTTCTATGACCCAGACCAACTCAAAGCCATCGGCAGTAAAACCGACAACGATGGAGTTTTCAGGGGACGACTTAAGCAAATAACCAAAGATGGAACAGGCTTCACTGCCTTAGCCACTCTAAGCCCCCTGCGAGACAAGGAAGGACAAATAGTCGGAACCATACACACAGCAAAGAAGCTAACCGAGATAGTCCGCGAAATAAGAAATGTAGGATCCCATTCTTATAGAGGGGATTCAGCGGTGGATGGGGTGTAAAATGTCTGCAGGGCTTTTTCCTTCAGGTATACCTGCATTGGATGTTGCCCTAAAGGGTGGTTTCGCTAGGCCATCAAACCTGCTGGTTATGGGTGACCCTTGGTCATCAAAAAGAGAAGTCGGATTGACTATGCTTAGTGCGGGGTTACGTAATAATGAGGCGGCAATATGCATCTCGGCTACAAAAACTGCTGAAGAAATCAGGGCACGTTGGCTCGAGTGTGGATTAACCCCGACTTTTGAGCAGGAAGGCAGAGTGAAATTCGTCGATTGCTATTCAAAAATGATTGGAGTTAATGCTTCTGATACACCGTCGATAAAGCGAGTGCCAAGCATAATAGAATACACCAAGCTCACGGTTGCAGTGAATGAATGGTGTTCAGGCTTTTTTTTTAAAAATACCGTTGTAAGGGTACTGTTTGATTCGCTTTCTACCCTCTTAATCTACAGTAGTCTGCAAACGGTTATGCGTTTTTTGCATATTTTCTTAGGGCAGCTTAGGAAACAAAACGTCTTGGGTTTTCTAATAGTTGAGGAAGGTGCACATGACTTGTTGACGGTTAACCAACTGGAAAGTTTCTCGAACGGTGCAATAGTGATGGAAGCAAATTCTCTTCGGTGCGACGGATTCTTCGGGTACCCAAGCATGTCCGTGCCGTTTTCTTTTTCACCCGCCGAATCCGTCACCCAAAACCTTCGCAGAAATGGCAGGTTGGAGGCGCCTTGAAATGGTAGAAGCCTACATGTCTAACGAAAAAACGCAGACGGGCATAAATATTGTCGACCAACTTCTCGATGGAGGAATACCCCGCGGTTCATCGGTTCTAATCAGGACAAATCCCCTCTCTGACCCATCCACTATAGCTATACAGCTCCTTAGAAATCGGTTAAGGAGTGGCGACATAGGCGTTTACTTTGTCAGCAACAAATCCGCCAATGCAGTTATTGATGAGTCAGTATCGTTGGGCATGAGCCTAGCAGAGTATAAACAGCAAAATCGTCTTTTCTTCATCGACGGGTACTCTGCGCTTTTTGGGCTCAATAGTGAGGAAGCATACGCCGTCGACAACAGTTACGACTGCAATTCAGTGTTTAGTGTGGTAACAAAAGCGCTCTATGAATGCGGCCGAAAAGGCAAAGTATTCTTCATCTACGACTCATTAAACACTTCAATCGATGAATTCGGAGGCGCAATTTTAGGCGAAGTGGATAATTGGAAAAAAATAGCGGTAACCTTCAACGCAATTCTATGCTTCCTTTATACCGAGTGGAACTATGAAAACGCTGTCTCTCAAACAGTAAGTAGCCTTTACCCCACCATCATTGACCTTATGGCACTGGAAAGAATAGTGGGCAATCAAGCTATTACCGTGAGCAAAAAAGGGGGGGTCCCCGTGAAAGAAAAAATAATTCCGATAAAGAGGTCGGTGACCGGGGAAATAAAAGGTTACATACCAAAAATCCTGGTGACAGGACCATTTCATGCTGGGAAAACAACCATTGTGCATGCGCTTTCAACTCGCGCTGTCAGTGTGCAGCGGTTCGGGACAACTGTTGCGTTAGATTTCGGGCATGTAGACTATAAAGGGTTCACTTTAGATTTGTTCGGAACTGTTGGGCAACCAAGATTTGACCCCATACTAAAACTTCTTGGAGGAGAAGCATTGGGCGCTATACTAGTAGTTGATAGCACTAAACCGGAAGAATTTCCCAGAGCCAAAGAAATGATGTTAAAAGCAAAAGTCAACGGCTTGCCATATGTGGTGGCAGCAAATAAACAGGATTTGCCTAAAGCCATGTCTGCTTCCGAAATTAAAATTAAAATGAATATTCCCAATGATGTTGAAGTGATCGGTACTGTTGGAAACGACAAAGCAAGCAGTATAGGCGTTTTAGACAGTCTAATTGAAAAAATTTTATGCGGAGACTAGCACTATGTCGACTAAGGCTTTGATTGATGAAATTTTGAAGGAACTTAAGAGTGTCGGAGGAATTGAATCCTCAGCCGTCGTTACAAGAGACGGCTTACTCGTTGCTGCAGACACATCAGTTGATGTGGATGCTGAAACATTCGCCGCCATGAGTGCAAGTATGGCGGGGTCAGCTGAAACGGCGATAACTGAAGTTAACGGGGGAACTGCTGCTCGAATTATTGTTGAGGCTGCAAACTCCAAATTAATCACTCTTGGGGCTGGCTCAAAAGTCCTGCTTGTGGCGTTGACAAAACAGCAGGTTCCTCTTGGTTTAGTTTTGATAAAGCTTGGCGATGCAGCCAGAAGAATAAGCAGCATTGTAACATAGCCTGCGGTCAGTAATTATCCGTGACAGGTTAGGGTAGAGCAACGTGCGGTTTTTCAAAAGAAAAAAAGATACAAGTAAAACCGATCAGGCAGCCATAAAAAAGTGGGTAACGGAGTACGAGGATGAGGAAACAAAAAAGGCTGAGAAAGAAAGAGCCTTAAAGGCATTTAATAAAAAGTTTAAGCTATACATCATCTTAAGTGTCCTTTACGGCTTAGTTTTTGTAAACTACATCGACAATACTATCACGTCTGGAGGGTTTGCCTACAGCGGCTACCACCTGTGGCTCACCATAATATATTTTTTTCCGTTCATAATCTTGACGATTACTTTCCCGAGGAACTGGCAGTTAACCATTGGGCTGGGGCTTCTAGCTTCGCTGATGAACGATGTTTTCTACGGCATGGTTCGCAGCCTCATGGGGTCCCAAATTGATCTTGTCTGGTATTACAAGCTTTGGCTTATACCCAGCGGCACACTCCTATTCAATCTAAACCTTGGCGTAGTAACCATCCCCGTCTACTCATGGCTGATGGCACTTACCATCTACGCCCGAATCGCAATTGTCATCGTACTGCTGTGGCGTTGGAAACAACAAGCAAAAGTCAGATACTTAAGTCAACCAATGCATGAAAAGAAAAACCTGATTTCAAACTGGTGGAAAAAACAACTGAAAAATAGAGTTACAAAGCCTTCAACCCCAAAGATAACGGGTTTGCGTCTGCCAAGGACAGGCAATAGCATTCTATGAAACGCATGAAAACCTGATGTCACGGAAGTTGTTAATTGGAGCTGGGGATGGGAATTGACCCCTCTTCATCTTTGGGGTTTCACTCGCAAACTCCTCTTATCTTTGAGCGCATTTGGCAAGGAGCACTACAAACCGATTAACTGCCCCCTATTGTGGCAAATAAACGGTAACGTGAAAGAACTTTGTAACAGCTTGCTTCACCGTTCCACTAATCTAGATATTTCCAGAGCTATACTGCTGAATTATGTTTTTGTTGTGTCATAATGTGCTTGTCGCTAACTTTGGGGTAACATATTTGCCGCTGTTTCAATCATATGAATAGCTAGCAAACATCCAGATGTATGTTAAGAATTACCAGCCGTATCGTTTTATGCCCTCTAAAAGCACTTCTTTGAGTTTTTGTCCTGTCATGTAGGAGTCCATTATTGAACGCCCTGTCACAAAGGGATAGTCCACAACAACTGATACTTCCTGGCCGACATTACCGTGGAAGCATCCATCGGGGCCAACGGCGAGTTCTAAAATAAGTTGCAATGGAATGGTTGCGAATCTTGTTTCGAAGTATTTATTGTGCTCCCGATCCCAAAAGGCAGAGCCTTCTTGGTAATCATAGGCTAGTGGATGACCCGTCACATGTTTCCCCCAAATAATGGGCTTGTTTTTGTCATCTGAGTAACTAGTGAAGGCCAGGCAGGTTACACCGTAACAGTCGGCGGCGATAGGTTTGTTCAATTCGTAGAAGCAACGGACTAGGTCTTTTACACGAGGATTGTTTGCCACATCTATTAATGTACCACTGCCTCCAACAAGTAATATACCGTCATATTTATCATCGATTTCATGTTTTAGCATTGCTAATTTCTTGAAATACTCTTCACGTTCACGTAAGTAGCTTGAAGAGCTAAGATACGGCGATTGTGGGAACCAATTTGTCAGGTTCTTAGGGTTCTGGAGTAGTGGATTCTCAGGAGACTCCAGAAAAGAAACCTTCTTGGCGACCTCTGCTGAAACAACTGCTCTTCCAAGTGGGGGGTCTATGAAAGTGGGATCCATACTTGCGGGCAACGCGATTGGTCGTTGTCCTGTCGGCGTAACGAAATCGAAGGTATAGCCAGCACGCTCAAGTTCTTCAAGTGGACCGAGTAATTCCTCTCCCCAATAACCATATTCAGATAGCACTATCAACATTTTTTTCGTGTCACTCACCTCCAGCGTTGGCATTTTTGACATCCAAATCTTTTATTGCCTGTGCAATTGCTTGAATAAACAGATGAACTTCTGCTTTTGAGCGGCCGGTTACAAGGTCGCCGTCAACTACAACGCCCCTTTCGTTGGCAGTATAGATTGCGCCTGCATTGCAGATGTCTGAGCGGACAACTTCATGACAGATTATTCGGCGTCCTTTTAGGTATTGGGGGTTGGGTGTTAGAATCCATAAACCATGGCAGAGCGCTCCCTTGATTATCTTTGGGTTTTGCATGGCTCGTGCAAAAAATTTGACTGCAGGTGCATCCGAGGGTTCTTCAGGGTATTGGTAGTAACGTAAGCGGACACTTGTGTAATTTGCAGCCATTATTATGGCGGCATAATCCTCCAATCTGATTTTGTCTAAGTCCAAATTTACTTCTATTGTTTCGGCTTGGCGGGGATTTCCATATTCATCTAAGCCATCGGGGTCACTCACAAATTTCACTGATGGGTTACCCCAAAGTCTTGAAAGGAGGTGTACCTCTGCGCCTAACGCTTCGAAGTTTTGTTTGTATGCAGCAATTTCTTCTGGAATATAGAGATTCTCCAATAGGACTCCTATTTTTTTACCTATTAGTATTCTCTCGATTTGTTTCATCTCCTTTATGATTGGCTTGAGACCCCGAGGTCGGTGGCTGACATCGCCAAATACTATCAAATTCTGCAACAACGGTGGTTCCTAGTTCATCGGGGCTTAGATCAACCTGGAAATCTTTCGGTAAGTCTCCGCTTCTCCGCAAGCCCCCAACCGTTACGTCTTTTAATCGCACTACACAAGGCTGGAAAAAATCGGGCAAAACATTAACTGATTGCTGACCGCAACTCTTGTCAGGTTTAAAATAAAGTACAAAGTCAGCCTCTTCTATCGGTTTAATAAATGACCGAATGTAAATATGGGCTAAAAAATTCAATTCGAATGCATGATAACCTGAGATAGCATGCCCTGCTTTAACACCGTAACTTCCTCTAGTAATTGGAATGCCATCCTCATTAACTCGAAAGATGATGCCGTTGTAATCATGATCAAGAAAGTAAAGGTTCCAGAAAGCCATCATGTAACGCGCAATTTTTCTATAATTTTCCTTTCGAGTGGACCCGTAAAGAATTAGGTATGCCAAGATGCCCTGCTCTTGCTGCCAAAAGTCTTTTGTGCTGCTCCAGGCGAACTCTATCGGCATTCCATTGGATGGATTACGTTCAACCGCGTCGAAACAACCCCCACGGATCTGATCAATGCCAAGGACTGACATGTCGTCCGCGATTTTTTTAGCGATTTGCATGTAATTGTCCCCTTTAGTTCGCCATTTTTCATTACCTTCCTGCTGAGCCAAAAGATACATGTAATTTGCAGCGCGGGTCATGTTCCAAGCGATTTTGAGGTTATGTCCAATTATGCCGCGGTTTTGTTGCCAACCGTGCTCGTGGTCAGGTATCCAAGTAGCGAGAAACCGTTCATTTACGTATTTAGAGGCCTGGTCGGGGAAATGGGCACAAATTAGGTCACTAGTATGCTCAAGCATCCATTTGCATTTTACAAGAAAATTTGAGAGGTCATCTGTATTTCGCCCTCTTGGAAGCGGCTCTAGCGCGAGAATTAGATTGATGAGGTAAGCCGGTATATGATCGCCGATTGAGTTCCAGTTTTTTCGGGCACTATTTTGCCCAAGTTTTTTTGAACTGGAGCACATATTTGTGCAATCGATATGAGAGAAATAACCATCTGCTTTGACATTAGCATTTACATCTTTGTCTAAGGCAGCTATTGTGCCATCGAGGTAAAAGTCGTTGAAAGCCCTTATCGTTTTGCGAATATCCTCGAGTACCTGCCAATCTAGAGTGATACGATAGTATTGGGTTAGACCTGCTAAGGCATAGATTTGCTCATACAGGGGTATTGTGTCGATATCTTCGGGGTTTTGTGAACTCTCATAAAGTTGAGTAATGTAGCGACGATGAACACGACCAAACGCCCAAAAGCAATATCGTCCATCGTGACTTAAATGACGAAAAGCTTCTCTCTGGAACTGAACACCTGCCCGCGCGCCAGTTAAGTAACGCTCGCAACCAGTCAGCATATACGCTGAGCATAACCCATAGATGAGCCGTGAAAGAGTAGCGGTTTCTTGTGTGTTGTCATCTGTTGGCATCCCGGTGATGTTTAGGTTACTTCTGTAGAGTTTCGCAAAGTCCGCGGATGTATAATCTCGATTATCCCCAAAAAGTTGATCAAGCCATTGGTCCGCAAGGCGCGAAATCTGGGTAATCCACCAATGGGTGTCTTCAAAAGCGAAACGTGAAGACTGGGAATGCATTAAGTAAATATTTCGAGCGTCATATCGGGTTTCGCCTTTATGTTCAGAGTAAACGCCCTCAGCAACTATGAGGGACTGGGGGAAAATGAACTTGCGTATGTTAAATGAGCGTTCGTCTTCTTTGTCGTTGATTTTTTCGGGGTCTGGCACTCGGTCTGCATCGACGTTATCTAGGTTCTTAATAACTTGAAAAGAAGTAGTATTTCCCACATGTACTTTTAGTTCTTGACCGCTTAGAAGGGAAATGACGAAGCTGGAATTCGCGGGGTCAATAGATGATACATCCCCCATGACAGTGAGATTACGAAAAAAAAAGTCTAAAGACACAAATGACTCCAATTATAAGGTTGGGGCTGGAAAGTTATAAAGACTAGTGAGCACACTAAGAAGCAACTAATTTTTATCTATTCCTCTGCCGATATTAATATGGTGTAATTTTTGCGAACAATAATTGACGGTGAACCGCCAACTAGCCTCTCTAGTGTTGATTTGCGACCCCCCGGGAGGGTCTTTTCAAGTCCGCCAGTTTGGCGTGATCAAATTGTCTATTTTCTTCTCCCAGACCGCTTTAATGACACTCAGCCAAGACCCCCTTTTGACCCATCAAATCCCCAGCAATTCAAAGCAGACAAAAGAAAATGGATGGCAGATGGAAATACGTTTAGAGGGGGGAAACTAAAGGGAATTACTGACAAACTGGATTACCTTAAAAATTTAGGCGTAACGGCTCTTTGGATTGGTCCGGTGTACAAGCAAAGATGTGACACCGAGACTTATCATGGTTATGCAATCCAAAACTTTCTGGACGTCGATCCACGCTTTGGAAATCGCCAAGACTTACGAGACTTAGTTGACCAGGCGCATGACCGGGGAATGTATGTAATACTGGATATTATCTACAATCATACTGGCAATAATTGGTTCTATGCTTTTCAGCCTCCCGAAGACAAATTTAGGGCTATCCCTTACAGGTTTTCACCGCCCTATGATTTTGGAAAATGGAGATCCAAAATTACCGAGGAAATTGACAAAATCGATGATAAAGAAGATGGTGTTTGGCCTACTGAATTCCAGAACCCAAATTACTATACTAGAGCAGGGCAAATAAGTAACTGGAATCCTCAAGAATGGGAAAATCCTTTTGATGATAACACGGAATTTAGGAGAGGCGACTTCTATGACTTTAAAGACCTTGATCATGCATATAATGACCATGAAGTTTTAAGTGCACTAATACGGGTATACGAATATTGGATAGGGACCTTTGACGTTGATGGTTTCCGTATTGACACTGTTAAACATACCACTATCTGTACAACAAGGGCTTTCTGTGGAGCTATTCGAGAATATGCTGAGTCGATAGGCAAAGACAATTTTCTGCTCTTCGGCGAAGTAACTGGGGGAGCCAAAATGATGCTTAGATATCTTCCTAACACAGTTGATGGATATCTTGATATTTTTAAGAGAAACCTTGATGCAACACTGGATCTTGGCGACGCCGAGAGGCGGCTGGCTAATTTAGTTCTAGGGTTGGGGCGTCCAAAAGAAGATTATTTCGACCAATTTGGTGGGGTAGACGAACTAGGAAGTCACCGTCTAACTGGGCAGTATCACATTTCGCTTCTTGACGAAGCTGATATGGTTGGACGACCAAAATATCGATTCTACGCGTTGACGAACGCAAGGGACAAAGATAAGTATCTTCAGGTTGCGCATGCTGTTGGAGTACAACTTACGACGTTGGGTATTCCATGTATTTATTATGGAACTGAGCAAGCGTTCAATGGTTCGCCCGAATTACACGATCAAACGGTTGAGCCGCTGGTAAACGGGAGTGTTCAGTATCAAGACCGCTATATTCGGGAGTGCATGTTCGGAGGAACATTCGGAGCCTATGAAACGGCAGGTTGTCACTTCTTTAACGAAAATCATCCAACCTACATCAGAATTGCAGCTATATCAAAATTGCGAAATCGAAAGGATTCCATTGGTGCATCTCTTAGAAGAGGGCGGCAATACCTGCGAGAAATTGCAGTTAATCCGAATGATAAGTTCCAATATCCTCAACCAGGAGAAATTGTCGCGTGGTCAAGGATACTTTTTAATAAAGATGTAGTGGTCGTATTAAATAGCAATGGCTTGGAACATCACAGTGCATGGGTCCTTGTTGATTCTCGGCTGCATCCCATAAGCGAGAAGATGATTTTTCTGTATAAAGGTGATTGGTCGGATGCTCAACTTAAAGGTCCACCCCCGGAACAAACAGTTAACGTAGAATATTTGAATGGAATCACAGCATTCAATATCGATTTGCCGCCTGCAGGGATGGCAATCCTGAGCTAAAAATTTATCATTAAAGGTTTGACCACCTTATCCGGTGGGTAATAATAATCTCCCTAGATCATGGAATACTGCGCAACAATACCATTTCCGAATTTATACGCGGAATTGGAGCTGGGGATGGGAATTGAACCCATATATAGCAGCTCTGCAGGCTACCGCCTGAACCATTCGGCCACCCCAGCAACGTACGATTCTAGGGGGAGTCTAACATAAAAATATTGTTGGCACCAAAAAAGGTTTAGGTGAAGTAAAGCAAGCGTTTATGCGATGGCTACTTTTTGAAGGCTAACCCCGAAAAAACCGCCACAAGCTTCTCGTCTTTACGCACCATCACGTTGTAGAGCCCCGTGGTTTTGCCGTCACTGACCCGCGTTGCCTCCGCCGTAAGCACGTCGCCTTCCACGGTGGGTTTAAGATAGTTTATGCTCACCTGCAACGCAACCGCCACGTTGTCGCCGAAGTTGCAGGCATGAGCAAACGCGTAGTCCGCCAACGAAAAAATGGCGCCGCCATGGGTGAAGCCATGGGCGTTTGTATGTTTTTTTCCAACGGTCATGGCTGTTTTGCAGTAGCCGTCTTTGGATTCGAGGACTTTGATGCCTAATGCTTCAGCGTAGCTGTCGGTTCCCTTCATCTTTTTTTTCCTCTTTAGGTTTATCTTTGCCCATTATGAGGGCATACAATTTTGGAATAAGCGAAGTTATGCCTTTAGGCACAAAAATAACCATAACCACAAAGAACAACCCGAGCCCCAGCGCAGTCAAGTAGGGTCCCACGTTGCTTACGCTTGGGAAAAGAAAACCAACATTTGTCCGAAGCGTGGAGTCAAGCATGGGCAGGTAGGATTCCAACGCGACGATTATGACGGCACCGATAATTGGCCCCTCAATAGTCATCAATCCCCCCACAATCGCCATCATCAGCGGCGCCAGCGAATGTTCCAGGTTAAAAATCGAGATATCCACATAGGAGGTGTACTGCACGTAGAGTCCGCCTGCTAACCCCGCAAAAAACGTGCTTAACACGAAGGCTAACAGCCGATATTTAGCCACGTTTATGCCGATCATTCTGGCTTCCTGCTCGTTTTGGTGTATAGCTTGGAAAGCCAGCCCCCACTTGGATTTCATGACCCGATAAATCACAAGGATAGAAGCTACAGAGAAAGCAAACGCGACATAGTAAAGCGGAAGACCCGTTGGCACGATGGTTTTGGGGGCAAACCCCAAAATTCCGCCTAACTCATTATCGAATTGGGTGAAGACGGCGATGGCTATCACGGAGAAGCCGAAGGTGACGATCGCCAAAAACCACGTTTTCAGCCTTACACAAGCCAACCCAATCAGTAATCCAATCAACGCAGAGAATGCTGCGCCCACAAACAGCCCTAGTAGCGGCGGCAAACCAAGCTTCACGCCGATCAACGCGGAGACAAAGCCGCCTATGCCCAGAAAAGCCGCATGGCCCAATGATGCTTGCCCTGAATACGCCAGCAGGTTCCATGCGGAGGCGTAGATGGCGAATATCACTATGGGCGTGAGCACCTCGCTGGTCATGTAGCCTGTTCCGTCAAGCAGGGGCAGCAGGCAGGCAACGGCAAGCGCGACGATGGATAGCTGCAGTTTTCTTGAGTGCTGCAGGTCTTCTTTGAGTTTTTTGCTTGACAGGGGTATGGGTGATTTCATGTTATTGCTCCTCCTTTTGGCCGAAGATGCCGTTGGGGCGAACGATAAGGACGCCTATGAGCATTACGAAGGCGATGGCATCTGCCCAGGTTCCCCCTAAAAAGTAAATCGCCGAGTTCTCCGCGATGCCGTAGAGTAACCCCCCGATTATGGCGCCCGGTAAGCTGCCGAAGCCTCCGAGGATGATTATTGCGAACGCCTTGATAGTCGGGTAAGCCCCTATGGTGGTGTCGAAGGGCAGTATCATTCCGTAGAGTGCCCCCGCCGCTCCCGCTAACGCTGCGCCCAGCAGGAAAGTGAATATGTAGACTTGTTTGATGTTTATGCCCATAAGCGTCGCTGCTTCGCCTTTTTGGCTGGTGGCGCGGATTGCCATGCCTATCCTTGTTTTCTTGAGTAACACAAAGAGCAAAACCAAAGTAACTATGACAAAGCCGACTGCAAAGAGCCAGTCGTAGCTTATCGAAACCGAGCCGACGGCGACATTCATTCCGGCAAAGGGGCTTGCAATCTGGTGTAAATCAAAGCCCTGCCAGAGAATCACGATGTTTTGAAAGATGGATATTAAGCCTAAACTGAGGAAGATTTCGGTTAGTTTTTCTCTGCCGCGGACACGGTTAAACGTTAATCTCTCCACTGCAACCCCGACTAGGGCTACGGCGGCGATGGCAACTAGTATGGAGATGTAAACGTTCAGGCCCACGGAGACCAGATAAGCGTTTAACCCTAGCGCGGTTGACACGGCAAACGCTATGTATGCGCCCAGCATCAGCAGCTGTCCGTGGGCAAAATTTACCAGTTTCATTACGCCAAAAATTATGTTTAACCCTGCGGCTAGCAGGATGTAGATGCAGCCTGTGGCTACTCCCCATATCAGCGCGTTAGCAAACCCTGATGGATCAAACATGCGGTTCAGCTTACCTACTGTCTCATGTTTAGGTATTTAAAATATGCGAGAAACCTACCGCTTTTACGGCAAGAACAATAAAAAGAGAGATGGATGGATGCGTTATGGGCTGCCTGGCTGGTAACCTGCAGGCAACTTGAACTCGGCTTGTTGAAGAGTTCCAGCTGATGCGGATTCTGGGTAAACGATTTTGTTTCTGCATTCGCTAAGGTCTGCTTTGTAGGTCATCTGCTCCATGAACGTGGTGATTTGCACCTCATGATAATTAGTGCCGGTGGAGAACTCTATTTTCCCCGTCTGTGTCATCATTAAAAGCTGGTTCATGCTGCACCCCTCGATGGCTTCTCGGACCGCTGCCTTATCAACGGTTCCTGCACGTTCAATCGCGTCTTTGGCGATGTAGAATGCATCGTAGGTGCTTGCTCCCATGAATCCTGGGGCTTTGCTGTGCATCGCCTTGAAGTCATCGTAGTATTTCTGGATGCTTGCAAGGTATAGGGGGTCAGTGTAGGGGCCGAACTGCGACTCGATAAGCATGCCGTCGCCATAGCTGCCTATGAGCTTGTAGAATGCGGGGTCATCACAGCATTCAACAGCTATCAAGGCTGTGTTCAACTTGACGTCTCTTTGTGCTTCAGTGTAGATTTCAGCTGTGTTCTTGATGAAGTCAACAACGTAAACTGCATCTGGCTTTTTGGCTTGAACTACTCCAAGGTCAGTTTGGAAGCTAACTGCGGTGGCAGTGTAGGGTCGCTCTGCCACGATTGTGATTGGCAGATTCTCGCTTTCGATTATGGCTTTGCTGTCAGCTACAACGCCCTGCCCGAAGGGGTCGTTGCGGTATATGATGGCTAACCTTAGTGGTCTTGACTCATCAAAGCCGTAGGTGGCGTCAAGGGTGGGTTTCATGGTGCTGTTTAGGAAGTTGAGAACTGTTTTGCTGTACTCATATGTGGTGACGCAGTAGTGGAATATGTAGCTCATTCCCTCTGCATCTTCGGTTCTCTGCGGGCTATCTGCTGCTAAACCTGCATAGTTTCCCTGCGGGCCTCTGCGGGTGATAAGCGTGGAGGATGCGCCGGTGACTATGTAGGGAACTCGGTTATCCATGGCTACTACTTCGTTGGCGAGAGTTCCTGCGCTGGCGTATCCGCCGATTAACATATCTACTTTTTCGTTGAGAACCGCCTGTTTTACGGGTTCCACGGCGTTGGCTACTGAGTCATCCAGTGTATCAGCGGTTACAAGTTCGATTGGAACTTTCGTGTTCCATTCTTTAACGTAGACTCCGCCTGCATCGTTAATTTCTTTAACCGCCAACTGTGCTGCACGGTTCATGTCGTCTCCTTCAGCGCGTTGTGAGCATGCAACTAAGCCTATTTTGATGGGCCTAGCCTCAGCTGAGGGCGCCGGGTTAAGTTGTCCAGTGAATGCGAATGCTGCCACTACAACAATGATTATAGCGATTAATCCCAGAATAACAATTAGTTTTCTCTGCATACTTTTTCCTTCTTTTAATAGTAATTCAAATGATTGTGCTAATAAGATTAACTCTTTAGCACGCTTTCTCTACCTGACTCGAAGGCTTTCAGGTTTAAATCGATAAGTTTCGGCTTAAGATGCTCCGCAATTGCCTGCTGGAAAGACTCTGCCTTCAGGGGAATTTCGGGAAGCGCCGACAGAGCACCCAAAAGTATGGTGTTCACGACCAGCATATTGCCCAGCTTCTCGGCGATGCCTATGCCGTCCACTTCATGCACAAGCGCCTTTGAATGCAGAAGCGCCATAAGCTCGGTTTGGCTTTTCAGTTTAACGCCGGCTCCCACGCAGCTAGGCTGGATAAGCTTCATGTTAACGATGACTGCACCGTTACGTTTGAGCATAGGCAAAGCACGAGCGGTTTCCAGAACCTCAAAACCCACCACTACATCTGCCTTGCCTGTCTCGATGAGGGGGCACTCAACTTTGTCGCCGACGCGGGCATACGCCACAATGGAGCCGCCACGCTGAGCCATCCCATGAATCTCCGCCTTCGCCACATCAAAACCCTCCAGCATCGCGGCTTCACAGAAGATGTCACTGAGCAACACAACGCCCTGTCCGCCTACGCCGCTGAAGACCACATCCAGCTTCATTGGTCTTTCCTCCCGATGGCGCCGAAGGGGCAGACTGTTTCGCAGACGCCGCATCCGTTGCAGAGGACGGTGTCGATTTCTGTTTTGCCCCCGCTTTGGCTGATAGCTGGGCACCCGAAGGCTTTGGTGCAGACGCCGCAGTTGGTGCATTCTGCTTTTATTTGCCGCGGCTTGCCCTTTTCGATGAGCAGGGGGCAGGGACGTTTGGATATGAGCACTGATGGCCCTTGGTAATTGATGATTTCTCTGAGGGCAACGGTTGTGGCTTTCAAGTCATAGGGATCCACCGTCACGATTTTCTCGATGCCTACGGCCTTTGCGATGTCTGCGATGTTAACGGTTTTTGTATCTTCGCCCATGGCGGTTTTGCCCGAGCCCGGAGTAGGCTGATGCCCCGTCATAGCCACTATGCTGTTATCCATAACGATGACGCAGACGTTTGCTCTATTGTACGCAATGTTAAGCAGCCCCGGCATGCCCCCGTGGAAAAACGTGGAGTCCCCGATAACCGCGAACACCTTGTCTTTGACGCCTGCATGAATCATGCCGGCTGCCTGAGAAATCCCCGCGCCCATACAGAGGCAGGTTTGAACTGCCTGCACAGGAGGCAAAACCCCCAGCGTATAGCAGCCGATGTCGCCCGTCACGATTTTGTCGTCTGATTTCCCTGTTAGACTCAGGGCGCTTTCGGGGCAGGCTGGGATGCATTTGGGGTCGCCGCCGCAGACATCACAGATTAAGGGTTTATGGGTGGTGGGGTGAAAGGTGAGGGCGCCGTATTGGCAGGCTTCGATGCACCAGCCGCAGCCCTTGCATTTGTCCTCGTCCACCGTGACTACTCCGGTTTGCCTGTTCTGGGATAGCGCATCTTCGGGGCAGGCTGCTATGCAGGGCGCGTTGAGGCAGGCATGACAGGTCACCGCCGTGTTCTGCAGCTGCTTGACGCGGAGGGAGCGGATGCGTGCTTTGAGGGGGCTAAAGACTTTCTCTTTCTCAAAGGAGCAAGCGTACTCGCAGATGTCGCAGCCTACGCATTTGACGCTGTCGCATTCCACATGCTGGTTAACCATGTTAAGGGCATAGTAGAAGGCCCGGTGAGTGCAGCCTGGGCAGAGCGCGGGGGGACGCGGCGGCAAATCCAGTTTCAGCGGCGATTCAGGTTTGCAGGTGAATCCCAGCTTGGCGAAGGCGCCGCGGACTTTGTCGGGTGTGAACTCGCCGATTTCTTCCAGCCCCAACTCGGCTTTGCCGATGACTTCGATTTTTAGGCGCTGCAGATTCTCCTCTATGTAGGGCCGCAGCTCCTCGATAACTATGATTTTTTTAACTTTGCCAGCGAATTTTAAGGCAAGATCCGAGGGGAACGGATGCACAAAACCCAGTTTCAGCCAAGAGAACTTTTTGGTATCCAGCACCGAGCGGGCATAATAGTAGCCTACGCCGCTTCCAACGATGCCGATTTCCGCGCCGTTATCCTCGATGAAGTTGAAGCATGATTTCTCAGCATCCCTCTTTGCCTCTGCCAACCGGCCCTCGAGAACGCGGTGCTGGCGGATAGCATTTGACGGCACCATAACCCATCTGGAGCCGTTCTTGTCAAATTCGGCTTTGCGCTCCAGCCTCTTTAAGCCACCCAGCTTTACCCGTGCTTTGCCATGGGCAACCCGCGTGGTTAAGCGCAGAATAATTGGCAGATGCAGATTTTCGCTAAGTTCGTAGGCTTCCCTGGCCATGTCAAGGGCTTCCTGGGGGTTGCCCGCGTCGAGCAGCGGCAGCTTGGCGTGGACGGCGAAGTAGCGTGTGTCCTGCTCATTTTGGCTGCTATGCACGGCGGGGTCGTCGGCTACAGCTATAACTAAGCCCCCTTCCACACCCGTATACGCCAACGTCATGACGGCGTCGGCGGCGACATTTAAGCCCACATGCTTCATGCAGGCAATCCCGCGAAGCCCCGTCATTGAGGCGCCGACCGCGACTTCGACGGCGACGATTTCGTTAATGCTCCACTCTACATACATGCCTGTTTCTTTAGAAGCGCATGCGAGGGTTTCCACGATTTCAGTTGAAGGCGTGCCGGGGTAAGCGGCAGCGACTATGACGGAGGCCTCGATTGCCCCGCGTGCAACTGCCTCATCGCCGTTAAGCAGAGCAAAAGCGCCCGGCTTATTTGCTGAAATCTTGGAAGTCATCGTTCATCCTTACATTTTTCCCTTGCGCAAATCCAGAACTCGCTTTGCTTTGCCTTCGCTTCTTGGAAGTTCACCCACGTTAACGATTTGCACATCGGCGCTTATACCCGTCACTATGTGGATTCTTTTCTGGATTTCATTCTTAAGGGCGTTTCTGTCTGTTTGAGGGTCCTTTGCGGCTTTCTCTGATAACTCAACTTTAACCACGAATGTATCCAGCGAGGTTGGCCGGTCGACGACTATGAGGTACTGTGTGGCTAACTCGGAAAAACACATAACTGCATACTCTATTTGTGAGGGAAACACGTTGACGCCTCGGATAATAAGCATGTCATCGGAGCGCCCAGTAACCCTCATCATTCGGGCATGGGTGCGTCCACATTTGCAGGGGACAGTTACAATCCGCGAGATGTCTCTGGTTCGGTACCGAAGCATAGGCATCCCGATTTTTGTCAGGGTCGTGAAAACCAGTTCTCCCTCTTCTCCCGCAGGTAACACTTCGCCGGTGTCGGGGTTAATGGTTTCAACGATGAAGTGGTCCTCCCATATGTGCAGGCCCTTATGTTCTTCACATTCCACCGAAACCCCGGGGCCACAGAGTTCAGTTAAACCATAAATATCGTAGGCTTCAATGCCTGTTTCCTTTTCGATACGTTCCCGGATTTTATCCGACCAGGGCTCCGCGCCGAAGATGCCTCTTTTAAGCTTAAGGTCTTTTCGTGGATCTATGCCTTCCTGAGCCATTGTTTCCGCAAGGTAAACCGCGAAGCTGGGGGTGCAAGCAAGTATGGTTGTGCCTAAATCCTTCATGAGTTTTATTTGGCGCTGAGTCATACCGCCGCTGGCAGGCACGATTTTTGCGCCAAGTTTCTGTGCGCCATAATGGAGGCCTAAGCCGCCTGTGAATAATCCGTAGCCGTAGGCGATGTGGATGGTGTCTTGGCTTCTGCCGCCTGCTGTGTAGATGCAGCGTGCCACAAGCTCCTGCCAGGCGTCTAAGTCATTTTTTGTGTAGGCGCCAACTATGGGGTTGCCTGTGGTTCCGCTTGATGCATGGACCTCCACAATTTCATCCAGCTTGGTTGTAACCATACCAAAGGGGTAGTTGTCTTTGAGGTCGCTTTTCACTGTGAATGGAATCTTTTTTAGGTCATCGAGAGTTTGGATATCCTCGGGTTTTAAGCCTGCTTCATCAAATTTTTTGCGGTAGAAACTGCTGTGTTCATAGCAATGCTTGACTTGCTCCTTGAGTTTTTGTAGTTGAAACTTTTCGATGTCTTCCCGGGGCATTGTTTCGATTTTTTGGTTCCAGTATTTGCCGTCTACCAAATCGTTCCCTCTCTCGTTATAGACCTAGATACACTTCTTTTATGTGACTATTAGATAAAAGTTCCCTACTCTTCCCCTCCAAGACAACCCTGCCCCGCTCAAGAACGTAGCCGCGGTTTGCCACGTTAAGGCTGTCATGGATGTTCTGCTCCACCAAAAGCACCGTTACTCCCTCATCATTTATGGTGCGCACGGTATCAAGCACCTTCTCCACTATGATGGGAGCTAAACCCAGCGAGGGCTCATCTAGAATCAGCAACTCAGGGTTAGACATTAAGCTGCGGCAGATAACCAGCATCTGCTGTTCGCCGCCGCTAAGAGTCTGCGCCAGCGCCTTCTCCTTCTTTTTGAGCACCGGGAAAATCTCTGTTACGCGTTCTTTGGTTGCTTTGACTTTTGCTTTGTCATTTATAGTGTAGGCACCCAACATCAGGTTCTCTTCAACGGTCATGCGGGGAAAAATTTCTCTGCCCTCAGGAATCATTGTGAGTCCCTTCTTGACTATCTCGAAGGTGGAGAGTTTACTGATGTTTTCGCCCTTGAATTTGATGGCGCCGGTTTGGGGCTTAAGAAAGCCCATGATGGTTTTAACAAGCGTGGTTTTGCCTGCGCCGTTTGGGCCAATGATGCTTACTATTTCGCCTTTCTCTATTTTGAAGCTGACATCGTAGAGTATCTTGACCAACCCGTAGGATGCTGAGACGTTTTCGACTTCAAGCATTATCCTCTTGCTCCTCTCCGAAATCGAAGCGCTTACCCAAGTAAACCTTCACCACATGCTCGTCGCTGCAGACCTGTTTGGGGGTGCCCTCACAGATTTTTTCTCCATGCTGAAGAACAATCACGCGGTCGCAGAGACCCATAATTACCCGCATAATATGCTCCACCATCAGCACCGTGACGCCCTGCTTGTTAATTTGCTTAATTAACGCGATGGCTTCGTCGGATTCTTTAGGTGTTAACCCCGTAAGCAACTCGTCGAGTAAAAGCAGCTTAGGGCTAGTGGCAAGCGCCTTTGCCAGCTGGATGCGCCTAAGCTCCACCACGTTGAGGCTTTTGGCGGCGACATCGAATTTGTCTTTATCAAGCCCCACAAACTCCAAGAGTTCATGTGCCTTTGCCATCGGGTCGGTTTCATCGGTTTTTTTTCTGTTAAACAGCACGGCGGTTAACACGTTTTCTGCCGCGGTCATTTCTGGAAAAGACTGGACTGTCTGGGCAGTTTTGGTTATGCCTCTTGTGCATATGCTGTAGGATGGCAGCTTTGAGATATCCTCGTCTTGGAAGAGGATTTGTCCCTGGTCAGTTTTGTAGACGCCGCTGATGAGGTTAAGAAGCGTGGATTTGCCTGAGCCGTTTGGACCCACGAGCCCCGCTATCTCGCCGCTGTTTATGGTGAAGTCCACGTTTTTTAGGGCTTGCAGTCCCCCGAAGCGTTTGGAGACTCCGATGCATTTTAGCAAGTTTGCAATCTCCGATTAGCAAGCAATTATTCATGCTGAAAATATAAAGGTTGGTAAAAAATGGGTCTGCCTGCCCGATGCTTAAAAGTTAAATATGCTTTGAGCCTATAGAGGGGGTGTGGGGTGTATTGTTTGCCTATAACGCAAGTCAGTGTCTTCCTTGACAATCATCCAGGTTCCCTCTTCGATGCGATGTCGCAGCTAGATAAAAACCGTATCAAAATCTATGCTTTCTCCATAGCTGAGGCGGGGGAATTCGGAATCGTCCGCATGATAACTGAGGACCCCCCTAAAGCGAAGTCGCTGCTGGAGAGCGCAGGCTTTAATCTTGCCAAATCCAAAAAGAACACGGAGGTCACCGCGATCTTCAGTTCAGCGCATCATGCTCTCTCTGAGATCACAAAGCTCCTGGGGGATGAGGGCATAAACATAGAGTATGCGTATTCCTCTGCTGTGCATGTTGAGGGTAAGGTGGCTTTGATTCTGCGTCCAAGCAACGCTGAGAAGGCTGAGCAGCTGCTGAAGGCAAAGGGCGTTGAAGTTCTTTCTCTGGCTGACCTTAAACGCAACTTCAAGTAACCGCCGCGGCGTTTAAGTCGCCAATCGCTTTGAATGTAAAGTATAAACGGCAGGGTCCGCTCTTAAAGTTGGGTTTAAACTTCAGAATATCGATTCTGGAACAATAAGCTTTAATTTATGCCGTTGTACGACCCTAAGTCAGAAGGTCATCGAATGGTCACTACAAATCTGGATAAGATTTTCAATCCTCAGAACGTCGCCATCATCGGAGCAAGTGACGTAGAAGGCTCAGTCGGCTATGCCATCGTGAAGAATTTCACCAAGATGGGCTACACAGGTAAAGTTTACTTCGTTAACGTCCGCAAAGCGGAGATTTTAGGCGTGAAAACTTACCCGACGGTAGATCAGATTCCTGAACCCGTCGATTTAGCGATAGTCGCTACCCCTGCCAAAACCGTTCCTGATGTTATGGTGGAATGCGGTAAAGCACATGTAAAAGGCGTAATAATCGTGTCCGCGGGCTTCAAAGAAACTGGACCCGCAGGCAAAGCTTTAGAAGATAAAGTTTTTGAAGCCGCCCAACAATTTGGCATCCGAGTCATCGGACCCAACTGCATCGGTGTTATCCGCCCCCGAATTAACCTTAACGCAACTTTTCTGGACAAAATGCCTAAACCCGGCAACGTAGCGTTTCTGTCCCAGAGCGGCGCGTTAGGCTCGGCAATTTTGGACTGGGCAATTCATGAAAACATCGGCTTTAGCAACTTTGTCTCCGTTGGCTCCATGATCGACGTGGACTTCGGCGACTTAATCGATTACTTCGGCGCCGACCCCAAAACCAAAAGCATACTTATGTACGTCGAGGGCATCACTCAAGCACGCAAATTCATGAGCGCCGCCAGGCACTTTGCCCGAACCAAACCCATCATCGTGGTTAAATCCGGCAAATTCAGTGAAAGCGCAAAAGCCGCTGCTTCCCACACGGGCTCGCTTTCAGGCGAAGACGGCATCTACGACGCTGCTTTTAAACGGGCAGGTGTAGTGCGTGTTAACGAAATCGCTGATTTGTTCAATTCCGCTGAGGTTTTAGGCACTCAGCCGCTTCCCAAAGGCCCTAACCTTGCCATAATTACTAATGCAGGCGGACCCGGCGTGATGGCGACTGATTCGCTTATTGCTCAGGGCGGCAAAATCGCCAAGATCAGCCAGAAAACCATCGATTCCCTTAACGCTGTGTTGCCTGCTTTCTGGAGCCACGGTAACCCCATCGACGTGTTAGGTGACGCTAAAGCAGATCGCTATAAAGCCGCGCTTGACGCTGCATTAAACGATGACAACGTTGATGGTATATTGATTGTCTTCACTCAGCAGGCAGTTTCGGAGTCTGTTGAAATCGCTAAAGCCATCGTGGAGCTTGTCCGCAACAAACCCTACCAGAACAAAACCATCCTGACCTCGTTTATGGGCTTTGGCGCCGTGCAGGAAGCCAACAACATCTTAAACGCCAACAACATCCCCACATATAGCACCCCCGAGCAGGCCCTACGCACCTACATGTACATGTACAATTACCAGCGCAACATAGAATTGCTTTATGAGACCCCCGAGGAACTCCCCGTTGACGCTGCTCCACCTAAGCGCCCCATCCTGGCAATCATCCGCAACGCAGCCTTTGAAGACCGCGATGTCCTCACCGAAGACGAAGCCAAGAAAATCCTCAAGTACTACAACTTCCCAGTGGTCAAAACCGCCGTAGCCAACAACGTTGACGAAGCTGTCGCGTACGCGCAGGAAATGGGTTTCCCCGTGGTGCTCAAGATTCTCTCGCCGCAAATCATCCATAAAAGCGATGCAGGCGGAGTTATCCTTAACGTGAACTCGGCAAAAGAGGTCCGTGAAGCCTTTGAGTTGCTGATTCAGCGTGCAACCGCCTACAACCCTAAGGCGCAGATTATCGGTGTCACCGTGCAGCCTATGGTCAGCAAGAAGGGTCATGAACTCATCATCGGAGGCAAAACGGACCCGGTTTTTGGCCCCGTTATACTCTTCGGTATGGGCGGCGTCGGTGTGGAACTTTTCAAGGACTACTCTATCGGGCTTCCTCCGCTAAACACCACCCTTATCCACCGTATGATGGAGGAAACCAAGGTTTACCGTCTCCTCAAAGGCTACCGTGGCTCCACTCCTGTTGACCTTAAGAAACTCGATGAAACCATCCTTATGTTCAGCCAGCTCCTGGTTGACTTCCCCCAGATAAAGGAAATCGACATCAACCCCCTGCTCATCAACGATAAAGAAGCCGTTATCCTCGACGCCCGCGTAGTCATCGACAAAGAAAACGTCTGCAAAAAGTTTGAGCCTCACGAGCACATGGTCATCAGCCCCTACCCCAAGAAGTACGAGACCCTTTGGCTGCTTAAGAATGGACAGGAAGTTCTGCTGCGCCCCGTTAAACCCGAAGATGAACCCATGTGGCTGGAATGGTTCCAGAGTCTATCTGAGGAATCCATCCGCTACCGCTTCTTCCAAATGCTCAAAGACACCCCGCATGAAGTCCGCGTACGATACTGCAACATCGACTACGACCGTGAAGTCGCCGTGGTGGCAGAAATCGTGGAGAATGGCAAACGCAAAATCCTAGGGGTCAGCCGCTTATCCATAGAGTCTGATGGTAAACACGGCGAAATGGCCTTTATTGTCAGCGACTACTGGCAGGGATTGGGCTTAGGCACCAAGATAGTGGATTACACCTTAGACATAGCCAAGGAGAAGGGCGTTGAAAGCGTCTACGCCATCATGCTGCAGGACAACTACCGCGCGTTGAGCCTCACCAAGAAGATGGGCTTTGCCATCGAGTACCTAAGCGACGGCACCGTTAAAGGCGGCCTCAGCCTCAAAGACGAAGACATTGACATGCGCTGCGCCAGAAAACTGCCTGAACCGCCCAAGGAAACTAAGGAAGCACCGGAAATCCTCATAGTGGACGAAAAATCTGTGCCGAAAAAGGCGCAGGAAGCAAAAGAAACAGCTTCCGCCTAACCCCTTTAGTCTTCCTTTTCTTTGTTTTTCTTTTATCCTTGTTTTTGTTTGGTCAGTAGCTATCCGCTTGTTCAATCGCTATCTTTAACCGATTAGCTTTTTACATTTGCGTTTTTTGGTTTCCTCTACCCTTTTATATCGGGTAATTCTGTTAGCCTATCCTGTGCCAAACCCAATTTGGCATACGCAGGAGATGCACGCCTTTTGATTAAAGACGACAAGCGACGCCTCATGCTTGAAAAGGTTCTACGGGAAAACAATTACCAAGAGAGCGCTCTGCTTGAGATTCTTCACCGGGCCCAGGAAATCTACGGCTACCTCGACAAAGACCTCCTCATGGACATATCCGGCTCGCTTAATCTGCCGCCTAGCCTCGTCTATGGCGTCGCCACCTTCTACAGCTTCTTTAAACTCCGTAAACCCGGCGAGCACATCGTCACGGGCTGCATGGGCACGGCCTGCTACGTTAAAGGCGTAGACGAAATCATGCGGGCCATCGAAGAAGAGTTCCATCTTAAACGGGGCGGCTCAACCGCGGATGGGCGGCTCTCGCTGCTTCAGACCCGCTGCATAGGTGCCTGCGCCATGGCGCCCAACGTTGTCGTTGACGACGTAGTCATCGGCAAAGCCACCAAAGAGGCGGTTATAGCAAAAATAAGACAGGTGCTGGAGGAACAGAAAACTGAAGCTGTCTGAGTTACACAACATCGTAGACCACGAACTGGAGTTCGAGCGCGCCTACAAGTACCGCATCAACGTGTGCTGCTCAAGCAGCTGCAGTTTATTCGGTTCACTTAATGTTCTTAAAGCGTTCGAGGCAGCTGTCAAGGAGTTCGATGTAGAGAAAGAGTGTAAGGTGGCGCGTACCGGCTGCATTGGCTCTTGCTCTGCGGGTCCCTCTGTGCTTGTTGAGCCAGGCGATTACCTCTACCAAAACGTTACCGCCGAAAAAGTCCGGGAAATCGTGCGAGACCACGTTGTCTTGGGGTTGCCCGTTAAGGAGATGCTCTACGAAAGCGGCTCGTTCTTCAAGAAGCAGCATCGCCTTGTGCTGCGGAACGCAGGAAAAATCGATCCCTCCCGCATCCAAGACTACATCTCCATGGGCGGATACTCCGCGTTGGCTAAATGCTTAGCCGGCTTGGCGCCGGAGGGCGTCATTAACGAGGTTTCCGCCAGTGGCTTGCGGGGCAGGGGCGGCGCAGGTTTCCCCACGGGCCAGAAGTGGCGGCTTGTCTCCCGCTCTCACAACACCCCCAAATACATCGTGGCTAACCTCGACGAAGGCGACCCCGGCGTCTACGCTAACCGCTCGTTGGCGGAGGCTGATCCCCACGCTATAATCGAGGGTATGCTCATCGCTGCCTACGCCATAGGTGCAGAGAAAGGCTACATCTACATCCGAAGCGAATATCCACTTGCAATCCAGACGCTGCAGAAAGCCATCGCTCAGGCAAAATCTTTAACGCTTTTAGGCGAGAGCGTGTTTGAGACCTCCTTCAAGTTTGATTTGGAGCTCCGCTATGGCGCCGGCGCGTTTGTCGCTGGCGAAGAAACAGCGATTCTGGCTTCAGTGGAGGGATGCCGCGCGATGCCCCGTCCAAGGCCGCCATACCCCGCCAATGTTGGCCTCTGGGAGAAACCTACCCTCATCCAGAACGTCGAAACCCTCGCCAACATACCGCTTATCATCCAGAACAGCGGTGCATGGTTCGCCCAAACGGGGACTCCAAAATGCACGGGCACTAAATGCTTCTCGCTGACAGGTAAAATCCGCAACCCCGGCTTAATCGAGGTTCCGATGGGTATGACTTTGCGGGAGATCGTTTTTGACATAGGCGGCGGAGTGCCTGACGGCAAAAAATTCAAGGCGGTTCTCATCGGCGGACCCTCCGGGGGCTGCGTGCCAGAAACCCTGCTTGAAACCCCCATTGATTACGACTCGCTCACTAGGGTCGGCGCCATCATGGGCAGCGGCGGAATCGTGGTGCTTGACGAAGACGATTGCATGGTGGATACGGCGCGTTACTTTACCGAGTTCTGTGTGGATGAGTCCTGCGGGAAATGTACGCCGTGCCGTGCTGGGCTGCCGCGGATGCTTGAGGTCTTCGAGCGAATCGTGCATGGACAGGGCTTGCTCGGCGACATCTCTACGCTTGAGAAGGCAAGCGTGTTTATCCGCGACTCGAGCCTCTGCGGTCTGGGGCAAACCGCGCCTAACCCCGTTATCACTACCCTGCGTTACTTCCGAGATGAATACATCAGCCATATTGAGGAGAAAAAATGCGAGGCGGGCAGATGCTTTAGAACCCGCGAGGAGGCTGAGGTGCAATGAGTAGAAAAACCGTTAAATTAAGAATTGATGGCACCGAAGTGGAAGTAGCTGAAGGCACCACCATTCTTAACGCGGCGGGCGCAGGCGGCATCATTATTCCCACGCTCTGCAACCTGGAGGGTTTAACGCCTTATGGCGGCTGCAGACTATGTCTAGTTGAAGTCAGCGGCAACCCTAAGCTTTTCCCAGCCTGCACCACCCCCGCAGCCGACGGCATGGAAGTTAGAACGCAGACCACTCGCCTCCAGGAGCACCGCAAAATGGTAATCGAGACACTGCTGGCGGAGCGCACGCATATCTGCTCGGTGTGTGTGGCGGATGGGCACTGTGAACTGCAGGATATGGCAAACAAGCTGGGTGTGGACCATGTGCTCTATGAGCGGCACTGGAGCTGCGAAGAAATCGATTCCACCCATGACTTCTTGGTTATCGACCGCAACCGCTGCATCCTGTGCACCCGATGCATCCGTGTCTGCAACGAAATCGAGGGCGTTCACACCTTGGACTTGAAACTCCGCGGGCAAACCTCCCAGGTTATCATGGATTTAGATGAGAAATGGGGCAACAGTTGCAGCTGTACGTCATGCCGTAAATGCGCTAAGGTCTGCCCCGTCGGCGCCATCTACGTGGAGGGCGAGCAAATTGAGCATACCAAAAACCGAGGCATCGCCCTGTTCATCATGGATCGGAGGGCTAGACTCAAATGAGCGTGGATAGCAGGGTGCGGGTGGCTACGGTTTGGCTTAGCGGCTGCTCAGGCTGCCACATGTCTTTTCTGGATCAGGACGAGCGACTTGTTGAGTTGGCAAAGCAGATAACTCTTGTTTACAGCCCGCTGGCAGACATCAAGGAGTTCCCCCAAAACGTCGCGGTTACCCTCATCGAAGGCGCCGTAGCCAACGAGGAACAGAAAGCCATGCTGCAGAGGGTCCGGAAGCGCACGGCGGTTTTGGTTTCTTTGGGCGACTGCGCCGTCACAGGCAACGTGACTGCCCTGCGTAACGGCTGGGTGCACAGTGACCAAGCAATCCTTACCCGCGCCTACCTTGACCCCGCCAACCACAACCCCCAAATACCCACGCAGGTGCCAAGGCTTCTCGTCCACGCCCGCCCGCTTCACGAAGTCGTAAAAGTGGACCACTACATCCCCGGTTGCCCCCCCAGCGCCGACCTCATCAACTACGTGCTCACTGAGCTTTTAGCGGGCAGAACACCCAACATGGAGGGACGCTCAAAGTATGGTTGAGAAAAAAATCTTGATATCCCCGGTTACCCGCATTGAGGGACACGCCCAAGTTGAGATACTGCTAAACCAAGATGACACCGTGCAGGAAGCCCGCTTCAAAGTCGTGGATTTCCGCGGATTCGAGAAGTTCACGGAGGGCCGCCCCTTCTATGAGTTGCCCTCAATTACCAGCCGCGCCTGCGGCATCTGCCCCGTGAGCCACCTGCTTGCCAGCGCCAAAGCCTGCGACCAAATCGTCGGCGTCACCCCGCCCCGCCCAGCCCTGCTGCTGCGGCGCCTTATCCATATGGGGCAAATTATCCAGTCGCATGCACTCAACTTTTTCCATCTGTCCTCCCCTGACCTGCTTTTGGGCTTCGACTCTGACCCCGCCGCCCGCAACATCTTCGGTTTAATCGAGCAGAAACCTGAGCTTGCCCTGCGGGGAATCAAGCTGCGGAAATTCGGGCAGGACCTCATCGAGCAGGTAGCGGGCAAAAAAATTCATTCCAGCGAGTGGATTCAGCCGGGAGGCGCAAAGTGGCCTCTGACTCAGCAACGGGCTGATGTTCTGCGGTCCGAGTTGCCCTGGGCGCTGGAGGCGACTCAGCAGACGCTTGCGATGTATAAGCAGATGCTGGGGGACCTGCAGGAGGAAGTGGCGAGTTTCGGATGCTTTCCCAGCTACTACATGGGCTTAGTCACCCCCGACGGCGGCCTAGAACACTACGACGGCGCACTACGCATAGTCGCCCCCGATGGAGCCGTAGCCGCTACATGTGTGGATCCCAAAAAATACGGTGACTTCATCGCCGAAGCCGTGGAGCCCTGGTCCTACATGAAGTTCCCCTACTTTAAAGCCCTCGGCTACCCCGACGGCAGCTACCGCGTCGGACCCCTCGCGCGCCTCAATGTGGCCACGCACTGCGGCACGCCGCTGGCGGATGAGGAGCTTAAGGAGTTTAAGCGTCTGGGCAGAAACGGCGTCGTCGAAAGCACCTTCCACTACCACTATGCACGGCTCATTGAGGTGCTGTTCTGCATCGAAACCGCGCGGCAGCTGCTCTCTGACCCCGACATCCAATCTGAGCATGTTGCCTCTAAGGCGCTGGTTAACAACGCGGAGGGCGTCGGCGTCGCGGAGGCGCCACGGGGCACCCTAATCCATCATTACCGCGTCGACGAGCAGGGCATGGTAACCTACAACAACATGGTTATCGCCACCGAACACAACAACCTCGCCTACAACCGAGCCGTCACGCAGGTCGCCAAAAAATACGTCAAGCCCCCGCAACTCGAAGAAGGCATGCTTAACAGGGTGGAAGCAGTTATCCGCGCCTTTGACCCCTGCCTAAGCTGCGCAACACATGCCGTGGGCTCGATGCCGCTGGAGGTTGTGCTGCTTGACTGCAGAGGACGCGTGGTAGATCAGATAGTCAGGTAACCGCAGCCGTTTGTTCATGTTTCTGGACTGGGGCTTGTCAAGGTTTGTTGACAAAAACTCTTAAATGATCATGCCGCTGCCTTCTTGACTGGTGAACGTATGAAGAGAATAGTTGCCGCACTGCTTTTTTTGGGGTTGCTTTCCGCATCGATGCTTATGACCGGTAACGCGTATGCCTCCATATCAGCTAATGGCTTGATAACTCAGGATACCACTTGGCGCCTCTCTGATAGCCCAGTCAAGTTCACGGGTCATGTGGGCGTCGCCAGCGGCGTCACATTAACCATCGAACCCGGCGTCACCGTAGACCTCAACGAGTACTACCTGCAGGTTAACGGCACCCTAAAAGCGCAGGGCACCAGCAGCAACCCCATCACATTCACAACCAACGGCGTAAGCTGCTCGGCAAGCTGGCAAAAAATCGATTTCACTTACCCCAGCACCGCCTACAACGAGCAAACAGGCGCAGGCTGCATAATCGACCACGCCGTCTTTGAGCGGCTGGGCGTTTTTGTTCGGGGCGGCTGCCAACCACGCATCAGCAACTGCGTGTTTAACCAGCCCTGGTGGGATGCCATCTGGACCAGCGGCGGCTCGCCGACAATCAAAGGCAACACCTTCAACGGCGGCTCAGTTACGGTTCCCGCCATATACGGCGATAACGCCATAATCACCGACAACGTCATCAACGGCAACGGCGTGCTCAGCGGCATCGAATTAACCGGGAAAGGCCAGGTTTTAAACAACAAAATCATCAATGGCTACAGTGGCATCCTGGCAAGCGGTGACATAACCGTCAAAAACAACGTTGTGGTCGGCTGCAGCGAGTTGGGGTTACGTGTCTCCGGGGCCTCTGCTGAGGGCAACTACATCAAAGGCTGCGGCATCGGCATAGAAGCTCAGGGCTCCAGCCTAGTCCGCCATAACACCGTAACCGATAACACCGTCGGCATCCAAGCAAACGGCGTCTCCGCCATAAGTAACAATAACATCTTGGGCAGCACCCAAAACAGCATTGTCCTGTTGGGCAGCGGCAACTTGGATGCGTCCCAGAACTGGTGGGGCACAACCGACCAAGCCGCCATCGGCCAATCCATCCGTGACTACAAAAACGACTTCAACCTCGGCACCGTCACGTATCTGCCCTGCCTAAGTGGACCCGACGCGGCGGCGCCTCAATCCGCAGACATATCCATCCCGGCAACGCCCCTGCCTACGCAATCTCCCACATCAACCATTCCCCCTCTGGACGGTCAACCCATTCAACCCACACAGGTTCCCTCACCCATCGAGGGCTCATCCAACGACGCCACGATAACCCTTGACTCGATGGGGCTAGTGGTGATTGGTGTGGTTGCCTTGACTGTAGCGTGGGTTGTTGTGCTCGTATTGTACACTAACAGAAAAACCAAGAAGGCGATTTAGAAAAATGAAAACCCACGCTTCACTCCTCCTTATTGGATTGCTTATACTCAGCGCGGCATCCCTAATGGGCAACGCTTCTGCATCAGAATCCGTCAGCGGCTTAATCGCGCAAGACACCACATGGACCGCCGCCGCCAGCCCCTACCACCTCACAGGTCCAGCCTGCATACTGGAAGGAGCCACCCTAACCATAGAACCCGGCGTCAACGTGGACTTCGATGATTATTACCTGCGAGTCAACGGCACCCTCCGCGCAGTCGGAACCGCCAGCCAGCCCATAACCTTCACCACCGAGAAAGAACAGCAAAACCCCATCCAGCAGATCCAGTTTACCGCATCCGCCATCAGCTACAGCGAGCAGGTAAACTCTGGCTGCATTCTACAGAACGTCATGTTAAACCATGTCTCCCTCGACATCAAGGGTTCGTCCCCCAAAATCACAAAATGCGCCTTCATTGATTCGTATTGGGTGGCGATTCTCTCAAGAGGCGGCTCACCGACAATCAGCGACAACACCTTCCAGCAGATTAGCTACCAAGGCCTCTCCGTTGACCAATCCACCATTGTCACCAACAACTTCTTTAACTTAACAACGGGGTTTGCCACCGCCATCGTTGCCCATGACCACGCCTGCCTTACAAACAACAAAATCGTAGGATACTACAACGGCGTAAACGTTGAAGCATCCGTAACCGTCACGGGCAACGTCATTGTCGGCTGCAGCAACGCCGGCGCAGTAACCGGCACCACCGGTGATTTTACCAGAAACTATCTTGCCCAAAACCACATCGGCATCTCCGTCGCCTACGGGCGTTGCAACATCCAAAACAACGCCGTCGTCGACAATGACATTGGACTCCAAATTGTAAGAGTCTCTTCTGGAGAAAGTGGAACCGTTCAGAACAACAACATAGTGGGTAGTTCCCAGTACAGCGTTTCTTTGGAGGCCAATCAGAACGTGGATTTGCCCAATAACTGGTGGGGCACCTCGGATGCCTACGCCATAAACCAGACCATCCGGGACTTCAAAGTTGACTTCAACTTGGGTAAAGTAAACTTTGTGCCTTTCCTATCCGCCGTTAACCCTAACGCCCCCACATCAGCCGACGTAGACATAGCTAATGTTCCCACGCCGCCGCCCACCCAAACCCCAACCAACCCCACTGCGCAGCCCTCAGCGTTGCCTCCGCAGCAGCAGGATTCCTCCCAATCGTCTGGTCACCAGGAATCACAACCTTTCAGCTTAAATGAAACTGTGCTTGCGGTAGCCGTGGTTTTGGCGGTTTTGGCATTGTCTATTGTTGCGGTTGTTTTTCTGGTACGCAAAAAGTAGCTCTCCCGCCTATTTGCCGCCTATTAATGGTTCATTGCAGAACAGTACGGGGGATGGCTGGCCTGTATAGGTTTATTGACTACTCCGCCGCTGTTTAGTCAAGGTTTGTTGACAAATAATCTTAAATGTTGCCAAATACCCAACTCCTAAATGGTGACACATATGCGACGGCTCTGTCCTCTCATGTTTCTCTTCATCCTTGTTGCCAGCAGCTTATGCTGCTTAGCCCCCGCCCAATGCGCAACACCAGTGGGAGGCTTAATTTCCTCCAACGTAACTTGGAGCCGAACCGGCAGCCCCTACATCCTAACTGGACCCGTCGGAGTCACCGCAGGCGCCAGCTTAACCATCGAAGCAGGCGTCACCGTGGATTTCGCTTCCTACTATATCCAAGTTAACGGCACCCTGAATGCGAGGGGCAGCGGCAGCGACATAATCACTTTTACATGCAACGGCAAATGGTGGAGCCAAGTCAGCTACATCGAATTTATGCCTACGAGCACCGCATACAGCGAGCAAACGGGGTTAGGCTGCATTGTAGAAAACGCCCGCTTCAATATAACCACTGTCAGAATAAGGGATTGTTCTCCAAAAATAAGTGGCAACACCTTCGATAATGCCGCAGCGGTATCCGTTGAGGCACAAGGCGGCGCTCCCATAATCTCAGATAACACTATCAACTGCCAATTATGCGGAGGAATAACCGCGTCGGGCTCCGCGAAGGTGACAAACAACTTTGTGAACTCCTCAGGCTACATTTACGGCATTAAAGCCGAAGGAAACGTGGCGCTCACAAATAATCGTGTAGTGCGCTGCTGGGTCGGCGTAACCGCCTCTGGCACATGCAGTATAAAAGACAACGTAATTTTGGGCTGCTACGATACGGGCTTAACACTCAGCGGCAGTTCTGTTGCAGTAGAGGGTAACTATATTTCGGGCAACCCTAAAAACGGCGTAGTAGGCGGCGGAAAAATCCGGGACAACACGATAGCCAGCAACGGAGTCGGTATCAAAAACCCCACAGCTGCCTCAACCATCAAAAACAACAACATCGTAAACAACAGCCAAAGCAGCATTTACCTTGACACCGCCGACAACATCGACGCCACAAACAACTGGTGGGGCACAACCGACCAAGCAGCCGTAGCCGCGTCAATACATGATAACAAAAACGACTACAACGCAGGCATCGTCACCTACCTGCCAATGTTGAACTCGCCAAGCTCTACAGCACCCTCGAGTCCCATTGACCAATCAACTCCAACCATCGCGCCCCAGCCGACGGATGCCCCCCTGCCAACGCCGACAGCCGATACCCAAAACACCCAGCCTCCAGACAGCACTCCTCCATCGGTCGGTGACCAATCATCAGGCAACACCGAAACCTCCCGGGGGAATTTAGTTTTTGTACTGGTTGTGGCGGTTCTCGTGTTCTCCATCGTTGCCGTTGTGGTGTTTGTGCGGCAAAAACATTAGAGCCTCCTTAGAAATCCGTCTTTATATAGAGGGGGGTAGAGGCTGGTGGAGCAGCAGACCCCTATGCAATGACCCTATAAATAGAGGGGGGCTAGGCGTGGCAGAGCAACAGCAGTTGCCTAGCATGTCTATTTATGGATAGTTTTAAATTTACATGCAGCTAAACGTATGGCGGTGGCGCCATGAAAAATTTGGTCAGTGCAATCCTGATTCTCGCTTTGTTAGCTAGTACAGTTCTCTATGTTACCGCCCTAGCCCCGTTTGTGGCTGCACAATACGACGGCGAAACCTTCACTGATGGAACTGTGCCTACTCAAGCGCCACCTGATCTTGACAACGCCACAGAAGCGCCAACCGCTACACCCGACCCCACGCCGACTCCTACACCGGTAATTGACCCTGGCTCTCCGCTTTCCGTCGGCGGCAGTTCGCTGGAGGAAGCCTTGTCTCAGTTTGACATTTTTAGCTTGGCAACCATGGTTCTTGTGGTTCTTGGGGTAGTTTGGGCAATTGTTATTTTGGTGACTATCGTTAAGGGTCTTGACCGAGAGAAAAAGTAGCTGCGTTGCCAGATGAAAAACAATAACTCCAAAAGCGCCTGTACCCTACTGGTCCTGCTATGTTTAGCAGTTACGCTGATCTACAGCAGCTATCCGCCAAGCCAAGCCCAAGCCGTAACCGCGTTTTCCAGCACCGACCAGTTTTCAGCCCCCAGCCAGAACAGCACAATCCGCTTTGCCTTCAACGGCACCTACGCTTCAGCGAACCTGCAGAATGGCACCTGGACATTTAATGACCTTAAACTAAACACGCCTAACGCGGCATTTCTGGGATTAGACACCCTCAACACCACAAAAACCCTCAAATTCAGCGCAGAAAACTCCAACGTCACCATCCTTGCATTCCAAGCTTTCAACTATTCCTCAGCCGTCACCGTTTTAAGCTACACAGCAACGGGAGAGGGCACCCAAACTGTTAATCTCGGTTTAAACCTCACCGAACCCACTGACAGCAGCCAATGGAGCATCATCGTCGAGGACGACGTGTTTTTGGCTGAGGGACAGGGCTGGCGACTGCTGTCCGACGACTCCATTTTAGTGTCGGCCCCAGTCGGCAACATTACCATCGCGCATTTTGACTTCGGCGGCTCAGTGGGCAACGTGGGGTTTCTGCTCGAGCATTACGTGCTCTTGTTTACAGGCGTGGTTTTAGCAGTAACCCTCGCTGCTGCGGTTCTGATTAGAACTCGAAGGCAACATCGCAGGGATATTAGAAACTCAAATAAGCCATCAGCGGCATCTTGAGCCTGTGATTGGTTGATAAAAGAACTAGAGAAAGCCAAAACTCAGCAGCTGCTCAAAGAAACCCTGGGCTGGAGCAGCATGCAAGTGGCCTCGGATGGTTTTTGGCTGAACAGCTACACTTTCCTTAAGGCTGACCGCGTCAAGGTTGTCCAAACTGACCGCCAAACGCTGGATGGAGAAGTCGATAAGGGTCCTTTGCCGATGTTGATATTGGAGGATGTTGTGGAGATGGTGGTTGATAAAGAGCATAAAATTCTCTCGGTCGAAGTCAGGGACAACTTGGGGTTGTGGCTGGATTCACTGGGCAAGGTAATTAAAGCCTAAATGTGTTTTGCGCTTGTTCAGCGGAGTTTTTTTGAGATTAACATTACTATGGGGTAGAGGAGCAACAAAGCGCCCGTGACGACTTCGAGCCACAGCTGGTTAAATGTAGGATTAAACGTGAAAACCACCATGATCGTTAAGAGTATAGAGTACAAAACCAGCGCTGACAGCCGCATTTTATAGGTAGCCCTTATACTCTTGAACATCAAATAAGGGTAAGTCGACTGGTTATATAACGTCGCCAGTACAAACAATTCCTGTCTTCTGAGAAAATTATATAGAAAACTTGAGGATTTATTCAGGATAAAAAATGCTTTCGGGTCTCTAGTTGCCACTTAGCTCTAGGCGTTCTTAGCTCCCAGGGTGATTTAACGATTATTCCTCCAAAAATCAGTTAGAGTTGATAGTAGCCCGTGCCAGATTCGAACTGGCGTCGTCGGGTCCAAAGCCCGATATGCTTGACCACTACACCAACGGGCTGCAAACGTTTCTTTGTCACGGCGTTATTTATGGTTAGAGGTTAAAGGGCAGCATTTAGCCTAATAAGCGTTCTTGCATCACCACACGGGTTTACAGCAACAGTTAACCGATGAGTTTGCATACAAACGGCACCTTCTTGAGGGGCACAATCACCCCAAGGCAAATCAGAAGAGAAATCGCCGCCATCAACGGAACACCCACGATCGAATTCAAAGTGTTCCCGTTAAACGTTAAGCCCAAGTAGCCCTTCCAAAACGTCTCCATAATCATCATGTGGAATAGATAAATCGCCAAGGTGTTAGCGCTGATCAACGCCAGCAACCGATACCGCCAGGATGGAGCCCCCGAAACAGCTACAGTTGGCCCCTTGACTGTGTTGAGTAGCAGGAAGAACGCGATGGATGAGAGAATCATGGTGGGGCTGAGGTACTCTTGGAAGAAGAATGTTTGTCCGCCGCCGACTGTGCGTGCCATCTGGAAAGTGAGAACTGCAGTGGAGGCTATGCCTAAAGCTAACAACGCAACCAGGTATCGGCGTTGCACCCGCACATTAACCAGATAGGCGCCCAGCACAAAGTAGCCCACGTAGCCGGGAACTGCGAAGAGGTTGCTGTTGAATTGGTAGTTGCTTAGCAGCCCAATTAGGGGAACCAAAGCGGAGCCGATGAACCAGATTACCATGAGGTACTTGAAGAGGCTATCGGTCATGCGTGCAACCATCAGGCGAAGCAGCGGAGTAAGCAAGTAGAGTCCCATGAGCATGTAGAGGTACCAGAACTGGAAATAGGGTCCCGTTAACACGCCCTGCACCAGAAAACTCTGGGTTGCCTGCTGCTGCTCCACGTATATGTCCCAGAGGAAATACGCCAGTCCCCAGAAAAGAAACGGCAGCCCAATCCGCACGAAACGTTTACGGAAAAAGACCCCTAATCCCTCGTCATGCTTGGAGGGTGCAAGCAGCAAGGCGCCGGAAAGCATCACGAACAGGGGCACACCCATGCGTCCCACGCTCTGGTAGATGTCCACGATCCACCAGCGCCAGATTTCAAGGTTGCTGAGAACCTGGATGGTTAAGTCGTTGGCTGCGTGTAGAAGCAGCACTCCGGCTATGGCGACTACTCGAATTAGATCTACCGGTATGGCTTCTTGCTCTGGTTTAGGGGGGATTTGGGTTTGCTGCATTGCTTCGTCATATGGGGCTTAGGTAAATTTAACTTTGGTGCTTTTTGCTCTGGTTTGGGCTTTTGGGTGGTTTAGGCAGTTTTACATTTTCTTACATTTTTTCCATGAAGGCTTTTTGGGTATGGTGGATTTTTAGAAGGCATTGTGTGCAATAGGTTTAATAAACCACAAAGCTTAAATAGTAAAATCGTTCATCTGCTTAGTTTGCGCGGGCCGAATGTACTATTTTCTAGCCAGATTGGCCTATGGTGACGGTTCTACGCATATTAAACGAGGTAAGAGAAATGAGCATAAAAAAAGATGCACCCAGAACATCCCAACGTCAGGCTGACAAATGCCCCGAATGCGGCGGCGAAAACCTAGTTCACGATTATGACACAGGCGAAACCGTATGTGGTGACTGCGGCTTGGTCCTTTATGAGCAGATGATGGATAAAGGGCCTGAGTGGCGTGCCTTTACTCAGGAGGAGAAAGCCTCCAGGAGCCGTGTGGGTGTTCCCACTTCCTATTCGGTTCATGATAAGGGTTTATCGACTGCTATTAGCCAGGTTGATCGGGATGCTTTCGGCAGGAAACTTCCGCTTTCGACTCGTCTGCAGATGTGGCGTTTGAGGAAATGGCAGATTCGGAGTCGCGTGCACAGTTCCATTGACCGTAACTTGGCTCAGGCTATGGCGGAGCTTGACCGCTTAAGCGATAAAGTTTACATTCCGCCGCCAATCAAGGAGAAAGCCGCTGTCGTGTACCGTAAAGCCCTCGATAAGGGTTTGGTGCGTGGACGCTCCATCGCGGCTATTGCGGCTGCGGCGCTTTATGCGGCTTGCCGTGGAAGCGGAACTCCCCGAACGCTGCGTGAGATCGCTGAAGCCAGCTTAGTGGACAAGAAAGATGTTGCCCGATGCTACAGGCTGCTGCTGCGTGAACTCGAAGTGCACATGCCCATCGCTGATCCCCTGACGTATGTGTCCAAGATCGCTGAGAAAACCGGCATATCCGGCAAAACCCAGGGTGCAGCCATCAACATCCTGCGTGAGGCAAGACGCAAACGTGCTGCGGCTGGCAAAGACCCCATGGGCTTAGCGGCTGCTGCCCTCTACATTGCATGTCTGCAGAACAACGAGAAAAAGACTCAGAAAGACATCGCGGAAGCAGCAGGCGTCACCGAAGTCACAGTGCGAAACCGCTACAAGACCCTTAAAAAGCAGCTTAACTTAGAATTGCCCGATTAGGGCTTTTTCTCTTTTTCTTCTTTAGATTCCGCTTCGTTTTGTTCTGTTAACTCTATTTGCGTTGCCTGGTTTTCTTCTTCGGTTGGCTCCAGCTCCATAACCAGGATGCCATGGTAGCCGCATTGGGGGCAGTAGTACTCTTTGGGCGTTAACCAAATTTCTAGGCTGCCGACGGTTTTTGATAATTCGATTTTTGGGCTGGCGCATCTGGGGCAAAAAATCTGGGTGGGACGCCTACGTTTTGAATGTTTAAGCACATCACGTAAGCCTCCTATTTTTTTCATTCTGGTAAAGTACACCTTGCTTGCTTGTTTGCGGTTATTGGAGTTCGATGTTTTCTTGTGGATACCCGATTTTTATGAGATATTCCTTGACGCGGTCGCGGTGATCGCCCTGAAGCATGATTTGCCCGTTTTTGTGTGTTCCTCCGCAGGCACAGTAGGTTTTTAGTTTCTGGGCGACGCTTTGAAGGTTCTGGTTTTTGTCGTCCATGCCGTCGATAATGGTGGTTGCTTTGCCGAATTTCCGGGTTTCAAGGCGTATGCGAATCCGCTGTTGCTCTTTCTCTATTTCTCCACAAACGCATAGGTCCTTTGGTAATCCGCATGTTGAACAAACTTCAGCCATGACACTCAACAGAGAAATTAGCAACAGCCGTATATAAGAGTTTCAAAAATCAAGAACTGAATTCTAAGCAGGTACTGTTGCTCTGCCACATCTACCCCCCCTCTATTTATAGGCTCAGCACCTGTTGGGTTTTACGCTTGCAAGCTAGGCACCTGCTGAATATATGCGGGAGCTGCTGAGCGCTTGTGCGGATATTTGTTTATTGCCTATGCGTCTGTTTTGGTCTTCTGCAGGTTTTCTTTGGTTGGGCGAAGCTTCCGTAGGCGGCGGCATCTCTGCTGCTCACACAGAGGCTCCCTCCCCTTATTTGAAGGCAAAACCGTTTTCTCTTTATGTTGGGTATGGCGGTTTCTGCGGCAGTTAAGACTGGCTTTAGGAACGGCTGCTTTTTGGGTCTGCTACATGTTGAGTGCCTGACTGCATGTGGCAGCGGTGGTTTCCAATTAGTTTTTAAGTCCATGTTTGTCTCTAGTTTAAGCAGGTGTTTTTAGTGGCCAAAAATTTTGACGTTGAAGATTATAACATGGTTGACTTGACCGCAAAGACGGTCCTCGTCGCCCTCTCTGCGCTTGAGAAGGGGCTTTTAGCCAAAGGCGAACTTCTCCACAAGAAAACCGGCTTAACCCCCGACGAGATAAACCAAGCCGTCAGAAGCCTCGCAACCTCCCTACTGGTAAACTTACCCGACGCCCTCAAAAATTCTCCTCCCTACGAGTTCTATGCGGTGGAGATCACTGATTTTGGGCGGCAGGTACTAGAGCAATTCGGATAATCGCCGTCATGGACCGCTGCGGTGTAGGCGTTCTACTCTGTGTTTTTTGGCTGCTGGGGCTGTTTCTTAAAAGAACACTGTGTTTCTGAACCAGAACAGTATTGTCATGTGTTAGTCAAGAAAAATTGACTAAACAGGGGCTTGTTTGTCAAGAAACCTTGACAAGAACGCTTTTAACCGCACATCCATAAATGGAGTTGGCGTCTGAAATGAACAAAACCATCCCCATCCTGCTGCTCCTCATGCTGATCGCAACAGCTATCCTGTTACTAGCCATCTCTATGCTAGCCACCGTGCTCTCCTCGCCCTTCCTCATAGCCGCCACCATCGTTGCCCTAGTTGCGCTGTTCGGCTCGGTTTTCTCGCTTTTCATCGAGAACCGCGCAAAAAACCGCGGTCGCCAAGGAACCTCAATGCAGATTCCTCGGCATAGGAAAGCTCAAGCTAGGCGGTTACCATGACTGAAGATAAACGGCGCCTATTCCTTGCATTGTTTTACGCTGCTTAGCTCCGCGAGTGTTTTGTTTAGGATAGCGGTGTCTTTGATGGCTCGAACTTCCTCAACGGGCAGGCACACGGTGACTTTGCCAAGGTAAGGGTGCTTAAAGCCAAATGCCTTGATGGCTTCATCACTTAACGCGACAAAGAAATTCTTGACTTGCCATGTCTCCATATCTATGTCTGCGCTTTCCAGTTCCCCCAGCATAATCGCGTCGGAGGTGAAAACTCGTTTCCAAAACAGCCTAGTAATTTCAACCATAAAAATCCCTACTCTAGAAAATCAGGCGCCGTTTATATCTGTTTTTAGAAGGCTTATTACCCCGCCAAAGTATTCTCTATAGGTGGTGAATGTTTTTGTCTACTTCTCAAAGTCAGCCTAAACTACGAAAGCTTACCCCCGAAGAGGAGCAGGTTATTGTGCATAAAGGCACCGAGATGCCCTTCACAGGCAAATACTACGAGTTCTGGGACAAGGGCACCTATGTGTGTAAGCGCTGCGGAGCTAAACTGTACCGCTCAGAAAGCAAATTTGAAGCCGGCTGCGGCTGGCCAAGCTTTGACGACGAAATCCCCGGCGCAGTAAAACGCATCCCCGACGCCGACGGGCAGCGAACCGAGATTCAATGCGTTAACTGCGGCGCCCACCTTGGGCATGTCTTTACAGGCGAGCATTTGACGGATAAGGACACGCGGCACTGCGTTAATTCGATGTCGATGGATTTTATCCCTGACAAGTAAACCATAGAAATGAGACTGCATCATAGTACAATGTGATAAGCCATGTCAAGTAGCAAAGAGGATTTAGCTTCAAAAGCCACCAATCTCTCAGGCTTAATTGCCTACCAAGCGGGTTCAGTGGTCAGCCGCACCCTCATCGATAAGGCAGCGGGCACAGTTACGCTGTTTGCCTTCGACGCGGGGCAAGGCCTAAGCGAGCACACCGCACCCTATGACGCGTTGGTCTATGTTTTGGAGGGCTCAGTTGAAGTGACCATTTCGGGTCAAGTGGTTCTTCTTGGAGCAGGTGAAGTAACGATTATGCCTGCCAATAAGCCTCATGCGCTGGCGGCGAAGACGCGGTTTAAGATGCTGCTGACCATGATAAAGTCTTAGGCAGCATTCCAGCAGGCAGTACCTTTCATTATGTAGTATAATTGCAGAAAACATTAAAAGTACTACCTGTGTAATAGTACTTCAGTGGAAGGGACGTGTAATGCTGGAAGTAGAGTCTAAAACAGAGGTAAAGGTGACAAGGAAGGGCCAGACAACCATACCAGTTAAGCTCAGACGAAAATACAAAATTGAAGAGGGCACAAAACTCCAAGTTACCGACACAGGCGATGGAATATTATTAAGACGCAGATTAACCACAGTCGACCTCTTTGGTTCAGGCGCCGGCACTGCTACTGTAGAAGAAGTAAATAAACTGCTTGATGAACTCAGGGCTCAAGATGAATAGGGCTGTTTTTGATACACGGTTTTTTATGGCTGGCTATTATTCGACAAATGAAGTTCAGACAAAGAAGCTGGGCGAGAAGGTTAGGTCTACAAAAGAAAGGTTTGTCTCTGCGGTAGTTTTACATGAGGTTTACCAGATTTCGCTTCGGAAGAATGGTAGCGATACGGCTAAGCTTAGAACGGCTTTGGTTGAAAAGGACTTTGAAGTAATCGCTGTTACTGCTGATATTGCAAAGTCGTCTGCTGAGTTAAGGTCAAAATATGACCTGTCGATGGCTGATAGCATAATAGCCGCAACAGCGCTCTCATTAAAAGCGACTTGTCTTTCTGATGACCCTCACTTTAAGGCTGTTAAAGAAATTAAAACTGACTGGATTTAACAACCGTAAATAACTTAGGCTAAAGGGTTCCCCCAGGCATCCAAAAAGCAGTATTCCGTCAGTTTCTTTCGGGAAGGAGCAGATGGGTGCTCAGCGGCGTAGCCCAGCGTAATGAATGCCTGCGGCTCAACAGATTGGGGGATTTGGAGGATTTCCCGCACTTTATCCTTGCAGAAGGCCGGGGCACAGTACCAGCAGCCGCCCAACCCCGCGGAGTAGGCTGCCAAAAGAAGATTCTGCAACCCCGCACCTAAACTCGCCACCGCCAAATCATGCTCCAAACCCTGACGCTCCGCATCGGGGAACCTGCGCAGCCCCTCCATAGTCAGGCAAGCCAAAACCAGCGCTGGCGCCTCGGCAAACCGTTCCACCCGTTCCCTGCGTATGGCGGCATCTGGCTTTTTGCCGTCCCGCAGCAAATCCGCAGCCCACGCCTCCGCAAGCGCCTCCGCCAACGCCCGCTTAACCTTGGGGTCCTGCAGAATTATGAAGCGCCAGGGTTGGCTGTTATGCGCCGAGGGCGCCCAGCCTGCAGCCTCCAAAACCCCCAAGACCGCTTCAAGGGGAACTGGTTTAGGCTGGTATCTGCGGATGCTACGCCGCCCCACGATGGCATCATGCATGTGTGTCATAGAAGAAAGTATGGGTGGGTTGGTTTTTATGCCTATTTGAGGTTGGGTTCCAAAATCACTTTCAGCGAGTTGCCTGCCTCAGCCATCAAGCGGAAGCCCTCCTGCGCCTCGTAGAGGGGTAGCCGATGCGTAATCATGTCCTTCACGTCGAGTTCGCCGGTTGCCAGCACCCGCAGGGAATCTTCGATGTCGTTGGGGGCGGCGCCGTAGCTGGTGCGCATGGTGATTTCGTTGCGCCAGAACTGGTTAATGGGCACCGGCAGCTTCACCGTGGGGTCAGGCACCGCGAAGAAGAGGATGGTTCCGCCGTTCTCCACGCAGTCCATCGAAGCCGTCGCCGCGGAGGTGGCGCCTGTGCAGACGATAACTTGATCAGCTAGATGGCCGTCGTTGACTTCTTTGAGTTTCTCAGCAAGGTTATCTCGCGCGTCAAGTGCGTGGTGGGCCCCGAATTTTTTGGCCAGCTCCAATCGGTAGGGGTTGATGTCGGCTACGATGATGCGTTCGACTCCCCTGAATTTGGCAAGCTGCACATGCAGTATCCCTGAGATGCCGCTGCCGATGATAAGCACGGTGTCGTCGCCTTTAAGCCCCGAGAGCCGCTGTCCCCGCGAAACGCAGGCAAGGGGCTCGATGAAGGTGCCCTCCTCATAGCTCATGGCGTCGGGGAGCTTGTAGATGCCGTATTGCACGTTGATTTTAGGCACCAAAACGTACTGGCTGAAGCCCCCGGGGTAATAGTTGGTGGTGTGCAGGGTATGGCAGGCGGTGTGGTTGCCGCGTTTGCAGTGGCGGCAGCTAAAGCAGGGCACGTGGTGGCTGACAAAGACGCGGTCGCCCTCCCTGTAGCCCTGCACTTTGCTGCCGACCTCCGTTAGGATGCCTGTGGCTTCATGCCCCAGTACCCGCGGCGCCTTAGGCACACGGTACCATTCGATGACGTCGCTGCCGCAGATGCCGCTCGCCATCACCTTAAGCACAACTTCCTCCTCGCCAGCGTGGGGCTGGGGGATCTCCTGTACTCTTACGTCGTGGTTGTTGTAGTAGAAAGCCGCAAGCATCAAAATCACCGGGATGCGGGTTAGGCTTTGCCCGCGATGATTTGCTGGTAGAGGTCGTCGGCTTCCGCGGCGCTGTAGCCTTCATGGATGACGGCGCGGATGGCTCGGATCGAGGCGACTGGATGCTGGGTTTGCCAGATGTTTCTGCCTAAATTCACGCCGACTGCGCCTTTCTGGATGCCGTCGTAGACGAAGTCAAAGACCTCCCGCTGCGTCTCGGTGCGTGGACCACCCGCGATGACGATGGGTACGGGGCAGCCCTCCACGACCTTCTCAAAGTTTTCCTTGCAGTAATAGGTTTTGACTACGCGTGCGCCGATTTCCGCGGCGATGCGGGCAGACAGCGCAAGGTAGCGGGCTTCACGTTTCTCAAGTTCCTTGCCCACCGCGCACACAGCCATAACGGGTACACCGTACTCTTCGCATTCATCGACGAGTTTAGAGAGGTTGGTTAAGCTCTTGTTTTCGTATTTGGTGCCGACAAACACGGACATGGAGACGGCGGAGGCGTTAAGCCGCAGGATCTCCTGGATGGATGTGACGAGGGATTCGTTGGCGAGGTCTTCGCCGACTACTGACACGGCGCCGCTGACCCGCATGATGATGGGTCTTTCGATGGCGGGGTCAATGCAGCTTCGCAGGACTCCGCGGGTGAGCATCAGGGCGTCTGCGTACTGGTGGATGGTTTGGATTGTTTTGGCGGGCTTCTCGAGGCAGTGGGTTGGGCCTTGGAAGTAGCCGTGGTCTATGGGTAAGAAGAGGGCTTTGCCGTCCCTCTGGATTAGTTTACTTAGGCGGTTTTTCATTCCCCATTCCATAATTATTTCTCCGACTGGAAGCTTTGGCTGCTGGGATAATTAACTTTATCCTTTAAGGAGTTTGCCCTGCCCCCCAAACACCTCGTCTCAAGCCCATAGCGGATGTGCAGTGGTTAAGAATTTTTATGAACAATTCACAACCACCCTTAAATAAAAATGGTCAATTAAAAAGAATAAATCTAAGGATAAGTGGAAAAATGTACAAATGCAAAGAATGCGACATAATTCTTGAAACCCGAGGAGAAGCCACCGAGGACGGCACCAGCCTCTTCTACCAGTGCCCCAAATGCAAAAACATCGAACTCCACACCAAACAGTACAGCCACGGTGGCGGCCTCAGGCTAACCTACCCCTAAACACCCTACTTTGAGGCAGGCTTCACAATCAAGTAGCCCTTCTCGATGAGCCAATGATGGAACTGCCAGGTGGTGTAGAGGCAGTTGCTGCCGCATTGTTTGCGGGTGGCTTCGTATTCGGCTGAGCCTTCGGTTTGGCTGTTGAGTTTTAGCTGCACGGGGCATTGGATGTCTTTGCAGAATTCTCTGCGTTTATACTCCACGTAGCCTTGCGGGATCATATTTATCAGCCGATAATCCACGACTAAACCATATAAGCCTTCAGATTGCGTGTTTAGCCAACCAGCAGCTCATTCCAGAGGTGTCTGCGGTTAACCAGGCATAAGGTTCCGATGAGCGCAACCGTCACCACTTCCACAATAAGAGACGCCGTCGGTGCCCCCCCGAATAGCGGCGTGATGGGGCTGGGGGTCTGGTACATGCTTAAGAAAGGCCAGAAGAGGGGGTTAAACGTGTGGTTAGCTACGTCAAAGAGCACATGGGAGAGCACGCCGATAAGGCAGCTGACAGCCAGCGTCGTCGACAAAGTGCAGTTCTGCTTTAATTTATCCTTATTAACCGGAAAAATAGCGCCTACCAGGGGCCGATAAAGCAGCACCGTTATGGCGACTGCTAGAAGAGTGCCCAGGGTTAAGCCGCCGATTAGGCTGTGGAGCACCATTCTGTCTTCTTTTCCGGTGAGCAGCCAGATGAAGAGCACTTCAAGGTCCGGCACCATCGCGCCCACGATTAAGCCGGGCAGGCTTAGGCGGGCTTTGCCTCCCAGCATGTGGAGGAGTTTAGCTATGGGGTAATGCAGGGGCGTAACTGGCAAGCTGTCACCGCAGAGGTTTCTTCGCTAAACTATAAATTCCTATCCCCACTTGGCGCACGCATAGACTAGTACATTCGTTTACAAATATACCTTTTGTTTGTATGGAAAAAGTGATGTTATTCTATCTATTTTTTAGCTTAGGTTTGTTACGTTTAGCAATACAAAGGCTTAAAAACAAATCAAAGCAAAAAGGGGTAGGTGAAATAACATGCCATTATTCAACAATGAAATATTCTATTGCCCAAATACAGAATGTCCCAACGATAAAAAACTTAAACAAGAAGAAAAATGCCCCGAGTGTGGAAGTAACGCGCAAGGCTTTGGTTGGAGAGAAGCAACTAACATAATCACTGCGAAAAAAGAAAAGCAGCAAGCAGAAAAACAGAGGGAGAAAGAAGCAAAGCAAACTGAAAAAATCACTGAAAAAATAGAGGCAGGCACTATTGATTTGTTAGTTACGGAAAAAATGACGGATGAGGAAATTCAAAAAAAGAATTATTTGGATATGGTGAACTTGATTAAGCATGAGGCCGGCACTGGATGGATGCGGGCAGGCACAATAATGTCTGGAAATACTACGGATATGATTTTGGGGGCTGGGCTTAAAGCAATCATCGACCAAAATAAAATTTTGATTAGGCAAAACGAGTTGATTCTTAGGGCGCTAAATAAGGAAACAGGTATTCATTAGTTTGATTTTCCCTATTTTCTTTCTTCTGCTAAATGCGGAAGCAGAGTTGATATAGCAGTAAATCAGGTTTTCTCACCGATCTTAGACAAGAATTGTTTGATTAATTCCTCGTCGGTTGATATGCCTTTTTGATTGTGTTTTCTTGCGCGTGAAAGTATCAGTTTAAAACCGTCCAATTTTTTTCCAGTGGACAAGTATTCTTTGATGATTTCCCTTTCATTTGGTGTTAGGATGTAGTCTCTCAAACAGGTTATCCCTTCTAAAGCTTCTTTGTCTTTGTATCTATTTAAGGTTTCTTTTGTTGTTTTGATTGTCTGGTATCAATGATAGATACCTTAATAAGAAACGATGTGTTTTACTGGTATCAGTGATTGATACTTAACGGTGAATAACATGATGAGTCAACAAACAACCCAAACAAAAACTCCTCAAATCACCCCGATAAAATGTGAAAACGCATCCCCCATCCGAGAAGGCCGCATCTACTGCTGGCGCCTCCAAGAATGGGTCCACATAGAAAACTGTACCTGCAGCCCAGTTAACCGCCAACGGGCTTCAATGGAGTGGTAAACATGGCGAAGTACACTGAAGCAGACATCAACCGTATCCTTAACCTCAAAGGCTGGATAGGCGCAACAATCGACGTCTTCAACCTCTACGGTGTCCTAACCATCGGAGTCTCCTCAGATCCCGGACAATGGGAAATCGCCCAGAGAACATACAGCGAAAACAAACTCCCCATATCTCTCAAAGACTTCGAAACCTGCCAAACAGAAGACGATGTACGAGCCGCATTCAACAGGGCAATCAAACATGCCGTTGCATCAATGATGTTCAGGGGCGAGGAAGCCTACACTCTGTAATCCCCTCAGTTTTTAGTGCTAACCTGAAAGGTGAAAAATATGAAAGTAGACAAACAAAACCTCAAACAAAAAAGTCCAGCGTTAATGAACTACCTGGAATGTGAATTAAACGAAAGCCAAAGCCTCGAAGAGTTCAAGCAGAAATTCGCTGATGTTAAAGCCATCTTTGAAGCAAGCAACGCTGCATCAAACGAGACTGCTCAAGCTGACAAAATAGACTTTATAGAATATGACCGTATCCTCGTGAGCAATGTATGTGAGAAAACGCAACAGATCATGGATGCAGTTGAAGCACTCAATGATTTCTGGCTTAACCTAATGCAAGGTTTCGTCGTCAGAGAAGGCAGTGAGGAAGTTGGAAGACCCCTGTTGAATGAGGAAAAACAGGCTCTCGTAGAGTTGCTCACTACTGGGAGTTCTTAAAATCTCTTTTTCCTCTTTTTGTGTTGTGAAATCAATGAGTGAAGCTTCAAACTCTAACACTTTAACATATTTTTTAACCCTACGTGCTACCCCTCAAACTTTCAAACAAATAAACAAGGCTATCGCGGATTCAGATACTTACCTCTTAAATTTAGAAGTTAAAAATCAAGGTCAGATAGAGACGGAACTCAACGAAACACTCCTCATAAAAGAAAAGCATCTGGAGTATGTTAAAGAGAACAGGAAACATGAAAAGGCTACTCAAAAACTCAATGAAGATTGGCAACGTTACTTAGATACATACCATAAGCATGAAGAAAAAAGCGAGACATATCCCCAGACAAACTGTTCGGTTGCAGCCCCTACGAACAGTTCAAAATGGAAACTTGAGCGAGAAAGCCCTTAGAACACCTCTCCACTATTCCCTTTTGAGTGTGAAACTTTATGGAGAATGAATCAAACCCTAAAATTCAACCAGACGAAAACTTGAAGTTTGGAGGCTTAATTGTTTATGCGAGTGATGAGGATTTCCAGCGAATCAAAGAGTATATCCTAACCCAAACCACCGCTAAACTAATCTATCAGCGAAAAAGCAGCGGCTACCTCAAAATTGAAGAGTCTCCGACGATGAGTTTTCTTTAGAAGAATGAAAAAGAGAAAGATGAAATCAGGGGGAACTGTGAAGCATCGATAACTTCACAGGCTCCGTTTTACCCTTCACATCAGGCAATGGATGCGGTGTAGAATCAGTGGCGAAGAACACGCTTAAAAGATCGCATATCAAAGCTGTTTCTTCATCCATATTTTTCGTTTTAGCCAGCAACTCCCTGAAGGGCACAGCTGTATAGAAGCAGCATTTGTTTGCCCGATTGGATGTACGCATGATTTTTAGTCCAATGGCCTGTATCTGGGTTTGAATCGCTGTTTTTGTTTGTTTGGTGTAGCTGATTTTGAGGAGTGTTCCTTCGGGGGTGAAGACTACTATGGGGTTAAGGCTTTTTATGGTTAGGGTTTTCTCGGTCATTTTAATACACATTCGTTACGCTTATCAGTATATTCGGGTCATAGCACAAAGTCATGTTTGAAGCGATGATTTCGGCTGAGTCATTCACGAGTCCATAGATGTCGATGGTGTCGCCTGCCTCCAAATTCTCGAAGTCATGGCTGATAGGCGGGGAAGCGTCACCGTAAATGTCTGTGATTTCCTCGACAGATTCATTGTTTAGGCGAATGTCGATTTGTCCATATAACCCGTAGGAGTAGACCTGCACCATCATGCGAATGGAACCAATGATGTCCTCGTTAATTTGAATCTGCTTCAAAAGGGTATAGTAGCCGTTGCTTGTTGGTTGTGCTTCATTGTTGTAGTTTCTGGGGGTGTTACTGGCGGTGTAGGTGACGCCGACTTCAGCGCGTATACGAATCGCTGCACTCCAGCTACCATCAGGCTGTAATATCCGCATGAAATAATCATCTTCTGTTGCGGTGCTGTGCCAATCTGTTGAGCCGTCCTCACTGTATTGGACAATGAAGCCAGACATCGAAATCGGGGTACTCCAACTCCCAATTAATGTCCCATCATAGGCTTGGTATGCCACAGACATCCAGAGCATCGCGGAGCCAGAGGGGAAACCGTCGCTCCATCCCGAGGGGATGCCGTTGCCCGTTGGGGTATCGGGTGCTGTGGCGCTGCGTTTGAATACGTGTTGTTTCTGGTTTCCGTCGTCGCCGTCGTTGCCGTCTGCTCCGTCTTCGCCGGGTGGACCCTGAGCGCCATCCTCGCCTACAATACGATATGCCTCACTGAATATTGGAGCTGTAGCATTATAATTCGCAAGAATCTCCTCAGCAGACAACGCACGATTATATATGCGCACTTCATCGATTATTCCTTTAAACGAAGTGCCTATATCGTCGCCACGTTTACCTACATATAAATCTGCAGTTGAATCGCGGATATCTGCGATAATGGTTCCTACCGTACTTTGTAACACAGCATTTATGTATATGCGTGATTTTTTATCTGCTCCAAATACTCCAGTCAGAAACACCCATTCATCAACAGCTAAAGCAGTATTGGCTACTGCATAACTGTTTTCGCCTGGGGTGTCATAGCAACTAAATCTGGGGATTCCGTCAGTTTCAGAATATAAAAAGTAATTATATCCTTTCCAAATGAATCCCGTGTTACCTATGATAATAGCTTTTACCCAGCATGAAACAGTAACTTCCTCAGTTGGGCTAAGAGCCTCTGAATCGGGAACTAAAACATATTTTGATACATCTGCAGCAGTGAAGTCTCGAGCATTTCCAAATTTGCCTTCCACAACCGATGCTCCCGTTACGGCGCCATTGTTTTCTTCTCCACTATAGTCGGTTGCGGCGTCTCCAGATACCTCATCTAACGGTAAATACAGTATTAAACCTGACATATCCAGTTGCGCAGGGAATGTTTTGGTTTTAGCGTAGATGTCGCCTTCTGCAAAGGTGTTATGCCAGTGGATTCCGTCGCTGCTATATATGGTTAATGATGATAGCCCTGATTCACCATCTGCCCCGTTATCTCCGCTAAGCTGCACCGGCGCACTCCAAACCCCCACCACCACATCCGTCGAAGACTGCGTACAAGTCGAAAGCCAAAGCGGATAACCATCTGGTTCAGGCGGCGACAGGCTCCAACCAGACGGCACCCCAGATTCAGCCGTAGGTGTCGCAGGCTGTGAAGCAGCGCGTTTATACACGTTCACGGGGTGCTGCCCAACAAAATCCGCGGGGTCTTGGTTGATGAAATACAGGTTGGCGTAGCTGGGGTCGTAGCCAATATCGAAATCGTATAATGTAAGCACCACATCATCCCATTCGTCACTCATGCCCCAGAGCTCCAACGTGTCGTTTTCCTCGAAGTTGGTTTGGTCTGTGTAGTGGCTTACAGGCGCTGTTTGCCCACCTGTGCGGAGTTCATTGTAGATTTCAACGCCGTTTTTGCGTAGGCTAATGTAGCTGCCAAAGTAGCCTTCCTTATCGGTAACCGACACGAACATGATGCGGATGGTGCCCTCGATTTTTTTGCCCACCCGGATTTCCTTAAGTTTAACGTATTGGGTGTGGTCAGAAGTGGATTTGAAGCTGCTGTTTGTATGGCGCACCGTATTAGAGGCAGTTATAGGGGTAGGCGGGAAGATGCCGAGGGATTGGAGATCCCCGAAGTCCTCAAGTAATTGCTCGTAAGTGGGTAACGCCGCATCAATCTCCACCTTGGATTTGCTGTTATGGCGGGTGATGCGCATGATGGGGTAGCTGCCATCCATATCCAAATAGGGGATAGAGACGGTTAGGGTGTCGCCGCTTACCCAGTCGATGCATTCCCCTGTGGGTAGAGTAAGGGGCACCGCAACGGATTCTTTGCTTTTAGCCAACTCGGCCGCTGCCAGTAAGTCGAGGGTGTCGGTGCCGGTGGCGTTGGAGGCGTTGATTACTTTGGTTCTGCCTGCTGTGCCTGCTTCGCCATAGATTATGTTGCCGTCTACGTCGGTTCCTCGGGCATAGATTTTTGTGTAGACCTGTTGGGGGTCGAGTTTGCGGGTGGGCTGAGCGATTACGCCGCTATAGCTCTGCGCCGACCCCTTGTCTGTGATGGATATGGTTAAGCCGTCTTCGACGATGGCTTTGCCCGTGTAGAGCGCAATTAATTCGATGACTTTCCAGCAGTCGGCTTTGTCGAAGCGGAGCCGTATAGTGTCGGTTGGGCATGAGCCAGCGGTTAAGCCGCATGTGGTGCATACAGCTGCGAATAACTCGTCGGCGTCTGTTCCTACACCTGCATCATAATAGGTGAAGGGGACACCATCGGCCTGTAGAAACGCAAGGGACAAGATTTTGCATCGGATGGTGAAGTAGGTGAGGTACTGGTAGAGGAGTTTCCCCGTGAACTTCACTGCGCCGCCGTAGAGGACTCGCACGGTCGGTTTGGTTTTGGCTAAGGCGAGGTTGGCTGCGGTGTTGACGAGGTAGCATTCTATAATGCGTTTCTGGTTGTATTCGTCGATGTCGCCGCTTCCGCCGAGTCTTGCAGCAAGTTTAACCCATGCGCTGCCAGTGTAATATTCAAAGGTGTAGCCTGCCAAACTATTCAGGCCTCCAGAACGTCGCTGCTGTTTGTTTGGGGAAGTTGGGGTTTTTGTTTTTCAGGGTTAAGATATGAACGCATGTTAGTCTACCTTAAAACTTTGGGCGAATACTCCTAAATCTTCGGGGGAGGCGCATGTGTTTGGATTCGAGTCTATCTTCCTTAGGGGTTTGGATGCGCCCTTCCCCCTTTGACTCTCGTATTATTCACGATGTCAACCAGAAAGCCAGCCCAAGAAAAATTAACGCGACAAAATATATTTCATGAGCAATAAGAAAAAAAATGTTTGGGAATATAGCTTAAGCTTCACCATGCTCTCTATGATGACTTAACCCGTTCATCTCCATGCATTCCTCACTATGATACAGCATCGGTTCAAAATGCGTATTCAGGGAGGTGCAGCCGGGGACCATGCATTTGATTCTGGCGCCGCTCGCCATGCCATGCCAACCATACCCCAAATTGGCTTTCTTATGAATTGGGCACTCTATTCGTGATAGTGCCCCCTGTTTTCCATAGTCGATTCGGAAGATGTTTAATGCATCACTGATTTTCTTTTTGCCGTATCTGGCGAGGATTTGCTGTTTCTTTAACGGGTTCCTCTCAAAATAGTATGCCAAGCACTCTTTTAGTTCGGCTTCGCTTAGCTGTTGACTGTGTCTTCCACGTTTTTTTCTTGGGGGTGCCGATGCAAGATTTGGGGCTGAAGCCGCTACGGCATCCGGGATGAAACTGAAAAGTGTAGTTTGGGGGTTCATGTTCAATCAAAAAATTTGGTGTTTATCAGCTGAGACTTGGCGTCCAACCGTTGCAGTGTCGAATGTAGTTTTTGAGTTGACGCTCACAATGCTTGAAGTATTCCAGTTCGGCTCGAGTGATGGCTACTTGATTTCTGCGGAGGAGTTTTATGCCTAAATATTCAGCGTCTTTTTCAAGCGTCTGTAAAGCAGAATCTTTGATTGTAGCCTCTACCGCATCATAATCATAAGTGTACCCTGAACGTTGCCCCTGAGCTTGCATCCAATCTTTAACTGATGGGTAATCGCGGAGTTCCTCAAGCGCGGAGTATAAGTCGCCTCCGTCGCCGTAGGCTGCGGTGTACTGGTGGATGGCGTCGCAGATTTGGAAAACATTGAATCGGCTGGTGGTTTTATGCCAGGTTCCCAGTTTAGAAAGGTGCTCTTTAACTTGAGTATATTCTGGGGGTAAACGAAAAGTTTGCTTCATGGTCTTTTAGGTAAAAAAGAAAGGATGAATGCAGGGTTACTGCTTCTGTTTTGAGGGGTCAAAGATTCGGATAGTGATGCCGTTTTCATCGACGGTTCTTTTGCGTAGTGTTCCGATAGGACAGGGCCGTTTCACGTGGACCTTAGCGACGTCAGATGGGCGATCCGGGAAAGGTTTAAAGTCACATTTCTCGCATACCCCAATTTTCTCTGGTGCATAGTGCATATCCCAGCAGTCTCGATAAGTTATGATTTCCTTTTCGAGTTCACTGATTTTACGTTTAAGACCAGTTACCTCCGAACATATCTCTGCTTTTTCGGCTTCTAAGTCGAATCCAAACTTTTTAGTTAAAAAGCGACAAATCGCTTCTAAGTCACTGTCGGCTTCACCGATGGCGTTGATCTGTTTGTTTAACTTGTAGATTTCTTGGCTTTTTTCGTCCTTTTTATTCCAGCAGAGCTGACGTTTCTTTTTTAATTCTTCTTGTTTGATTTCTTCAGGGGTTTTGGTTTTCATGGTGGTTCACTGATTTCTTGGGTTTAAACCCGAAACTGCTAAGGAGACATCGTCTTGGCACAGAAAAATCAATGTACAACGCGGTTTTACGCTTCCGTCTACAGCATCAACGAAGCGGAGCACACCGCCGAATTCTACCTTATGAATACTACTCCGAATCGCAACGGCTGGGAAGTCACTGAGAAGGGCCTTGCTGAAGCAGCACCCACCATCAAGGGTAAACCCATCGGTATGGGAGTAGGCTACCGCATCGATCAGCATTACCCCGATGAGGAATGTATGAACAGCGGCGAATTCGTAGCCTACCAGAAAAATGACAGTTACCTTTTAGCAACCGCGAAAATCACCGATGCAGCTTCCTGGCAGATGCTTAAAGACAAAAAACTGGCGGCTGTCAGCGTAGTTATCACTTACTACCAGAAACACTGTTCTGGCTGCAATGAAGACTTGATGCCCTACCAGAGCAGTGTGGACCAGCATCACTGCATCAAAGAAGGAGCTGGACACGAGGTGATATCCAGCTTCATTTTTCACCGCGTAGACTTCGTGGATGTGCCCGCTTATCCGCAGGCGGGTGTACTGGATATGTCTGCGCAGGCGGTTGCTGAATCAGCGCCGTTAACTGCCTTCGCATCATTTTATCAACAACAAAATCAATCAGGTGTAAAAAACACACCTGCTATGCATGTTAATGAACTAAAAATACCGCTTAAAGACGCCATAAACGCCCGACGCGCAGAATGGGGCTTTCCCCCCTCAACCACAGAATTCATAGCCACCGCCCAAGTTAACGACCCCTTAGAAGGAACACTATCGAAAAAGCAACTTAACTTCTTGAATTCAGAATATGAGAAAGCTAAACTTTACCTCAGCACACACCCCGATAATGCTTTGATGGCGGCGGTTGAGCGTCACCGCATGGAATTGGGGTTACATACCGCCGACTCTTCAAGTGGCCCCACGAATAGCCTGGATGCAGCGATAAAGCGACGCCGTGAAGAATTGGGCCTCTGCCTCTAATCGCGGAGAAAAAAGGAAAAGATGATGTTAGTTACTTACTCGGCTTTCCTCAAGTGTAGAAAAAAATGTGGAGAGGCATCCGGTTAGCTTTGGACGTCTATGAATTCCGTCACAGTCCACACTTGCGGAATGTTGCCCTTTGGGTGTTCTTCAACGGTTATCTTGGTCCAGCGTCTGCTTCTCCAGTAAGCTATTACCGCCAACGCGCCCTCTGTTGTTTCAACGTGTACCATGTAGATGTTTCTTCCACTGCCAAGGCAGCTTAGGCGTATTGGCCCCGCTTTTTTGATGTGGGGGAGCGCGCTGTTTTTTAGGGTTTGCTGTTTCTGGGTTAACTGTTTTGGTTTGGTTGGTTTCTGTGTTTTGTCTGACAATCTGATCTCCCGTGAAGTCTTGCATGATTCTGTTCGCTCCTTCATTTAGTTCAGTTTCTGTTGTCGTCTGTTGTTCACGCTCGGTGAGCGGCTTGGAAACGCCGCATAAACTCGCTGCCGGTCTCCTGTAACTCGAAAGGAAAAACACTGCTACGTCTAATAGACAATAAGTCATGGCTTTCTAAGAAGTCTAAATCCCGCTCGACAGTCCAGCGGGAAACGCTTAACGCCTCAGCTGCTTTTCCAACGCTGAATCTTTTAGTGATGTACCGCAAAGAGATTAATCGTTGACGTCTACGCTGAACATTTAGACTCGCTGACCTCTGCCTTTTTCTTATGATCTTAACGTTAGGTGCACTCAATCTCTGATTCTCCATGTCTGTGGAACCTCGAAACTTGCAGTTTCTTGCAATTCTGAGGTTAACCTATTCGGTGTTTATCTGCAACAAGCAGAGCAACTAACCACGCTTAACTACACAGAAAACCCGTAAGTGTATCTTTTTGTAGCATTTTTCTGTATATGTCGAGAAATGTCCAGTTTTTTTTGATGTTGTGTGATGTTTCTGGGGTAGGGTTTGGTAGCAATTAAGAAAAGAGAAAGAAAAGTTAGCGTTTTATGCTGGGATTGGTGGTTCCTCGGGGTATGGTGGCAGTTCTGGTTGGTCTTCGACGAATTTCACTCCTTGTGGCTCGTTCTCAAAGCGGTACATATTAAAGCAGTTTTGACAGCTGTAGTATGTTTGGCCGCTGCCCTTGTTGGAGGTCATTTTGACTTCTGCTTGTACTGCTTGGCACCTGTGACAGGTTTGGGTTTCCATGTATGGGTTGATTCGCCGGTAAAGGATGGTTTCTTTGCCATCCTTGCCATCCTTGCTATGCTCTAAAATGATGCCCCCTACACCATTTTCTGTTGTGTTACTGTCAGCATTGTAAGAGGTAAAAGAGGAATGGGTTTTGGAATTTAATAAAGTGTTATGGGGGGTATCGGTTTGAGGGGTGGCAAGGATAGCAAGCGTGGCAAAATTATTTGTTACCTTATAGGCTTCTATGAGTTTATTCGTAGAGAAGTAACCTCTTCCACCACGTGCTAAACCTGTTGAGACAAGCGCAGCAACCAGTGGAATTAACTGGTTTTTCTCGGTTAGGTCATAAGTGTTTTTCAAGTGATCTTTGGTGGTATATCCTGTAGTCACGAAGTCATCTAAGATAGCTATTAGTTTGCTACGTTCGATTGGTGCCCTAGATAATTTTTCTTCTATTTGCTTAACCAGTGCTTCGACATCATCAGGTGAAAGCTTTTCAAATCGGTGTTTTTGAGCTAAGATGTTTAAGCCTGCTTTGCTGTACTCTTCGGTAAGGAATTTAACGATTAAATCCACATGTTCCAATGTGACTGTCACTGTTTCATAGTCATCGGTTGATAGGGTCATGTTTGCTGCTGCGATGCTTAGTCTTGCAAGTTTAAACTTCATGTCGGCTGAAACCAATGGTATAGGCGCATAGTAGAATGTGTTGTACAGTTCTGTTGCTTTTGATAAAAGATAACTTAGTGCATCATTTGTGAATACTACGGTTGTGGTGTTGCTCCAGCACCATCTTAACGATTCGCTTAGTAGGGTATATTCTGGTTCTGGTTGTGTTGTAGGAATTTGATTGATTTTCTCGGGCGGTACATCTCGGCTATCGACAAATACGGCTAAGTCTCGTCGTGCGATGGTTGTGGGGTCTGCAATTGTAGGGTATGCCTGTGCTGGATAGAGGAAGTCGCTTAGTTGTTTGGTGGGGTATCCGGGGGTTTCTTTGTCGAGAGCATTGTAGATTTTGATTTGTCTGGTGTGTGCTGGTACTATTGCTTTTGCGGCTTTGCTGATGTTTAAAATGCCATCTCTTTCGGCTTCGGCGGTTTTTGCCCATTCCCATGGGGGAATTTTGTGGCAGCCATCCATAGCTAAGAGTTTACAGTCCATTAATGGTAGATAGCCCCAGTCAACGAACCATGCGCCATTTTCCATCTGTGAAACTGCGCCTATTACGCCTGCAATGCTTGCGGTTTCGGCTGAGATTACCATGCCTGCGTTTAGGCTTCTTGCTATTTTTTTGACGGTTTCACTTTTGCCTGTAGTTGAGTCACCGATGATATCCGCAAGGCCCCAGCCATGTTGTATGTCATTATATAGTTCGACTCGTAAGGGCGAAAAATAGGTTAGGTATACGGCTGCCGCAACATTTCTGCGTCCTATTATCTGTGTATAGAGTTCAGCGTTATCCAACACCCAATTCCAACGCTCTTGCATTGATAAGCAGTCGAATTTGTTTTTTAGTTGGGTTAAAGCGCTTATGTTGAAGTGTTCTGTGGCTTCTGGAAACTCTACTTTATACGCTAATAGGGTGGTGCGTTGTGTTTTGGGGTTGGGTAAGGGGATGCCTGTTAGGTTGATTTTGGTGGATGATTGGAAGGTCAAGGGTTTTTCGGTTACGATGTAGATGTCATAGTGTTTGTATTCTCTACCTTGTTCGTCGATTTGTTTGTTGCCATCTTGTTTGATGGCTTGGACTGGTGGGCGTACTCGTATCAAGTAAGCCGTGCGATATTTTTTGATTCTTAGGTTGGTTACTTTGCAGTTTTCATCCATGAATAACCGTTTTAGTCTACGTTCCTGTGCTTCAAGGGCTATATCGATTAACGCAAGGTTGATGGGGTCTTTGGGGTTGATGGTTGTTGATGTGGGATAGTTTTCATACTCACCATCTGGGCCGCTTGTTTTGATGAGTTTATCGGCTGCTATCTCGGCAGGTATTGGGTAGCTTATGCTGTTGCTGGAAACTATACCTGGCACCGTGACGGTTTTGCCGATGTATTGTGGGTTTTCAATATCGTTAATGTGGTTAAGAAGGATGGATGGTTCCTCTGCTTTTTCTGCCTGTTCTCTTTCTTTGTACCATTGTTGTCTGGCTTCGTTTATGGCTGTTTTTTCTGCGTTTAAGAGTTTATTGAGAATGGGAGATGTTGTTTCCGTCTGCTGTGCTGTAGCTGTCATTATCTAAAGCTCCGTTGTTATGAAAGCGCTGTTATTGCTTGCTGCAGAGTGGTTTTAAGTTCCGCTATGATGGTGAGTTGTTGTTCGTGGGTGCTGGGGGCAGCGTCGGTTGCTCTGGGTTGCTGCTGTTTGGGCTGTGAGGTTTTTTTTCCGAAGTTATTGGAGTCTGTGTTTGGCTGCATGGGCTTCACCTCTTTTTATGGTTCCGCTAAGAAGTCGCGGATTAGAACTCTTACTGCCTCTGCCGTGGTTACATAGCCTTTCTGACGTGCTTTGTCTTCGAGGGGCTGTTTCCATTCTATCGGAATCTTGATTTGGAGGAGATTTAAGTTACTGTTACTCATTGCTTGTCACTGTGAAACCTTCGGTTTTTTTGTTAATGCTAAAACAATACGCTTTTATGGGGGTCACCGTTTAATAATGTGGAAAAATATTTCCATAATAATTTCCTGAGGTTAAATGGTTGAGGAAGCGTGGACGGAAACCTAAAGCGGCTGTCAAACCAAGAAGCCAAATTGACCGTTTAAAGTATCTTAGGCAAACTAATGCTTTAGGTAAGTCGATTGAGGAATTAAAAGATTTGATTGCAGAAGTGCAGAGAATATCGAGTAGCCCTCCTGATGATTTTGCGGAGATGATTACAGAAGACCATAAACGGATAATTGAGGATGTGGTTTATCCAGCGGTTACACGTGGAGTTAACCTAATAGGTATAACTCGTGCTCGTGAACCCGTTGAGTTTGGCGCGAGTGAGGATACTGTAACTGATCTTTATGGTGTGATTGAGCGCCATCTTATAAGTCGAAGAACCTGGACAGATACATTACACAAGTTTCCACCTGAAGCAATTAGGCATGCTATTAGGCGGGCTTGGTTTTACTTGTTGGGAGATTGTGATTGGGGAACTGAATTTGAACATTTAAAAGAACATGAAAACATCGAAGATTTTATTGATGATGTGATTAATCGGAGTAATTTGAAGCGTGATTGGGATAAAGACGCATATCAGAAGGCATTATCTCACCTTGAGAGACAAGCGGAAGAACTGGGGTTTGTGATTGTTGATCGTAGAGAGGCTGAGATGTTGCAGGCTTTAAAGGTGCAGCGCTTCAAGACTCAATCATCAGTGATTGCGTAGTCAACTCTGTTTAAGTTGGGTTTCCAGCGCTTCAACCTTCCTCAATAATGCTTCCAGTGTTGGTTTCGCTGCCTCCAACGTATTCAGCCGTGCTTGCAACTCCTCAAGTTTGCGGTCTTTCTGTTCCCGGTCCAAAATCAACTTCTTAACGGTTTTACTGCTAACGGCGGCTCCAATGTTTAAGTAAAGTTCATAGGCTTGCGGGTAACGTTCCTCAATCTCCAGCATCAACGATTGCAGATAAGTGCTATCGCTGACAGGTATTGTTTTGCCAACGATGTATTTGATTTGAAACTCGTTTAAGCCGGCCCTGCTCAGGGTAGACATGACCCAGCCCCGTATCTTATGCCAATGCACCCGTCCAGTCGTGACAATTCGGGCTTCCCCGGCGATGCGTTTTAGATACTTGTTAATTGATGTCGTGCGTATGTCAAAGATGTTGCTGATTTGGTTACATGCTTCTTTACCTGTTCGTCTGCGGAGTCTTTTACCCTCTGTTTCATCTAAATATTTGCCGACCCACTGGATAGCCAGGGGGTTTAATACGCCGAGTCTGGGGGCGCCAGTTTTCTGCCTAAACGTCTTGAAATAGTAGTATTCTCTTTTTTCGCTTCTGGCTTTAGCGATGAGGCTCTTCATAAATTCGCGTTCGAGCTCCAATGTTGCGCCTATTTCCCAGCCGAGGCTGGTTCCGAGTGCAAGTAATGCTTTGCCTTTGGTGTCCGCGGCGTTAAACATTCTTGTGAAGTCGTCGGTGGTGAATTCGTGGCTGGTGGTGTCGGGCTGGATTTTTTTGCGTTTATGCTGCCAGTTTATTGGTTGATCCAGATAGGTTAGGAAGCTGCTGAGTGCTGTTAGGACGCCGCATGCGGTGTTGTCGGGGCCTGTGAATGTGTTTTGGTAGATGAGGGCGAGGTGTCGTTTGTCTTTGTTTGGTTTGGATAGGTAGGTTTCTATGGGGTGGTCTGAGGACTGGTTTTTCTTTTTCAGGTAGTCTGTGTACCAGTTGAAGAATCTGCTTATGGCGTACCAGTAGATTCGTTTGGTTGATTCTCTGCGGCATTCTTCTAACCATTCAGCGATTTGGGGATGGTTTGTTAGTTCCATTTTACCTCTCTCACCTCTGTCGGTTTAAATAACTCGACTTTTCACGAAAAAGTAGTACGTTTGCTTACAAATACAGTTAAAAACACAAACATCCCCTTCCTAGCATAAGTGGTATCTACCTTGAAGCGTGCCCTAACAGTTACAGCGGTTCTCGCCCTAACCGTAATCGTCGTCGGCTGCTTTGCCGCACAGCTCTACCAGCAACGCAACTTCCACTTCACCCTCACGCCCTCAGATGGGCACCTCGAAGTCTCCAGCTTAAACGGCGTCAAAGCCGTAGGCATAAACCAGTTTATCCTCCTAGGCGCCACACCTACATTCAGCTTAGCGTCCCCCCAAAGCAGCCAAACAGTCCTTGCAAACCAAACCCGCAGCCAAATCTTAGGCTACATTAACCAAAACCCCGGCGTGCAGTTCCGGGCGGTCTGCGCGGGGCTCTGTTTGCCGGTGGGGCTGGCGGAGTATCATTTGGGTGTGCTGGTGAGGTCGGGGCTGGTTTCTTTTATGCGGGATGGACGCTACAAGCGGTTCTTTGTGTCGGGGCGCTTTAGTAAGCGGGATATGGCTATGATTTGTCTGCTGAGGCATAGGACGGCCCGTAGGGTTTTTGAGGCGCTGCTGGGGAAGAGGCGGCTGTCACATTGCAAGCTGGCATGCGAAGTCGCGGTTTCCTCTCAGGCGCTGACGTGGCAGATGAAGTCGCTTCGTTCATCGCAATTTGTGCTGCAGGCAAACGAGGGCATCCGCACCGTCTACTACCTCGACGATGAGTATCTGCCGACGCTGCAGAAGTGTCTGGCGATTGTGCAGTAGCGTCCAGCTTTTAAGTCGTGGCGCCTCTTTGTGGGTATGCCCAAGCTGTATCTTTTAGGCGGAGAAAACGTTTACCGCAGAAGCGCCAAAGCCATCAACGATCAAGCCTTCAGCGACGCGGGTGGGCGCCCGCGGGTTCTGGTGGTTCCTTGGGCGCGGCCATCCTTTGATAAGCCCTACCAGAAACGCAAGCTACTAACTGACTACTTCGCTTCCCTGGGCGCCTCCACGGTTGATTTTGCCGAGTACGAGGCGATGGCTGATGTGGCAGAGAAAATAGCGGCGGCTGACCTGCTGTATTTGACGGGTGGACAAGCCAGCATCCTCATCGAACGAGCCAAAAAGATGGGGCTTGATGGGCTACTAAGGAGCTTTGACGGCGTCATTGTGGGGCGAAGTGCAGGTGCGCTGGCGCTTTGCAGGCGATGCGTAACCACAGTCCGAAACAACGGCAGAGTCCGCGTCGTAGACGGCTTAGGCCTAGCCGACATCACCTTAAAGGCGCATTACCACTCAGAAAAAGATGAGGCGCTCAAACGGTTTTCGAGGGAAACGCCGATTTTTGCGGTGCCCTCCAACTCAGCACTCCTCTGGGATGAGGGGGAGATGTCTGCTTTAGGCGAGGTCTACGTTTTTTCGGGCGGCGAACGCTTATCCTACGAGAAGTATCGTTTAACGTAGATTTTAGAGCGGACAATATAGGGTGTAAACGCAACGGTGAGCAAGGTGCCTAAGGTGGCGAGCACGATGATGTCGCCGAAGACCCAGCCGAAGAGAACTGTGCCAAACGCCTCCAGCGGAATGTTGCCAAACGCCGCCAAAGCCCCGACGCCAAAGATGCCTGAGGTGAGCGCCGCGACGAATACGCCGATGGGCAGCCAAGTAAGCCAGGTTCTGCGGTCCTCCACAAACCCCTGAAGCAGCACCAAAAACAAGGCAGCGCCAAAGCTTGCGATGAACGCCCAAGTGTAGGAGTAGACCAATGCAAAGGCAGACGCGGCCAAAACAACTGCCAACAACAGATTAATCCCGTAGGTAACCTTCGGCTTTTTGAAGTCCAAAACAGGCCTAGTTTTGAGCGAGCGATAAATCAGCAGCGGCACAAAGCCCTCAAAGAAATCCGCCAGCGACCAAACCAAAACAAACCCCAACGTGTACCCCGGAGCCCCCAGCGCCATCAAATACACGCCTAAAAACACGCAGCTGAGGTAGCCGGCAAGGCAGCCCCAGACTCCGAACCAAAGCGCGAGTGGCACGTAGACTGCGGCGGAGATGTAGAGTCCTGAGACACCTGGGACTGCGACGCCGTCTGAACCCACGGGCGCCGTGATAACTGCCCAAATCGCCAGGACTGTGCAGATTGCTGTGGAAACTGCAAAGACGACTGGTTGCCTCCAGGTGATTCCGCCGAATTTGCGTTTAGCCATACAGGGCAGATTGAGGCGGCTTGGCGATATAAAAGTTAAGGTTCAAGCGATGCCGTTTAGGCTGGGGCGGCTTTTCTTTTGAGCGCCGCTAAGATGATGCCTGCAAGCGTCAACGCCAAATAAGCCACGCCTAAAACCGATAGGGTCAAGCGGACGGTGGGGTCAGAATGCAGTACGGCTGTGGTGGGTAATCCCGCGAGGTAGGCTGCTAAAAACAAGCCGACGAAAACGGCGCCGACTCCCTGTGTGGCGTAGAGGAAAACGGTTACGGGTTGGCTGCTTATTTTCATTTGTGGTCTCCTATGTAATACTGGCGCGGTTTAGGTATTTAACGCTAACCAAACCAAAGCCCGCTGGAACCGCAAATATAATATAGGAACTTAGCCGAGAGTAGTACAGCGCACTTGGTTGATTTTATGACAGAACAGAAGTCACTTACTCCGCTGAGGGTCGGCTTGCTCGCCGCCGCAGCATCCTATTTCATTTTCACTTTCCATGCTATGTTTACTTTGTCATGGATTGGCGAGTGGGAATCATCCGGGGGATACTTTGGGTTTGTATTATTAGTGGAGGATATCTCCGCTACCATTGGGCTGGTTTTCAGGTTTATCGCAAGCATCATCGCCCTAGTCGCTGTAATTATGTATCTTTACAAGAAGATTCCCCAGTCCAAAGCCATAAAAATGCTACAAGTAATTGTGGTTTTCGAGGGCATCTACTGGCTGGGGCTCATCGCCACCGCAGGCTTTAACACCATCTTCTTTGGCTCAATCCTTAGCCGCGGAGGCTCATTAGCAGCGGTGCTTGACTCATTGCTGCTAAGCGTTATCCCAACCGTATTCGAATCCATAATCCTGCCAATCTCCCTATTCATCTTCGCTTACAAACTCAGCCCCAAAAAACCCCTGCGTGGCGCCATAAAATGGGGTGCAATCACCGGCGCTCTTTACGTGCTTGTTTTCTGGATGATTAATAGTAGCATCTGGATAGGCGTGGTTGAGGCAAAAGGCACCGAATATTTAACGGCGTACCCTGAACATCTGGTGAGCTTTGCCACTACAACGATAGGGTTGGCTATGCTGTCAGTTGCCGCCATTTACTTCGCCAAAAAAGCCAGCGCAAAAAACAGCCTAGACGAACTCGGCCCCAAGGCAGTGGGCAGCATTGTGTTGGCGCTGGGCGCGTATTTCCTCTGGAACTATCTAAGCTGGGTTATTTTTGCAGGCGCCACATGGAATGACTGGTACGCGTGGTTTCTGGGGCATAACATGGATTTGTGGTTGCTGGTGCTGCCGCTGGTTGGTTTGCCCCTGCTTTTCCATGCTAAGCCGCCTCGGCAGGCAGCGGGTGAGCGGCAACAAACAGCCACCTAAGTAATGCGTATTTAGACAGGCACACAGCTCATTACATGTCTGCCTGTGCACTCTTGCCTCGTTCGATGGATAAAGTGGACAAAAAAACCGAATCTGCCGTTTCATCATGGAAGAATCAACTTCCTGTGCTCAAACTTTATCTATTCGACAAACCCATTCAACTGCTGTTCCAGCTAACCCAAAGGAGTTAACGTTTATGAGTCAAGAAGCCCCCCCAACTCCACAGAGCCAGGAGCACCCAATCAAAGCTTCTGAAATCGACCCAAAATTCAAGTATGAACTCCAAAAAATCCACGGCGCCGAAAAAATCCTCAAATGCTTCCAATGCGGCACCTGCACAAGCGACTGCCCCGTCGCCCGATTCAGCGACTCCTACCGGCCCCGCACACTCATCCACATGGCGCAGCTGGGCCTCAAAGACCGCGTCCTCAACAGCGACACCCTTTGGCTCTGCGCCGCATGCTTCACCTGCACCGACCGCTGCCCCCAAGACGTCGAAGTAGCCGCGGTGATCCGTGTCTTCCGCAACCTCGCCGCTGAAAAAGGCTGCATACCCCAGGTTTTTAAGGATCAAGCCCAAAGCCTGATAGAAACGGGTTACGCCTACAAAATCCCCGATTTACGCGTCAAGAAGCGGGAATCTTTGGGGTTGCCGCCTCTGCCCAGAGGCAACGCGGAAGCCGCCAAAAAAATGCTTAAAGGCATAAAATTCTTTAGCTGCATCCAGCAGCCGCAAGGAGAATCCGGCGATGTCAAGCAATAAATGGCTGATTTATCTAGGCTGCGCAGTGCCCTACCGCGTTGCATCCTACGAGATCAGCGCACGCAAAATCCTCGCTAAACTGGGCGTGGAACTTATTGAGATGCCCGAGTTTAACTGCTGCGGGTTGCCCTTTGATCCTGTGAGCCACGAAACCATGCTTATTATGGCTGCTAAGAACCTTGCAGTTGCAGAGCAGCAGGGCTTAAACATCCTAACGCTTTGCCCCGGCTGCGCGGGCACCTTAAAGAAAGTTAACAAAATCCTAAAAGAAGACAAAGCACAGCGCGAGCAAATCAACGCTCACCTCAAAGAGGCGGGTCTCGAGTTCAAGGGCATCATCGAAACCAAGCATCTGCTCCAGTTCCTCAAAGAAGACATAGGTATAGATAAAGTCAAAGCCGCCGTCACCAACCCCCTGACTGGACTAAACGTGGCGGAACACAACGGCTGCCACATCCTGCGTCCCAAAGAATACATAGGCTTTGATGACCCCGAAGACCCCCAGACACTCAAGATGCTCATTGAAGCCACAGGCGCCACCTGCCTTGACTACATCGACGAAACCGAATGCTGCGGAGCCCCCAGCGTAGGCGTAAGCGACAAAGTAGCGTTGGCGTTGGCGCGTGATAAGCTCAGCCACATAAAAATGGTTGAAGCTCAAGCTTTAATCACGATTTGCCCGTTCTGCCACATAATGTACGATACAAACGAGCTACGCATAGAGAAAACTTTTAACGAAGTCTATGGCATTCCCATTTTGCATTATCCGCAACTACTCGGATTAGCCATGGGCATGAGTCCTGATGAATTAGCCTTTGGCGACCTTCGAGTAAATGCACAGAAGATAAAGCAATATGCGCAAGGAGCAAGCAAACCATGAGTAAAAGCAAGCTGAAAATAGCCTTCTACTGGGCTGCAAGCTGCGGCGGCTGCGAAATCGCCGTCTTAGACATAAACGAGAAAATCCTTGATGTAGCCAACTTAGCTGATATCGTGTTTTGGCCAGTTGCACTCGACGTTAAATACAAAGACGTTGAAGCCATGGCTGACAAGTACATTGACATCACCTTCTTTAACGGCTCTGTACGCAACAGCGAACAGGAGCATATGGCAAAGCTGCTGCGGCAGAAATCCAAGACGCTGGTGGCGTTTGGCTCCTGTGCACACGAGGGATGTATCCCCGGGTTAGCTAACTTAACTGATAAACAGGGCGTTTTTGAGCAGGTTTACCTCAAAGATACCTCCAACGTTAACCCCGATGCAACCGTACCTAAAGCCGAAAGTAAAGTTAAAGAAGGCACCCTTAAAATCCCCGAGTTCTACGACACCGTCAAAACCCTCAACCAAACCGTAGAAGTCGACTACTACCTCCCCGGCTGCCCCCCGCCAGTTAAGCTGATTGCAGCAGCCATCGATGCCATCGCAAGCGGCAACCTCCCCGCGAAAGGCTCCGTGCTGGCGCCGCCTAAAGCAGTCTGCGATGAATGCCCCCGCAAACGCGATAACAAAAAAATCGACAAAATTTACCGTGTATACGAGAAAACCCCCGACCCAGACGTGTGCCTTCTTGAACAGGGCATTCTTTGTATGGGTCCAGCAACCCGAAGCGGCTGTGGCGCGCAGTGCCTAAAAGTTGATATGCCCTGTACTGGCTGCGGCGCAAAAGCCCCCAACGTACCCGAGCAGGGTGCAGCCATGATTTCGGCTTTAGCTTCGATTTTGGGTTATGACGGCGTGGAAGGTAAAGAGAAATATACGGAGAAAGAGATTGAGGAGTTAATCAGCCAAATTAAGGATCCGGCTGGAACATTCTACATGTATAGTTTGCCTGCTTCGCTTCTGAAACGTAAGGTGATTAAGAAATGAAGGAAATCATAATTGACCCCATAACAAGGCTTGAAGGACACGGTAACGTCTCGATTTTCCTCGACGCAAAAGGTGAAGTCGCCAATGCCTACCTTAAAATCCCTGAGCTGCGTGGCTTTGAAAAATTCTGTATAGGCCGAAGAGCAGAGCTTATGCCCCAGCTTACCTCGCGTATCTGCGGTGTCTGCCCCGTGGCGCATCACTTCGCCGCAGCCAAAGCCCTCGACGTAGCCTTCAACGTGGAACCGCCATCAGCGGCAAAGAAGCTCCGTGAACTGATGTACGCCGCATACATAATCTACGATCACACCCTGCACTTCTATTATCTGGGCGGCCCCGACTTCATCGTAGGCATCGATGCTCCCCCAGAAAAACGCAACATCCTAGGCGTCATCGAGAAAGCCGGCATGGACGTAGCCAAAGACGTCATAAAGCACCGTGCCTATGGACAGAAAATCACAGAGATAATCGGCGGCAAAGCAACCCATCCCGTCTGCGGATTACCCGGCGGCATGTCTAAGGCACTTAGCGAGGAGAACCGCGCTGAAATCGAGAAGATGGCGGTTTCCTGCCGCGACTTTGCCCAGTTCACCCTTAAACTCTTCCATGACCTCGTGTTAAACAACGCAAAATACGTGGGTTTAATCAAGAGTCAAGCCTACTGCATGCCAACCTACTACATGGGCACCGTGGATGAGAACAACAAAGTTAACTTCTACGACGGCAAAGTCCGAGTTGTCGACCCCAAGGGCGCTGAATTCGCCAGGTTTGACGCTCAAGACTATTTGGGCTACGTCGGCGAACACGTGGAAGAGTGGACGTATAGCAAATTCCCTTTCCTGAAAGCAGTCGGCTGGAAAGGCTTAGCCTCAGGCGCAGATAGCGGTATCTACCGCGTTGGTCCACTGGGCAGAATCAACGCTTCAGATGGCATGGCTACTCCGCTGGCTCAAGCCGAATACATGGAAATGAAGAAGATGCTGGGTAAACCCGTCCATAACACTTTGGCTTTCCACTGGGCCAGACTCATCGAGCTCATGTACGCCACCGAACGCGCTATGGAGCTGGTGAAGGATCCTGAAATCACAAGCACCAACGTCCGCGGCAAACCAGGCGAGCCCACCGAGGGCGTCGGCATCGTGGAAGCAGCACGCGGCACCCTTATCCACCACTACACTCTTGACAAGGACGCACTGATAAAAGACGTCAACCTGGTCGTTGCAACCACCAACAACTACCCCGCCATCTGCATGAGCATCCGCGACGCCGCCAAAGGCTTAATCCATAACGGTAAGGTTGATCAGGGAATTCTCAACATGGTTGAGATGGCTTTCCGCGCCTATGACCCTTGCTTTGGCTGTGCTACCCACGCGGCTGTGGGGCAGATGCCTTTGACAGTGGAAGTCTATGATGCAGACAAGCAGCTTGTTGATTCCGTCAGCCGATAACTCGGCTTTTTCTTTTTTATTTTTTTGCTTTAGGAAAAATATTTAGGTATACCCACCTATACTTAGTATGGGTACCCATACTTGTTCTTTGACCCACGTCCCAAAATCAAAAAAGAAGACCTATACGGCAGAAACCAAGAACTAGCTCAGTTCCAAAACGCCATAACGTATGCCCCTCTTATCGTAATCACGGGGTTACGTCGAACTGGAAAGACCTCTTTCCTAAATGTTGCCATGGCTGAATCAAAACAGCCCTATACCATCATGGACCTGCGCGGACTACCCTATAACCCCTCAAACGCTGATATTGTCCGAAGACTAGAAACTGCCTTTAACAGAGTTGATAAGCAGTGGTTATCAGGCTTAACCGGCGCCCTAAAACATCTAAGAGGCATTTCAATAATGGGCAACGAAATCACCTTTGGCTGGGGAAAAACAGGTGTGGATTTGCCAGAGTTTTTCAGCAAAATCAACGATTGGACAGCCAACGAGAACAAACATTTCTTGGTGGCTTTTGACGAAATACAAATCGTTCGAGGAGACAAGTGGATTCCCCAGCTTTTTGCTCATGTCGCAGACTCCTATCGCAACATCACTTTAGTGCTAACAGGCTCGGAATGTGGTCTTATGTTTGATTTTCTGGGCTTTGACAACCCCAATGCACCTCTATATGGACGGGATTACGTTCAAATCCAGATGAACAATTTTTCTGAGCCGCAATCAAGGACTTTCTTAGAATCCGGTTTTCAGCAGATAAACATCTCTTGCTCCCCAGAAGTGATAAACTATGCATTAGCGAACCTTGACGGCATCGCTGGCTGGCTAACACTGTTTGGGTCCAGGTGCCTGACTAAACAAGCCAGTTCCAAGGAAATCGTCGATGAGGTGGTTTCGGAGGCGGGACGGCTGGCCAGGGCGGAAGCTCTTAAACTTACCTTGATGTCTAGGCGATATGGGGTGGCGCTGAATTTTTTGGCAGGCACCAAGGCTGCGGGGTGGGGTCAAGTTAAGTCGGCTCTGGAAGCTAAAGAGGGGCATTCGTTGACAGGTTCGATGGTTTCTAAGCTATTGAATGCGCTTGTTAAGTCAGGGTTTGCTGTGAAGGCTGAAGATAAATATGCTGTTGCTGACCCGCTTCTTGTGCGGGGCATCAGAGACGAGCCGCTTCCAGAGTAGGTATACCCACCTATACTTAGTATAGGTACCTATACCTGTTAACAGGTAACGCCACCACACACCAGACACAAAACAACCGACCAGTAAACCCGCCAAATCCACAGCACACAAACAACCCGCGCTTGGATCCCTCTGCACATGCACAGCCCCCAAAACGAAAACCTCCGCAAACGCATACCCTATAAATAAGGGGGGATAGAAAAAAAATGCAGCTGAGTACATCGATAACCCCGCAATTTTACATCATAAATTTCCTGTACTAGCCGACTTTGAGGCACACCTATAAAAGAGTGAAAAACAATCATTGCCTACAATAAGCGGAATAAACATGACCGAACAACCAAACGAGCAAAACCCCCAAACTCAAAAACTTTTAATCGATGACCCCGAGAAATTCCAGTTCCACGCCGCATACCTTGTCTATGAAGAAGCTTTCGATAAGGCACGCGACAACCAAGCAAAAATAGAATTAAACCGTAACATTCAAGATTTATCCGAGAACAAAATCGGCCCCGAAACCTTCTACATGAATGTGTCACGTTTCCGAAAAGTGGATGTTCCACGGCAAGAACGCTTCTCGATGCAGACCCAGCGCAAGAAGGATTGGCGCAAAAAAGAGCAAAGACAAGACAGAATTAAGCGGCACAAGAAATAGGCACGCTGCTTCATTCTCTTATTTCCTGTGCATTAAAATCTGGTGCTAGCTGGTTTTCCGTTAGTTGATGTTGTTGCGGGAAACCTGCTTTATTCAACAACAACCCGAGGATAGAGTAAAGCAAGCTTTTCGGAAAAGGGCGTTTTGGCGCATCGCAGATTGGTTGTGCAATCTGAGAGAAGCTGAACAGGCAAATTTGGTCTCTGTTGAAGGGTGCTTTGACCCTTAAAGGTGGGATATGTATGGTTAGAATATGGTGTGTTCCAGTCAGCGAACTTGACCGCCAGCATCTGCTGGGCGAACACGCGGAACTCCACTGCATCGTCGGGGCACTCCAAGGCAAATACAAAGCCTATCGGCATCACCCCCAAACCTTGCGTTTCAAAGACCGCATAGAGCAGCTTTACTTTCGCCACTGCGAGCAGGTAGCGGAGATGCAGAAACGGGGCTACAGGCATAACTCGCCGCTGCCAGAGAGCACTCAGCGCTACCAGTACTCGCAGCAGGAATACTTGTGTGACCACGAGGAACTGCAGAGGCGGCAAGCAGGTTAAATTAAGGAATTACAAGCCGTAACATGTGTTTAATCGTGTTTAAACATTATAAACGGAATACTTATTTGCACCGCGTTATCTGAAGCTTAAGCTTAAGTTCAAGGGATAACGATTGAACACGCACTTCAAAACCCAAGACATCGCTGTAATCGGCATCTGCTCAGCGTTATACGCGGTTTTAGGAATTTTAACAGCAAACGTCAGCTTCTACGGCATAGGCTTTTTGCCTGCAGTAGCCGTGCCCGCCATCTTCGCCGTTCTGTATGGGCCATGGGTTGGTGGATTAAGCGGAGCCATCGGCATCTTCATCCGAGACATGTTTGTCCATGGCAACGCAGCTTTAAGCCTAGTTGCAGGAGTGCCCGCAAACTTCTTGTTATTCTTCATCATTGGCTACATGAGCCACAGAAACATTAGCTTAAAACAGGCCCTCGCTGGAATAGCTGTGGCTGCAGTGGGTCTACTGGTACCAACGTTGGTGTTTCTACCCGACTTTGAAGCCCTCACAGGCTTACCGTCACAGTTTATCCTACTCACCTTCGGCTTAACAATCGTTGCAAGTTTATCTATAATTGCCCTGGTCTCTATCCGATGGAAAGAATGGAGAAGCTACGCCATAGGTGCAGTGCTTGGGCAAATCGTTGGCGCCGGCTTGGTCGCAGTCACCGTGTGGCTAGTCAGCCCCCTATTCCTCGGATACTTCGGCGTGCCCTTCGCGGCATCGCTGGTTTTACCCCTCTTTGTCTGGACCTTTGCAACTGAAGTGCCCTTCATCCTACTTGTCGGACCACCCATCATAAAAGTCTGCTACAGAGCCTTCCCAAGCTTAAGACGCAACCAAAGCTCAAGGGACAAACCGTGAGAAAGACTGCTAAGGCCTTCGCCCCCGGTGCCATCTCTAGCTTTTTTGAAATCCGCGATACCCAAAACGGCAAACCCATAATAGATCAACTTAAAGTCGGCGCCATCGGCGGAGGCTTCGGACTTAGAAAAGGCGTCTACACCGCCTTAACTGTGGAGCCCGCGCAGGACACCCACATCAGCGTCACCATCAACGGCTTGTCAAGCCACGCTAAAACCACGCGGCATGTAGTCGAAGCGCTTCTTAATCGCACAGAACAAAAATACGCGGTGACGGTGGAGCATCAAATTGAGGTTCCCGTCGGTATGGGCTTTGGAACAAGCGCAGGTGGCGCATTAACCGCTGGGTTAGCCCTCAAAGAAGCCCTGGATTTGCCCTTGACTTACAATCAGGTGGGGCAAGCCGCGCATGTAGCTGAAATTCAGTGCCTCACGGGTTTAGGAACGGTAAGCTCGCTGAATTTCGGCGGTGGACTTATCCTCGTGACCCAAGCAGGGGCGCCGGGCATCTGCAAAATCGACCGAATCCCCATTCCGCCCAGCTACCAAATCGTAGTTGGCTACTACCGAGAGCGCATCTCCAAAAAATCCATCTTGGCATCACCTGAGAAAAAGCTGGAAATCAATGGGTATGGCAGAAAAGCCCTCAAAGCTATCCTTCAAAAACCCAGTCTCGCCAACTTTTTGGATTGCTGCTGGGATTTCTCGCAGAAAGCAGGCTTCGCAACCGAGGGCATCTGCAAACTAGTGGATGCAGCCAAAGCAGCGGGCGCAGTGGGTGCTGCCCAGAACATGATTGGCGAAGCAGTTCACGCCGTTGTGGATGAAGAGAGCGCTGTTGCGGTAGCAGAAGCTTTTAAGCAAACCTTGCCTTCAAATCAGGTGTTCATCACCGGAATCGATTTTCAAGGCGCAAGGCTGATAAAATGATAAAATATGGGAAAGTCGCGGTCGGCGGAACCTTCGATCAACTTCACAGAGGACACAAAGCCCTATTAGATAAAGCCTTTGAGGTCGGCGAAAAAGTCGTCATAGGCTTAACCTCCGATGAATTTGTCGCTAAAATGGCTAAACCCCACAGAACCGCCCCTTACGTTGAGCGGCTTAGAGCCCTTAAAGCCTACCTTGCAAAGAGGGGACTGGCAGAACGCGCAGAAATCGTCGCACTAAATGATCCTTTGGGTTTAACAGTTTCAGGCAAGGGCTTAGAAGCCATAGTGGTGAGTGAAGAAACAGCCAAAATTGCCCAGTCAATCAACCAAAAACGCCTTGCCGCCGGGTTGGTGCCGCTGGAGATAGTAACCGTGGCTATGGTCCCCGCCGAGAACCACACACCCATATCGACCACGCGGATTCGCAGCGGAGAAATCAACCGCAATGGACGCCTGCTAAAGCAAACAGGCTAACCTACAGGATTTCGGCTACCACATTGATGGGTTTTGGGATAAGCGCCCGTAAATCCTCCAGTCTCTTCTCATCGATGGTTACAAGTACAACTGTGGCTGGACCCGCAGATTTCTCCAGGTCCAAACCAGGCACTTCCAACATCCGCAGTTGCCTGCCCACTCCATACGCCATCATCTTAGCTTCACCTGCGATGCCAAAGCCACCCACCGGGGCGATGTCATGAACGTATTTTCTCTGCGCAAGCTGCGTTACGTTTCTGAGGTCCGCTATTTCCCCATGAGCCTCCGCCGCAACCACTTCATCCCCGACTTTAGGTCGACCAATCGCCACAATTAAATCGCCAGGCAACGTCTTTCCTAACCGTAATTCATCCTCGTTTGCCAAGCCAACCACAGTTAAGCCAGCGCCCGTCTGCACCGCCTCGAAGTTGTCTTCAGTTTTCTCCATAAGAACCTGGTTGGGGTCTAAACCGATGCCTCGTGCTTCGCGGCTTATCCCCTCGATTATTTCGTTGCCCGTTGGCTCTTTCTCCACCCCCAAAGTCACTGATAAAAGCAGCGGAAAGGCCCCCGTTGCCGTAACATCCATCAACGCGACCCTCGCCAGGAACTTTCCCAGCACCCGACCGTCCACTTTTACTTTATCCATGACTTTTGGCCCCACTGACCCCATGGAGGTGGAGCCAGCGACGATGGCGTGTCCCGTTGGCATCTTTAGTATGGATACGTCTCCGCGTCGGGTGTAGCTGATCTGTGCGGGTTTAACTTGGAAGACGATGGGTCGAAGCATTGTGCCGACGTTTTCGGTTAAGTGCAGGTAGATGGTTAGGGCTTGGCGGAGAACTTCAGAGCGGGTTAAGCTGTGTTTTTTGGCAAGTTTATCTAGGTCTGAGATGACTTTGCCGGGTAAACGTACGTTTACGATTTCCAACATAGTTCACTGTAACACATATGTATTACGGATGGCAGGTTTATCCTTTGCCTTTCCAAAAAAATGCTGAATAATCAAAAAATTGGAAAAAAGAAAAGAAAAGGGATCTGCTTACCCAAAGAAGGTAAACATCGAGTTTACGCCCGTCCATGAGAGGACTCGCCATGGCGAGTAGAAGTTGTAGAAGTTAAACGAGTAAGTCGTTGGTGCAGGCGTGGCTGTCGGGGTTGCTGTTGACTTGACGGTCGGTGTTGGAGTTGGCGTCTTAGTGGGTGTAGTTGTGGATGTTGGGGTGGCTGTAGGGTCGGTTGATGTTGAGTTAGAGGGGTTTTTTGATGTTGTCGACGTCGTTTGGGTGGGGCTCGGAGTTGCTGTCGGCGACGAACTGGCTGTTGGGGTCGGTGTGGCTGTCGGAGTAGCTGTAGGTGTTGGAGTGGGGGTAGCGGTTGGAGTTGGGGTGGGGGTAGGTGTTGCGGTTGGCGTAGCTGTTGGTTTAGGTGTGGGGGTTGGGGTGGCTGTTGGTTTAGGTGTCTTGGTCGGCTTTGGCGTAGCTGTTGGAGTAGGTGTAGGAGTTGGAGTCGACGTCGGCGTTGGTGTTGGTGTCGCGGTTGGAGTTGGCGATGGAGTGGCTGTAGGTGTAGGGGTAGCGGTGGGTGTGGCTGTTGGGGTCGGAGTGGCTGTCGGAGTAGCTGTAGGTGTTGGAGTGGGGGTAGCGGTTGGAGTTGGGGTTGGGGTAGGAGTTGCAGTTGGCGTAGCTGTCGGTGTGGCCGTAGGAGTAGGTGTAGGTGTTACAGTCGGCGTGGGGCTTGGAGATGGTGTAGGAGTAGCTGTCGGAGTTGGAGTTGGCGTCGTGGTGGGAGTAGAGATATCTCCACTCGATGATAGCTGAGCATTAGTTATGTTGTAGCTGCATGAAATCCCTTTCATCCCAGGGCGTAGGCTCCAAACAACCTGGCTAACATGGTTTAATGGAACGCCCACATTTCTCAAGTCAATGGTGTAATGTACAGGCGCTGAAGAGTTAGCCACACGCATGATGGTGCCGTCCTGGAGCGTAACCGCATGGCCATATTTGGTTGAAAGGTCACAGGCTGATTCCTCTGAGGGATTCCAGCCGTTGTTCGTCGCATCAAGAATAATTATAGATAGACCTGCGTGATCTTGAAGGTCTCCCTGCCAGAACTCGTCAGCCCAGAAATCAAAGGACAAGTAGGGCGTGTTTCTTAGGTCCCAGTAGGGGTAGCCGTTTCCGTTAGCGATGGTGGGGTAACAGCCATAGCAGTCGCCTGGGATGTAACCCGTCACGCCCGTCGCTGTTTGCGTCTGGGTTACTTTGCCCGTGCTTGCATCTGCTGGAACCGGCGTGATCCAGTATCTGCCGTTTAAGGGGTTAATGGTTGGGCTTTCCAAGACGGGTTGGGTGGGCGTTGGCGTAGGCGATGGAGTTGGAGTGGCAGTCGGCGTTGCCGTAGGCTGGCTTGTCGGCGTTGGAGTTACGGTTTCGCCGGCGTAGGCAGAGATGAATGATTGCCCCATTGTGTTAGGAGTATAGCCGCTTGACAGCATAGTTTCTCCAGAGAAGATGGCGCCTAAACCCGAATCGCTCAACCAATAATATGCGCATGCACCCACGCCTAAGTCGCGTTGAGCCAAAATCAGGTTTTGCCACCAAGTGCAATCGTTTTGCTTGTTGGTGGAGCTTGATGTGCATGAGCCTTCTTCGTTGATAACTAAGGGGGCATTGACTCCCATGCTGCTGATGGCTGTTTGCACCTGCGATTTGAGGGTGCTGTAATCTTTTGCCCAGTACTTAGTTAGGTCAGTTGGCGAATAATAGTAGAAATGGGTTGTGTAGACAACGTTAGTTGGGTGCAGGTGGCTGTCGATGTCCGCTGCCCAGCTCAGGTCAGAGCCATAGCTGTTGGGGTAATAGCCCATTCGCCACTGCATAAAGATAAGGTTGGTTGCGCCTGTACCACGTATGGCACTATACATGGTTTGCAGGTATGTCATGTAGCCGCTTGGAATAGCTTCCGTATCTGCGCCGGTCCAGCCGGGTTCATTCCATGCCTCAAAGATTGCGTTAGGGTAATCTTTTAGGTTATTGGCCATATCTGTCCAGAACCAGCTCCAAAACGCCTGCTCATTGTTACCGTAACCTGCATCAGAGAGGAACTCCTCGCCGGCATCGTCCCATCCCAAAATCGGCAAACCCTGCCAGGCATAAGAGTCAGTTGCATATGGATCTATGTTAGAAGAGCTCGATGAGGGCGTTAGCATATAGGGCACAATATTAACGTAGATGCCATATTTGTTAGCTTCCTGGCATAGCGTACGCAGATATCCGCGGGTGCTAATGGGGGTAGTTTGGCCTGCGTAGTTTGAGTCTTCTTGTGAAGGCGCGATGTTATCGCGGTAATACCAGCTGGGATATACAAACACGCGAATCATGTTCACATGCCACTGGCTCTGCAAAACCGAAAACGTCTGATCCATCACAGACGTGGGATTAGCATTCCATTGGTCACTCCACGCATCTTTTCCGCCTGACCCCCAAAGTATCAGGTTAGGCGCCATACCTGCAACGCCAACCCCCCGCAGATAAATGGTGTTGCCGTTGGCATCCAAAATGTAGGAGCCGGACGTGTGAAGCGGCGAAGCCGTTGCTGCTTGAACAGTCGTTGTCGTGAAAACTGTAAGCATGCTTACAAGGAAGATTATGGAAAGACATATCGCTAAAGGTTTAGAGGTCTTTTTTTTGTGCAGAGTTTGCACTGAGGGTTTTAAATGTGCTCTCATACGCTCTCTTCCTGAATGGATAGATATCTTGAGATTCACGATATATTATATAAGCGTGTTGTCTCGACCAGACTTTAGTAGAAATGTACAACGTAAATACATAAAAATGGGAAATTGACCATTTCCCAACATGAAATCAAAATAAAAAACAACATCGTTTTTTAGTCTTTTATCTAAAAAATCTTGACAATATTTTTTAAAATTATAGTTATTCTAATTCCTTTATACTATTACTCGTTGAGTACATGGGGTCCATCGGTGTATGCCCTGGGATAAGGGGAAAAGCACAAGTGTTATATGTATCTTTAATAGAAAATTGAGAAGAGGGTCCAAATGAAAAAAAAGGTCTTAGCGTTAAGCGTAATTTTTTTGTTAACCAGTATCTTTATTACACAAATCTCGTCTGTCGGAGCGGTGGGGGAAGGCAGTTGGATAACCGGTTACTCGATCTATGATGCGCAGACTGAGCAGCTTTTGGCACAGTACAATGCGCAGACTAACACAACAGATAGTTATCAGCCGATTTTGCCTGGAGCCAGCATAGAAATAGTTTTTGACGTTAACATCGTTGCTTCTGGATCAGGTGATCTCAAGTTAACTTCTGGCTTGTTAAAGCCGTCTTCCGGTCCATATTGGTCGCTTGAAAGTGACGATTACGAGTTAGGTTCAAGTTTTAGCCCCAACACCGCCTCGACGAAATTCAACTGGGTTGAAGGCCAATTCACCATGGCACTCTACGGCAAGATTCCCTCAAGCACCAACAACACCAAATCGATAGTTGCGATAAGCTTGTTTGGTCCATCAGGAGGAAAAGCGCTTGACAAGATCGTAATAACCTCGACCAGCGCAGAAATGGATAACTTCCTGATTCTTCTGAGCGAAAAAGAGGATAAGCTGCAGTCGATGGCCGATAGCGGCGTGGACCCCCTCTTTATAGAAATCTACACAAATATCCTCAATGCCGCTCAGGATGTGGCCAGCAACGGCGACGTTGAAGGCGCAGTTGCTATGCTCGATAGCTTGGACACTTCAGGGGAACCCGCAAGTTCAGCCATGCAAATGGTGCTGCTGCCCCTCGTCGGTGTTACCGCTGCGATTGCAGTGGTTTTTGTAGTCCTGTTCTTTAGGGCACGAGGCAAAGTCGGCTACTTCCAGCTTGTTGTGGAAGACCAAATCAAGGATCTTGAGGGGTTGTCGATGCGGGCGGCAAGGATTGACCGCTCTATGGCGGCTAACCTTGAGTCAGTTAAAGATAGACTAAAAAGATTAGTTGGGATGTGATAACCTACGCGAATCTACCAAAACAGCGTACAACTAGTAGGGCTCGGATCAGCAGGCACAAACATCGTTGAGGCTTTCTTAGCCAACAAAAAAACCAAGGAACTAATAGAGAACGACCTTACCCGTCTCTCTCTTTTAGCCATCGACATCGCCGACCCAGAAATTCGAAGTCTCCAAGAAACACATGAACGGATCGCTAAAGCCCTCGCCAAATCAGGCGTACCCAAGGAACGCATGCGCCTAATCGCTGAATCCGTAAAGTTCCCCACAGCCGAAGCCATGTTTGACTTTATCAGCCAAAAATACGGTGAATATGTTGTAGGTGACGGCGCTAAACTCAACAATTATGTTCCCTGGCTGCAATCCACTATGGCGGTTCCGCCTATGGCAGGCGGCGCAGGACGCAGACGCGCACTCGCCAAAGCAATCTACGCTCTTAATTACTACCAACTGGGCATCATAAGAAACTGCATCACGGCCTTCAAAGAACAAGCCCTCTCATCCATCGTCACCCCAACCGTTGTTATGGTTTACGGTTTAGGCGGCGGCACCGGCAGCGGAGTATTCTTTGACTTCGCAAGGCACCTGCGTAAGGTTCTCGGTTCAGGTGTGCCCATAATCGCCTTCGTGATTACACCCTGCGGTGGAGATGACCCTCCCGCTAAGGGCTGCTCTGCATTCGTCGCCATGAACGAGCTGTCGCTGCTGCTAAACAAGGACTACAACGAGCATGTAATCAGTGAATTCGGTGAAATGTACCGTAACCCCCTCAATGCCCTGGTTTATCTGCCTCTGCTTCCGGCGTTCTCTAAAGTCGGCAACATCGTTAGTGCCCGAAAAGAAATGGATGAAATGGTTGTTGACCTGCTCTATGTGCTTATGGATTTCGACCTTGCAGACTTAATGGGCGGCATCGGCACCGAAGTTGGCTTAACCTCAAACTCTGCCCACACAATCGGCATGTACAAAGTCATCTACCCCGTGGAGGACTACATTAATGCGTTTAAGCTGAACTTTGAGGGAATGCAGCTTCTGCAGGAATCCCGCAAAGAAAAACTCTGCATCCTCGACGAAATCCAAACTATCGTGAAGGTTGACTATGACTTAGTACGGGAGCTATTCAAGAACTACTACATAAAAAGCGGAAACTTTGATGAGGAGCAGTTTGAGGAGAAACTCAAAAGCATCGTCAATAGCAACCCGCGCCTCGAAGACGATATCGAGTTGCATGTGAAGGGCGTCGAGATTCAGGCTAAAAACTGGTTGGAGGAAATCATGAAGTTCCTCTCCACCATCAAGCTCATGGGTAAAATCGGCCCCATAGAGGAAGCCATCATTAACCTGTCGCTTAGCAAAGAAGGCTCCCGGAGAATCGATAACCTGGAAACGCTGCTGACAACTCTGACAAAGAACTATCTGGACTTCTCTGAACGAAAAGCTGACATCCTCGAGAGGCTTAAGCAGCTGATTCCCAGCTCGCAGGTCTTTACGCTTCGCCAAAAGAAGGTCCTTGATGACTTGGTGAACATCGCAGAGGTATCTGAGAAGACCCTTAATTTGCTCAAGTTCTACGATGAAACCCGCTACTTAACCGACACGCTCATTCGCTACTACGAGGTTCTGCCTGAATCCGAATTGGAGTTGCAGGAGCTACATGACGTCCAGAAAGAACTCGGAACCCTCTACTTAGTTATCCAGCTGATGCTACGCACGCCAGGCGACGAGGCTAAGATGATTGATGAGCACCTCACCTACATCAACGAAATCCTGTCTAAGCGCTTGGCGAAGCGAGGCGACTTCGACAACGAGGCACTCCGTGTGGCGGAAGTCAAGAAACGCAAGGAATTCGATAAGCACAGACTGGATATACAGGCACGCAAATTCTTTGGCTCCAAGCGTTATGCACGCGAGCAACTGCTAAATATTGAACGTGACCTCAGGCGGGTAGCCGAAGAGGAAGCCATCGCGCTGGAAAACCTCGATAAAGTAGACAGCATCTTAAGGCTCTATGAGAAGCTTGCCAAGCGCTTTGAATTAACCTCGGAGTACCGCAAACGCCTAAACAAAATCGTCGATGCCTACACCGAATACAAAGCCCAGATGGCTGAGATAGCTGCGCCTAAACGTTACTACGAGAAATCCGCTGACTTAACTGAGCATGAGCAACTAAAGATAATTTTTAAGATACTGACCGAGCAGGAGGAAACCTTAACCCGCGAGGTAATCTACAAAGACATCCTCGACATGGACCACTTTAAAGACTACATAAAAAGCGTTGTCCGAGCATTCAAGACCCCCACTATCATGGGTTACAAGCCCACCTACAGAACCGACTACCTCTGGGTAACCGTTTCTACGCCGCCAAAAATGTGGACCGAAGATATGTCACAGGAAATCTACACGGCGCTGGCAGGATACGTTACAAGCGAAGTGTCCCGAACAATCACTGTCCGCGTTGTGGAATCACGCGATCCATGGATCACCAGAGTGCTGGTTGTGGGTGGACGCGGAAAACCCGAAGACATGGAGGCTTTCGACGAAATGCAGCTGCTATACAGCAAATCCAACGACTTTGAACGCTACCTCTCCAGATCATACCTGCTGGAGCATGGCGTGCATGCAACAAAAATCATCAAAGACATCAACCAAGCAAACGGTTATGTGCCCGCTTCAGCAAACGGCGAACGCAACAAAAAATAACCCCTTTCCCCTTTCTTGGGAAAAATTTTTGACGGCTAGAAAGCTCTAGGTTGCTAATCTTACATTAATTCAGCAATACTTGAGCTAACTTTCTTTTATTTCCGTTTTTTCAGCCGCAACCTCATTTTCAGGTGAAGGTAAATCAGCCGTCTCAGGTTCTGCTTCAGGCCGACTGGCTCCCTCCTCGGGGCTTAGTGGTTGCGCGTCACTAATCTTTTCCTCTGGCTGAGGGGCCTCTGCTTTTTCGGTTACCTGCTCGGCAGTTGCTTGCGGCGGCGGGACCTCTACAGTCTCCACCTGCTGCAGGTTAAGGTCCATGTTTATCCGCCAATCCTCTGTCAGGTAGCCTTCCTTAACTGCTCTGCGCTTAAGCTTCTGCACTTTTGCTTCAAACTCTTGGAACATCTGGGTTTGGTCAAAGCCGCCGATGAAGAGCACAGCATCGATGCGGTCGCTGGAGTCGTCGCTGTAGATTGGCTCAGAAATATGGATGGATTGAAGCGCGGTTTTCTCTTTAAACCAGTTAGTTATCTCTAGCTCGATTTGAGCCCTTGGAATCTTGTCTTTCAGATGCAGGGGCATACGTAGCAGCACATAGAGCAGTGAGGCGCTGGATAAGTCAAAGGTTGAAAGGGGCTTAAGCAGCACAGCGTTAAGCATGTTGCCTAGGGAACCGTAGATTTTGTAGCTTGCCCCCGTTACCGCTAAGGCACTGAATAACTTCACGTTAAAGGTACGTGACAACTCGGCGATCTCAGGCACCAGCAGCTCCTTATCCAAAAACACACTCAGCAGGTAATTTACAACCGCGTTGCCCCTGAGCGGTACGCCTTTTCGGTCTACGCCCTCATAATTCTCCAGTTGGTCTCTGCTTAAAAGCAACACCGTGGAGCCCTCGGTTGCAAGACACATCTGCAGGGCCGAGTAAGCGTTGAAGTGGGCGTCTGCTGGTTGAATTTTGGAGGGTAAAACCGCTATGGATAGGGAATCGATGCTTTGGGCTTTAAACTTGGCTGTTAAACTTGGAATGGCGGCGCTTCCCACACCGTCGGAGATGGATGCGAAGAATATTGCGCCTCGGAGTTTCTCGGCGGATTTCTTCTTTAAGCTGTCGGTGATGCTATGGTCCTTCGCCATCGCAGGCAGCACGTTATACCAGAAATGCGTGTCTACGTTTGCGTCCTCAAAGCCTATGACTAAATGGGGGTTGTAGCCATCAGGTACCCATTTGTAGATGTCATCGCTGGATTTCTCCATGAAAATGGGCAAGACACCATCGCGGTAAACGTCTGCCTCCTTAAGGAGGGCTTTTATGGGGTATTCGCCGATGCAGATGATTGCCTGTTTAGGCAGCAGAGGTTTTAGGGATTGGATATGTTTTTCGATGCATGTTAGTATGTTAAAGGAGCCTTTGCTGTCCTTCATACGAGGTACCTGCATAAGCTTTAAGAGCAGTATACTCAAAATAAGGTTTTAGGTAAAACGCTTGAAAAAGCCCTCGCTTAAGGTCTCCAATATAAGCACCTGGAACAAAAACAGAAAGAAAAAGGCCAAGGAAAAAGAAGAGTTGCTGCGCAGCACCGAAGGCCAAGGCATCAAACTGTTCACCTTGGTGATTACGCTGGTAGCGATGGCGCTGGGCATGTCTTACCTTTCGCTGTTTCCTCAGCCCCTGCCAATTTTGCTTGCGGCGTTGGTTGCTTTTGCCACTTATAAGCAGCCCAAATTCGGTATGCCCATCGGCGGCGTCATCCTGGGTTTGGGTTTGCTGTATCATCTTTCCGAGCTGTATTTTCTTTCATTTCTCGGCGACATTCAGGTGCGCGTGGCTTTTCTGGTTGTCTGGATGACGCTGTTTATCTGTTTACCCATAGTTTTTAACCGCTACAAAAGCGCCCTCGCCATCGACTTCGGTATATTGGCGGTGGTTTCGCTTTTCTACGCTCCCATCTATTTTCTGGCTATACCTTTGATTATTGCTTCCGCGGTGTACTTTAAGAAATATGTTGGGTTAACCATCATCTACTATGTCCTGCTTTCGGTTCCGCTGCAGCTAGCCCAATACTACAATTATATTTTCGACATTGCGCGAGATGACTGGTGGGTTGAGGCAGGTTCAGCGCCGCCACTGTTTGTTCCATTAACCGACATCGCCAAAGACCTGACTGTTTCACTCGGGCAATTCCGCCTATATGACATGTCAAAATTCATTTTCGACATAACAGGGCAACTCACCTGGGTTCCTGACTGGAACGGACGAACCCTAACCGACGCCTTCGCGCAGTACCTAGACTCCGTACCGGGCATATTCATGTTCATAGTGATAGTGGCTGGACTAGCCGTGACGCTTGTCTTCTTCACGCGTTTACTTGTCAGCGAAGGAATCCTGGGTTCCCGCGACAGATTCTTCCTTTGCTTCACCGCCGTGATTGCCGCGGCAATCATATTCATCCTGTTAAGTGCCCTCCAGAAACCCTTAGCCTTCAGAGCAGACGTCGGCGTTACCACGATGGCGCTTGGCATCTTTAGCACTTTCCTGCTTACTCTGCCGGTGCTCTTCATTGAACCAGCGCCTAAGCCGCAGGCGACAAACCAGGAGATAATCGACAAAACCCAATCGCTGCTCGATAAAATCGTGGCTCTTGAAGCAAGCATTGGTTTAGCAAAAGACAGTGTCCCCGTGGTTGTTACTTCGCCGCAGGGCAAAGCCCTGGTGCTAAAGGACACCTCATCAGATATCCTCAAAGCCGCAACCCTCAAGCTGCTAGACCAAGCCGACATAAACGAAAAATTCAACCAGTTAGGGGTGCTTGAAAAAGACCGGGAAGCCATCGAAAACGAGCTTAACGGCATCTTAGCGGAATACCAGATTTACTCCATCGGGGAATTCGCTAACTGGACGGGTAAACTTAGGGCGGCGGGACTCAAAATCAGAACCAGCGTTAATGTCGATTTCCAGAAGGAGATGCCTCTGGATCAACGCATCGAAGCCATCAAGCAAATCATGGATGGCGGCAAGGCGCTTGTAAAGGAGGTTTCTGACTCGATGGATCCAATCTATGGCATTATCCGTCCACTCTATGATCAGACGTTGCCGCCTAAATGCTACGCGGTGGAGTATGCTAACTCGAAGCTGGATCAGAAGCAGGCGCCCTGGATTGCCCTTGAAGCCCTCTACGGCGCCCTCAACGGCTGGAAACGACAGTACGGCAGCCAAATTCAGCAGACCATGAAGTACCTGCAGACTTCGCTTGTTCCCATCGCGGAGTTGAGTCGCCAAAGCATGGTTTTGCCCGCTGTCTTCGGTGAGGACGCGGAGAAGGTTTTGGGTTACGCTAAAAGGGCTGAGGGCATCAAGCAGCTGGCGCAGATGCGGGCGGAGAAATATAATCTTGACGTGTTAGACATTGTTTCTCTCCGCGACGACGTGGTCGGGTTCATTGAGATGGCTAACGATGTGCTTTTGATGCTTTACCGCGAGGTTGTTGCGGAGGAAGAAGCCATCGAGGGGTTGCTGCCCACCAAGGATTTCATGTGGCAGAAGAACGAGTCGCTGCGGTCGCGGCTGGAGGCGGCAACTGAGCAGATGAGTAAACCTGAGGCTCAAAGCATCAACTTGGTTATGGAGCGGCTGCCCCGATACCTTGGTTACATCGACGAGGCGGTGCAGACGCTGGCTTCGTATGCTGAACGTAGGGAGTTTTTGATGAATTATCCGCTTGCCGCCACCGCCATTGAAGAGCAGCTTAAGCTGAAGCCGAAGCTGTTGCCCTCCGATTTGCCTTTCCGCCCTCATTTTGCAGCGGAGTACCTGCGGCTCTACTACACCACCCGTTTCGGCGAGTACATGTTTGATAAAGAGGAGCTGGCGCTGCAGAAGCGGCCGTAAACTTATCCTGCGACGCTTAGGCTCCTCTGGTAAGACATATCAGTGATGCCACAGTCAATATCTGCTGTGAACTGATTTGCGTCATCGCCACCAGACCAAAAAAACCCATGTGTGCTTTGTAGAATACGACGACGTCAACTTTGACAAGCTCCGAGACGCCCGATACTTCGGTGAAGGCAACTCCAGGGGGCGCAGACTCGAATTCGACTTCACGTACTGCCTAAATTGCCAGATGCGGCTGCTCAACGACCAACCCGTCATGACCCGGGATATCTTGGAGGATGAATTCGAACGCTACGTGGCGTTGGCTAAAAGCGGCGGTTACCTCGCGGCGGAGGAGCGCACGGTGCAGCATAGCGATTTTGAGGCGCTTGAGCACCTGATAGAATCAGCCATCGAGCTGGGCAAGCTTAAGGCAAAACAAGACAGTTGCCCTTAGCTGCCGAGTTGTTGCTGCAGGTCTTGCTGCTGCTGGGGCGTCAGCGCTTCCTGCTGGCATCTTGGGCACCTGAGAGCCTTCACGTTATGGAGGACGACGCCGTCGACTTCACAGTCAAACTCTACCTCCATGTATTCGACGCAGCAGATTGGGCAAAGCAGCGCCCCCGCCTTTGTGCCTGATATTTTACTGGATGAATTTTTCGCCAACTTTGTTTGCCCACGCCTCAACTTTAGCTAAATCTAAATTATCCAAAACCATCTTGCCCAGAACCTTCATGCGGCCTCCAAACGCCTCGGTTTCCACTGGGGCGATTTTGGGGTAGCGGGCAAGCGTGTTTTCCAGAAACTTTGCTTTGGCATCTTGGTACTTTTCGGGGGTGCCTGCGTCGCCTGAACTGATGAAGAAAGCGATTTTTCTGTCGCCGAAGTCGTTTTCGAGCATTTTGAGGGCTCGCTCGTACACTTTGCCGCCCCTGACTCCGCCGCCAACAACCACGTTGCCATAGGAAGCTATACTGGGGGCTTTCTGCTCTTTAAGATCCACCAAATCCACTTCGAGGCCGAATTTGCCGCGAAGAACCTCCGCGATTTTCCGCGCTGACTCCTCGGTTGCTCCGCCCTTGGATTCGTAGGCAATCAATGTTTTGCTATTTTTCATGGATTCTATTCACTTCGGGATGATAAAATTGTTATTGGCTGAAGACTTCGCCTAGTTGCTCAGCCCAAGCTTTGACTTTGGCGGGGTCGGTGTTGTCAAGCATTAATCTGCGGAAGTACTTGATGCGTCCGCCGAAGGCTTCCGCCCCCACGAAGGTGACGTTTGGGTGTTTAGCGACGGTTTTTTCGATGTACTGTTTTTTGGCGTTTTCGTAGCTGCCCGGTGTGCCTGCCCAGCTTGAACAGGTGAAAAAAGCCACTTGTTTGCCGGCGAGGTTTTCGAGGAGCGCTTTGGCTTTGCCGTAGATTCTGCCGCCCCGCACCCCTGCGCCAACAACTATGCCTCGGTACTGCTTGACATCGGGAGTTGGCTGCTCTTTAAGGTCCACAACGTCGACTTTCAAGCCGAATTTGCCCCGGAGCACATCCGCAACGATTCCTGCTGCTTCTCTGCTGGCGCCCTGCTTACTCTCATAGGCAACCAAGGTCTTGTTCTGGCTCATCTATGCGCTTCCAACCGCGCCTTCAGGCACCATTTTTTTGCCGCAGCTAACACAGAACACTGCGCCCGAACCGTTTTTGGCTCCGCAGTTGGGGCAGGTAACGTTGTTTTCCTGCGTGGATGGAGAAGCGGTTTTCTGCTGGATGTTTTCGCTTGCACGTTTGAGTGCGCTGTGGGTTTCATGCGCGGCGATTGTGAATGCCCGCTCCAGTTCTACGCCAACGCGGTAGAAGGCGTCTTGGAGTTCGTCGGTTGGATAGTTTACTTTGGCTGTTTTTCCCACTGCGGTTTTGGTGCCGCATTTGGGGCAGAAATAGGCGTCTTGGGCGATTTGTGAGCCGCAATGTGAGCAATAAACCATGTTGTGTTCACCGTTAATGCATGGGTCTGTTGGAATTTAAGCTTTACAGGAGGTCTTTTGGGTTTAGCTGTGCTTTTTTTTGGTTGAAAGGAGAAGGCGTCGGCTTATCCTTTTTCTTCAAATGGGGCGGATGGGGCATTTTGTTTGCGGTGCTGAGGCAATCCGGCTTTGCATCTTGTGTACTTGGCTTGGCGCATTGCAGGCATATCGCTTGCTCTGCCACGCCTATCCCCCCTCTATTTATAGGGTCATTGCATAGGGGTCTGCTGCTCCACCAGCCTCTCCCTCCCCGTATATAAAGCCGCAAAGTCCGTTCTGTTTAATCTGGGGTGGACGTGGTTCGGCTGCTTTTTTCCTCGCAAGACTCAGCAAGGCAGTCAACCCAACGGCAGCTGAGCCCTGAGGCGCAGGGGAAAAAACCGGTAACCACTCTGTCTCTCGCTCTTGGCAATAAATAGGCTACTATTCATCCAAGTTATCGCAAAACGCAATAATTTATATGCTTTACAAAATGATTTAATTATGTGAGTATCAAAGAAAAGCCGGAGTCCAAGAGTAAAGAAATCCAGTTTGAGCCCAAATATCGCTCAGTCATCGAAAACACAGATGATGCTTCCAACTGTTAGAACTCATCTATGAGAAAAGTCAGGTTGTCGACTTCAAATTCCTCTACGTTAACTCCGCCTATGAACAGCAAACCAGCCTAAAAGCATCCTTTGTCGTCGGAAAAACCATACGGCAATTCGACCCCGCCATCGAAGACTACTGGTTCTCCACTTTTGGCCTAGTGGACAAAACAGGCAAAGCATCGCATCTGCTACAGTACAATAAGGGCACCAAACGCTGGTACGACGTCTATAGCTTTTCATATTCACAAGGCATCGTCGGTTCCCTCTTCAGGGACATAACTGAGAAAATAAGAACCGAGGAGCTTCTGCGGCAGAGAGACCAGGAATTCCGAACCCTAACCCAGGCCTCCGCAGATGTGGTTTACCGCATGAACCCCGATTGGAGCGAAACACAGGAGTTGCATGGAAAAGACTTCCTCCCCGACACAGAAAAACCAAGCCGCAGCTGGCTGGAGAAGTACATCCTAAAAGAGGACCAGCCCAAAGTGCAAGCCGCCATCCAGCATGCAATTGACACTAAAGCTGACTTTGAACTCGAGCACAGAGTCATAAGAGCCGATGAAAGTGTCGGCTGGACTCATTCACATGCTATGCCACTCCTCGATAAGCACGGGTTGATAGTTGAGTGGCTAGGTACCGCGAAAGATATAACGGAACGCAAGAAAGCACAAGAAGCTCTTCTGGCAAGTGAGAAGCGGTATCGTGAGCTTTTCAACTCTATGACAGAGATGTTCCAGGTTCTTGAGCTGGTTTACAACGAAAACGGTCAAGCTGTAGACTTTTATTACCGAGAGGTCAACCCAGCCACCGAAAAAATAGTGGGCATGAACAGAAGCCAAATGCTTGGCAAACGAGCAAAAGAACTGTTCAGCATAGTTGAGGATTATTGGCTTGAGGCACTAAGTCAAGTTAACAAGACGGGTCAACCTGCCCGCGTTGAAAATTACAGTTCAGCATTGGACAAGTTTTGGGCTGTAAAAATTTTTAAGGTCCCAGAGAGGCAAAATACGGTTGCGATATTGTTTTCTGACATAACTAAGCATAAAAGAACTGAAGAAGCACTTTTAATCACTAAATGGCAAGCAGAGACAGGTCATAGACAACTTGAAACAGTGCTTGAAACAATCCCTGTTGCGGTAGTCATAGTTGACTCTCCGTCCGGCAAAATATCTTATACTAACAAACGTGCAAAAGAACTCTATTCATTTGATTGGGCAAATCGAAGTTTAGAGGATAATCTTTCCCAAGTTAAGCCTAAACGGCTTGATGGCTCGCCATACCCATTTGATGAGTTGCCCGCGTATCTTGCGCTTAAAGGGCAAACAGTGTATAATAGGGAGTTAATACTTGAGCGCCCAGATGGCACAACCTACACTATCAGTGGCAGCGCATCGCCCATCGTTGATAGCAATGGCGAAATAGTTTCAGCTGTGGTGATTTTCGAAGACATTACCGAGAGCAAGAAAACAGAAGAAGCTCTACGTCAAACCGAAGAACGTTTCCGTGATGTGTTTGAATGTGCGGCGATTGGAATGACCATCGGGGATATGGCGGGTCATGTGGTTGAAAGTAATTTTGCGTTGGAAAGCTTACTTGGCTACAGTAAAGATGAACTGAAGGGTAAACTATTCTCTGATTTCACCTATCCTGACGACGTTAACTTGGAATGGCAATTAATTAACGAGATGAAAGCGGGTAAACGCGATTTCTATGCCATAGAAAAACGGTACATAAGAAAGACCGGTGAGGTTATCTGGGTTCATCTTACTGGCCGCCAAATTCTAGGTCCTGATAAGAAACCATTGATCGGAGTAGCCACCGTTGAAAATATTACTGAACGCAAGAAGGCAGAAGAGGCTCTAATTTTAAGTGAAGAGCAAGCCCGCCAGCGCTCAGAGGAACTGCAGAAGCTCATGGATATTATCCCCGCGGCGGTCTGGGTGTCTAACGATCCGCAATGCAAAGTAATAGTCGGCAACCAAGCTGCAAACGAGTTCTATGAAGCAAAAGGCGACGAAAACGTCTCTGCGGGGCCCGCCGGCGGTGAAGAGCAGGATACAACCCGACGCTTCTTTTGGAAGGGAAAGGAATTGTTGCCCAGCGAACTACCCATGCAGCAAGCCGCCACAGAAAACAGAGAAATCAAAGATGCTGAATTGGAAGTCCTAACGCCAAGCCTCAAAAAAATGACTATACTTGGCAGTGCAAAACCGCTTCTAACCGACGAGGGAAAGGTGCGTGGTTGCCTTGCCGTTTTTATGGATGTAACGGAGCGGAAGAAAGTAATAGACGCCCTCGAGGTATCTGAGGCCAGGTACCGTAGCCTCTACGGCAATTTACGGGACCCATTTGTCGCCGTCGACTTGGAGGGCAAAATAATCGAGAGCAACCAGGCCTACCAAGAGCTCCTCGGATACACAAAAGAGGAGTTGGAAAACCTAACCTACATTGATTTGACACCGCAGAAATGGCGTGCCATGGAAGACCGCATTATAAGGGAACAGATTTTGCCATGCGGATACTCGGCTCTCTACGAAAAGGAGTATCGTCGAAAAGACGGAGAAAACGTGCCTGTGGAACTGTTAACCTATGCTTTGATAGATCAAAATGGTAAAACAACAGGGATGGCTGCCATTGTACGGGATATAACTGAACGCAAGAATGTAGAAAAGGCATTAAGAGACAACGAGCAAGCCGCGGTAAAATACGCCAGAGAGCTAAAGGCGCTCCATGATAAACTTGAATTAAAAACCTTAGAGGCAGAAAACTACGCCAGCAAAATGGAAGCCCTCGCAGAAGAACGTGCCCGGCAACTGAGGGATTCTGAACGTTTATCAGCCATCGGCGCCACCGCGGGGATGGTTGGGCATGACATCCGCAATCCCCTGCAGGCTATTTTAGGCGATATTTTCCTTGTGAATGATAATCTGGCGGATTTGCCTGAAAGCCCAGAGAAAAGGGAAATCAGGGAAAGCGTGGACAGCATAACCTCCAACGTCTCCTACATCAACAAGATAGTGGCGGACCTGCAGGATTATGCCCGCCAGCTTACCCCCGAATACTCCACGTTTGACCTTTCGAACTTAATCAACAAAACCCTCACAACCATAGTTATCCCAGATAACATCCGCCTGACAGTTAACGCTCAGACAACGCGTGCAATAAAATGCGACCAAACCTATCTGCAACGCTCCATTACCAACCTAATCAACAATGCGGTTCAGGCTATGCCCAGCGGCGGAGATTTAGGGGTGGATTGCTACGCAAAAAATGATGAGGTCTACATCGTGGTTTCAGACACCGGCACTGGCATCCCCGCGGAGGTTAAGCCTAAGCTGTTTACGCCCATGACGACAACTAAATCGAAAGGGCAAGGGCTGGGGTTAGCGGTTGTGAAAAGACTCGTGGAGGCGTTGGGCGGCAAAGTCAGCTTTGAAAGCCAAGAGGGCAAGGGAACAAAATTCACAATCGAGCTGCCTATAACTCCCCATCCAAAAAGCAAGGAATTATGAGGGGATTAATAAAAAAAAGAAAAATATAAAAGAGGAAATTAAACGGTGAGTTTTGCTCTGCCTTCCTCGATTGACCGCACGGTTTCGTCGCGCCATGCCTCAAAGCCCACCGGCGTTGAGGGGTAAGTGTTGTAGTGTGCACCCAGCGCCTTCATCATGGTGACGGTTGTGTGGAGCTTGTTGAGGAAGCCGACTTTGCGGATGCCGCGGAAGACGCGTTTGGCGGTTTCGGTGATGTTAAGGTGGAAGTCGTCGCCCATGCCGGCTTTAAGCACGTCGTCTTCAGTCATGAGTTTCTGGTTCATGCCGTAGTTGAGGTCGTCATCGCTGCAGCTCAGCAAAAACATCTTGAAGATATCCAGTGTGCCCTGCTTTTTGCCGTAGGTGTCGATGTAGCGTTTGTTGTAGCCCCAAAGCGCCTCTTTGGTGGCTTCGCCTTTGCCAAGTGCCTCAATGATTTGTTGGCCTGCAAAGTAGCCTGATAGCATGCTGGGGCCGATGCCGCCGCCGTGAATCGGATTCACCAAAGACGCCGCATCGCCGATAAGCGCCACGCCGTTTCCGACCATGTTGTCTATGGGCCTGCGGACGGGATCAAACCATGCGCCCCCCGTTAAAACATGTGAGCCCTCAAACATGGGCTTCTTAAAAGCGGTGCTGTAGAGTTGCTCTTTGGGGTTAGGGTAACCTGGACGCATGATGGCGCCGATGCCGACGTTGACGCGTGCGCCGCCCTTGGGGAAAATCCAGATGTAGCCGCCGGGGCTGGATTTCTGGTTAAGGTAGATTTCGCAGAAGCGTGTGTTAGTGGTTTCCTGTTTTAGCTGGCGGATTTCGCGGTAGCATGCCTCCACATCCACGGGGGCAAGGTCGCGTTCTATGCCGAATTCCGCGGGAAGCTGCTTGCGCACCATGCCAAAGTAGCCGGTGGCATCCACCACCACTTTGCTGTGCAACTCGTTGACTTTGCCGGTTTTCATGTTCTTAGCCGAGACGCCGGCGACCGCGCCCTTCTCAAAGAGGGGACTGCGGAAATTGGTGTTATCCATAAGTTCCGCGCCTGCGTCGGTGGCTTTTTTGAGCAGCCATTGCCCGAATAGGCGGCGGTTTAGGATGTGGCCGACGAAGTCTTTGTCAGCTATGGTGAAGACGGTGTTTTCGTCGGGGCTGAAGATTTGGATGCCGTCGATTTTGGCTTCCAGTTCGCCGCCGGTGGGTTTTTCAAGTCCGAGGAAGTTTAGGTGGTGATCGCCTAGGGCGTCGCCGCAGATTTTTTCTCCGACTTCTTCTTTGGGTTTCTTTTCGATTAGGGCTACTTTGAGGCCGCTTTGGGCGATGGTTTTTGCTGCAAGGCAGCCTGCTGTTCCTGCGCCAACGATTATGGCGTCGTATTTTTGCATTGTGATTTCCTCCGCTGTGAGCTTTACTATTTACACCATGTTGTGTAAGTAAACGCTTATAAATTAGGAAGTGAGCAAAACCACACCGAGTGTAAACCGCATGACCACCCCCGTCACTTTAAGCGCGGATTTCCGCCGCATCGTCGAAGCCCGCATGGACCAGGTTCTCCGAGGCATAGAAGAAACCTTCACCCAAATCATCGAAACCCAAAAAGTCACCCCTAAAGAACTCAGAGACGAAGTCGAAAGCCTCCAAGACAGCTTCAACGTGCTCTTCCAGAAGTGGAGCCTAGAAATCCTCTACACCCTGATGCTTAAAAGCGGCATTGGATTTGGCGAAGTTAAAAAGACATTGGGCGTCAACAGCCGCACCCTCTCGGATAAGCTTAAGATGCTGCAGGCGCATGGCTACATAAACCGCGTAGTCACTGATGGGCCGCCTCTGCATGTTGCTTACTCGTTGACGGCGAAGGGGAAAAACACGGTGCTTTTGGCGTTGCCGCTGCTCTACTACCAAAGCGAAGCCTAAACGCAGTTTGACGACTTAACTTGTTTGGCGTTTTTATTGTAAAATTACCGAAAACAAAAACTGGGTTTGCGCTCAATCAGACAAAACACAAATAAGGACTATCTTGCACTGTTCATTGAAGGATTCAAAATGGACAGCTTAGAAGGATTACGTAGAACACACTATTCAACCGACATCACTCCAAGCGCAGAAGGCGCCGAAGCAGTAGTCTTTGGGATAGTTGCCAGCATCCGGGAACACGGCAAACTAACCTTCCTGATTTTAGAGGACAAAAACGGCATCGTACAAGTAACCGTCCACAAAAACAACGTCTCCGAAGCCGTCTACGCCAAAGTAAAAACGCTCCAGGAACAATCCTTCATAGGCGTCAAAGGCAAAGTAAAAAGCACCGAGAAAGCGCCCCATGGCGCAGAAATCGCGCCCAGCGACCTGCGATTACTCTCGATTCCCCAAAGCATCCCCCCCTTCAAGTTATACAAGCAGAAGCTGCCCAACATAGAAAAACGCCTCGACCTAAGAGCCGTCGACCTACGCCGCCCCCAAGCCAAAGCCATATTCAAAATAAAACATATGGCGCTCCAATCCATCCGCGGCTTCTTCAGCGAACGCGGCTATCTTGAGGTGGAAACCCCCAAAATCATCTCCACCGCAACCGAAGGCGGCGCAGCCCTTTTCCCCCTGCTTTACTACAACAAAGAAGCCTTCCTCGCCCAGAGCCCCCAGCTCTACAAGGAGCAGCTTATCAGCGCATTTGAGAAGGTCTTCGAGATCGGCCCAATCTTTAGGGCTGAACGTTCCCGAACCATGAAGCACCTAAGCGAAGCCACCAGCGTAGACCTTGAGGAAGCATACGTCACCTACGAGGACGTGATGAAAACCCTCGATGAGGTAATCACCCACACCGTAAGTGACATAGCCTCAAACTGTAAAGATGAGCTTGCCCTGCTAAAGGTCAAGTTGAAGGTGCCTCAGTCACCCTTTAAGATTTACACTTACGACGAAATCATCGGTTTGCTCAAGGCCGAAGGCGTCGATGTGGAATGGGGCAATGACCTCTACGTTTCAGAGATGAAGCTCCTGGAGAAGAAGCTGCCTGACTTCTACTTCATCAAAGACTGGCCAACAGCCTCCAAAGCCTTCTACCTTAAAGCCAAAGAGGACAACCCAGAAATATGTGAATCCTTCGACTTAATGCATGGCTCCCTGGAGATATCTTCAGGCGGCTCAAGAATCGACCAGAAACAGGCGCTGATGGATAAACTTAAAGAACGCAGCTTCGACCCCAAAGCCTTCGAGTACCACCTTAAAGTTTTCGACTACGGCATGCCCCCCCACGCAGGCTTCGGCTTTGGGCTAGACCGCTTCATGATGGTGCTATGCAAGCAGAAGAACATCCGCGAAGTCGTCCTCTACCCCCGTGACCAGCGCCGCTTAATCCCCTAGGAGAAGAAAAAATGAGTAAAGAGAAAGTCAGCGATGCAAAACCCCAAATCAAGCACCTCAGCTGGCTTGCCCGAATAGAATTAACTGAGCAGGAAGAGCAGCTTTTCGCCAGCCAACTAAGTGACATACTGGACCTCTTCAAGAAAATCGAGAAGATCCCCCTAGACGAGGTGCCGCCCACCTACCACGCTTTGGAGCTAACAAACGTTTGGCGAGCAGACGTGGTGGAGCCTTCCATGAGCGATGAAATCCTCAAGCGTGCCCCGCAACTTAAAAACCGCTACGTCAAAGCGCCAAGGATGGGGTAAATATGCCCAAAAACATGCTCCTTTCATTTTCTGCCTTTGAAGCTGCCCAGAAAATCCGTGCAGGCGAAGTGTCGGCAGAGGAATACGTGGCGGCGCTTTTTAGCCACATCAAACTGGTGGATGGAAAAATCAAGGCTTTCGTCTCCACCGATCAAGAGGGCGCACTTGCCCAGGCTCGAGCAGTCGACAAACGTGTCCGGGCAGGCGAAAAACTAGGCAAACTCGCGGGGCTAGGTGTATCTATTAAAGATAACATCTGCACCCTTAACCTGCGCACTACCTGCTGCAGCAGAACCCTTGAGAAATATGTTTCCCCCTACGATGCAACAGTTATCGAACGCATCAAACATCAAGATGGCATAATCATCGGAAAAACCAACCTTGACGAATTCGCCATGGGCAGCTCAACCGAGCACAGCTGCTTTGGCCCAACACATAACCCCTGGGACCTCACCCGTGTCCCCGGCGGCTCCTCGGGCGGCAGCGCCGCATCCATCGCAGCGCAGGAGGCGTCAGTGGCGCTGGGCGGCGACACAGGCGGCTCGATTCGTTGCCCCAGCAGCTTCTGCGGCGTCACCGGAATCAAACCCACCTATGGACTAGTCAGCCGCTACGGCATGGTTGCCTACGCTAACAGCCTCGAACAAATCGGCCCCATCGGCAAAAACGTGCGTGACTGCGCTTTGATGCTGGAGGTAATTGCGGGACATGACCCCCGGGATAGCACATCCGTTAAAGACCAAACCTCCCCGTATCTGCAGGCAGTCGGCGCAAGCATCGACGGCTTAAAAGTCGGCGTCCCCAAAGAGTTCTTCGCCGAAGGCACTGACCCCCAAATCAGAGAAAGCGTACTTGACGCAGTTACAAAACTCACCTCTGCCCACAAAGTCACCTCCAAGGAGGTTTCGCTGCCCACAATATCCGATGCGCTGCCCGCATACTACATCATCGCCATGTCCGAGGCCAGTTCTAACCTTGCCCGCTTCGACGGCATACGCTACGGCTACCGCATCGACGATAGAACCTACGATTGGAGCACCGTATTCTCTAAAGACCGCGAATACGGGTTTGGCCAAGAAGTCAAACGCAGAATAATCTTGGGCACCTTCGCGTTATCCGCGGGCTACTACGACGCATTCTATCTGAGGGCACAGAAAATCCGAACGCTAATTATGCGGGATTTCATGCGAGCCTTCAAAGAGGTCGATGTGCTGGTGGCTCCCACGATGCCTGTGTTGCCATTTAAAATCGGCGAAAAAATGAGCGACCCCATCCAGATGTATCTTGCCGACGTAGACACAGTCCCCATCAACTTAGCCGGCGTCCCCGCGGCTTCGGTTCCATGCGGCTTCAAAAGCGGCTTACCCGTTGGGCTGCAGCTGATTGCGCCACATTTCCGAGAAGACCAACTCATCAAGGTGGCGTCGGCGTTTGAGCGAACCCTCAACGTTAACAGAACCGCCGATTTGGAGGAAGCCTAAATGGGCGAATTCGACTTAGAAGTCAAGATAGGCTTAGAAATCCACGTTCAACTCACGCACCTAAAAACCAAGCTGTTCTGTGGCTGCTCAACCGATTACCGCGGCAAAGAACCTAACACTAACCTCTGCCCTGTCTGCATGGGATTACCCGGCAGCCTCCCCGTCCTCAACGAAAACGCCGTCAAAGACGCAACCGCATTGGCGTTTGCATTAAACTCCACCGTGCAGCCTCACATGCTGTTTTTCAGGAAAAATTACTACTACCCCGACATGCCCAAGAACTTCCAAATCACCCAGTATGACAAGGCAGGAGGAGTCCCCTTCTCTGTAGGCGGCACAGTTACTATGGAGGGGCAACATGAAATCCGAATCACCCGCCTCCAGCTTGAAGAAGACCCAGCGCGGCTTGCCTACGAGGGCACCATCGACCAATCCACCGCCACCCTAGTGGATTATAACCGTGCGGGTATGTCGCTGATTGAAATCGTCACTGAACCTGACTTCCGAGCGCCCAAAGAAGCCCGCAACTTCCTAGATAAACTGCGCTCCATCGTTGAGTCACTGGGCATATCAGATGGCTCACTGGAGGGTGCCATGCGCTGTGACGCAAACATCTCCCTGAAAGGCGGCATCCGAGTGGAAGTCAAAAACATATCCTCATTCAAAGAGGTCGAGCGGGCATTGAACTTTGAGATTTCACGGCAGAAAAGCCTCGTAGCCAAAGGCATCAAGGTTAAACGTGAAACCCGCCACTGGGACGAAGCCCGACGCATCACCGTATCATTACGCACTAAGGAGGAAGAGCAGGATTACCGCTACTTCCCCGAACCCGACTTGGTCCCCGTTGCATTATCCAAGCCGTTTCTCACCGCCGTCAAAGCACACATGCCTGAGTTGCCGCAGGAACTTGGAAAGCGCCTCGAAAAGCAATACGGCATGTCCACTGAAAACGCCAAGATTTTAGCGGACCACGGCGACTTTGCCCGCTACTTTGAACAGTGCACCAGACTCTACCCTGACGCAGTGGAAATCAGCAACTGGATAGTAAGCGACTTAATCCCTGACTTAGCTAAACGGGAACGCGGCTTGCATGAGGCAAAGATGCCGCCTGAAACCTTCTGTAGCCTGCTGAAGCTCTTAAAAGACGGCGCCATCAACCGGGTTGCAGCAAAAACTGTGCTTGAAGAGGCCCTAGACACGGGGAAAGCGCCTGAGGCAATCGTTAAAGCTAAGAAACTCAGCAAAATCGGCGACGAATCCGTTATCGAAGATATTGTATCGAAAATCTTTGCGGAGAACCCCGTTGCGGTGGAGTCGGCGCTCAAGGATCCCAAAGCAGCAAACTACCTTGTGGGCTTAGTTATGAAGGCAACAAAGGGACAGGCGGATCCGCAGCTGGCAAACCAAGTTATCAGAAAGAAACTGCAGTCTGCTTAACCCCGATTTCCCCCGCCATGTTGTTTTTCATGGCATCCACGATTTCCCCGGCGGTTCGGTAGTGTGCGGCGGCATGCATAAGCTTCACAACAGCCACTTCCCCCAGCATGTCCCCTAGCCCCACCACGCCAGCCTGAGCCAGCTTGAGCCCCACATCATAAACTAATTTGACTGCGCCGCTGCTGCATTGGGTACACATGAACACCGGTATATCTGCCTCTTTAGCTCGGCGAAGAGCAGGCAAAAAAGAACACGCTTTATCCTGCGAGTTCACGTGCCCCGCTCCCAGTCCCTCGATGACTATGCCTCTGTAGCTTTGGTCGATGTACCAGTCGAGGATTTCTGGGTTTAGCCCCGGATACGCCTTGATGTAGCCCACCTTGAAGTCCATGGCGGAGTCGCATTCCACTTTTCGGTAAGGCTTATCCTTTTTAGGAGGCTTAAAACCGTCGTGACCGTTGAATTCCTCGAAAGCCGCATCTTTCTCAGTATCGACTTTTCTTGCCCTCACGCCCCGAATAAAGCAGCCGCCAAACGCAATGTACACGCCTACCTCGCCATCCGCCGCCATCCTTGCCGCATCCAACACGTTTCGGGGCGCATCCGAGTCCACTGTGCCAGCGGGCCGCTGCGCGCCAGTTAACGCCACCGTTCGGTCCAGGCCCTTGAGCATGAAGGAGAGCGCCGCGGAGGTGTAGTGCATGCTGTCGGTTCCATGCGTGATTAAGACGCCGTCGTAGCCCCGGTTGAGTGCCGCTGCGGTTTCGGAGGCGATTTTGGCCCAGTCCTTGGGGGTGAGGTTTGAGCTGTCTTTATCGACGGTTTTCTTCACTTTTATGACGTCGTCTTCAGTTAAATCCACGGTGTTGTCCAGCCCCGGAAAGTATCGTCGGAGTTTTTCAGCGGTTAAATCTGCAGCGTGAGATTCAAGCATCTCATCTTGGTTGGGCGTCATGAATATGGTGCCGCCGCATAGCAGCCAACACAGCTTAGGCTTCATAAAGCACCTTCGGCGGTTTCTATATTAAAGCTTTAACCCAAGCACACTGGGGCCGCGTTAAGAGAAGCTTATATACCACAAAAAGTACATTGGCTGAGCCGTGGATGGTTTGCCGCCGTTGCACAGCCCGGTAGTGCAACTGACTGTTAATCAGTAGGTCAAAGGTTCGAGTCCTTTCGGCGGCGCCATGACATTTACGAATCTTTCTGTTTTTCAGTTTTCAGAAGGCATACGTTAGTCTTACCAATACCCCGGCGGCCTTAAGCAAAGAATAAAAGGTATGGAGGAACGAATTATACCTAGGTCGTGGGGAGAGTTGAGGAGATTGATGATTGATAATTTCCCATCATACCCTCTTCTCTTCTGCCGTGAAGCTAAAAGAAATCGTGGAGGATAAGAAAAGTGGAGAAGGGAACAATCTTGGGATTAGTGGGTATGCTTGTTATTGCCGCAGTGTTTGCTTCGGTGGCGCTGCAGCAGCCGCCAGCTGAGAACTCAGCAACCGACGAGCCAATCCCGACTGCATCGCCGCAGAACCCCCCTGATGGAGGAATCGGCTCAAACGATTCAGCGCCAACTGCAAAGCCGACCAGCACCGCGCATCCCACAGCAAAACCGACAGCGGCGCCTACAACCTATCAAACGCCACAGCCCACGGCTGCGCCAACACCAACGCCCGCACCCACCTACGACGCCACAATCAATTACCAAGTCGCATCTCAAGGCTTCAGCGACAATCAATCAGTCGTTGTCATAGCCGCTAACTTCACGGGTGGACACGGATACACATTCCATTTTGACATGTTTAGATTGGTCGTGAATGGCACGCAGTTGGACACTGCCGGATGGGTGAATGAGGGAACAGTAAAGCTGGATACAGGCGCTGTGTACTCAGGGCAGCTCAGGTTTACTGTAAGCGGATTTGGCAACTATGAGTTAAAATACGAAGGGGACGCAAACATAAATTTCATCCGCGTGTAACCCTTCCACTTTGCTCTTTAAGTCAAGAAATTTATTAGCCTCCGCATCGTATTCGCGTTGGTGACATTTACGCGGTTAGCGATGGCTCAAATCAACTGCACCGTCGGAGACTTAGAAGGCAACATAAAAAAAATCGTGCAAACCACCCAGACCGCCAAGAGCCTGGGCGTTGACTGCGTTTGTTTTCCCGAGTTAGCCGTAACCGGTTATCCCCCCCAAGACTTGCTGCATGAATCTGACTTTGTTGAGCAAAACAAGCAGCGCCTCCTCGAAGCCATCTCGGAGCTGCAGGGCATCGGGGGAGTCATCGGCTTTGTGGATTGTGAGGGCAAAAAACTCTACAATGCAGCCGCAGTCTTCGCGGACGGAAAAATAGTTAGGATCATCCATAAAACGTTGCTGCCTACCTACGACGTGTTTGACGAGGACCGCTACTTCAAAGCAGCCTCCGAAAACCAAATCCAGCCTGTGGAAATCAGCATCAACGGCAAACGCCTCTGCCTCGGCGTAGAGATATGCGAGGACCTCTGGGACGACCAGTACACCATCAAAGTAACCGACTTGCTCGTGCAGCGGGGCGCCCAAGCAATCCTTAACATTTCCTCTTCGCCCTTCTATGTGGGCAAACGCTTTGAGCGCCAAAAACTCATCTGCAACAAAATCCGAAAACACAAAGTGCCCCTCCTCTACGTGAACTTGGTGGGTGGGCAGGACGAGTTGGTTTTCGATGGGCAATCTATGGCGTTTGGTGCCTCCGGGCAGCTTCTGGCGGTTGGGCGCCAGTTCCAAGAGGACCTGGTGGTGGTCGAGTTAGATTCAGCCCAAGCCGCCGCACCGGTCGAGTTTGAACCTTACAGCCGCGAAGCCGAAATGTTTAACGCCCTCGCACTTGGCATCCGTGACTACTTCAAAAAAAGCGGCTTTACCCACGCGGTGGTCGGCATGAGCGGCGGCATCGACTCGTCGCTTTCCAGCTGCATCGCCGTGGAGGCTCTGGGAAAAGAAAACGTCATCGGCGTCTCCATGCCCTCCAAGTACTCCAGTAGCCACAGCAAAACCGACGCGGAAAAACTCGCCCAAAACCTCGACATATTGTACCTGCAGCTGGGCATACAGGACATCGTTGACTCCTACCGCAAGGCACTAAGCATGCCTCTGCGGCAGATTCGAAAGCACTATGGAATCAGCCCAGAAAACGATGATCCCGTCGCCGACGAGAACCTGCAGCCTAGAACCCGCGGAAACTGCCTCATGGACATCGCTAACCGCCTCAAAGCCCTCGGCATCTTGGTGGTGAACACAGGCAACAAAACCGAGTTGGCGCTGGGCTACTGCACCCTCTACGGCGACATGGCAGGAGGCATCGGCGCTTTGGGGGATGTGAGTAAACTCGACGTTTACCGCTTGGCTCGCTACGTTAACGCTAAATGGGGCGGCGAGGTGATTCCGGAGGCGGTTTTTGTTAAGGCGCCTTCTCCGGAGCTTAAGGAGTGCCAGTTTGACCCCTTTGACTTCGAGGTGGTTAGCCCCTTGGTGGATGAGTTCATTGAGAACCGTCGTAGCCGCGCGGAGTTGGTGGCGATGGGTTACGGGGGGGCGGTGGTGGAGGATACTTATCGGCGGATACGTAACTCGGAGTATAAGAGGCGCCAGGCTGTGCCGTGTATAAAGATAACCAGTAAAGCGTTTGGGCTTGGACGCAAGATGCCTATAGTGAATAAATTCTGAGGGCGGTTTGATAAAAAGAGATTTGCATCTAACGTGCACTGCTTGAACTTGACATCCTGATGCCGGGTGTTGAAATGCAGGTTGGTATGAAAATTGGCTTTTCAGTACTTCTTTAACCTCTAAAAGCTGGGCGGAGGCTTGGTTTGCTATTTGATTGCCGAAAAATGTGGCATTTACATTGCCGCTGAATTGCAGAGGATATTGTTAATAAAACAATCCCTAAGCTCAAGTTATGTAAATGAATTCCGAAGCGCTGCACACATCAGGTAAAGGAACAGTAAGCTTTTGTAAAAAAACCGTAGAAGTAATTGAAACATAACGCTTCTGCTTGCACAAAGTTTTTTAGTTGACTGATGCATTTCCCAAAGCGGAAAGCGATAGAAATGCCGATAATGAACCCTTACCTTGAAACCCTGCAGCCTAAACTTAGCGCCGCAGACTTCAAAAAGATATGTGAAATCGACAACCCTAACGTGCACGAGTTCATCGCAAAAGCAAGCGACCTCTGCCACCCGGAAAAGATCTTCATCTGCACCGACTCAACTGAAGACCTCGAGCACATCCGTAAACAAGCCATCAGCACAGGCGAAGAAAAAGCCATCCTTGACCTGGAGGGACACACCGTCCACTTCGACGGCGAACAGGACCAGGGCAGAGACCGCCAAGCCACCAAGTACCTCGTCGCCAAGGGATCCAGCCTAAGCAAAGCCCTCAACCAAATAGACCGCCAAGAGGGTCTTCTTGAAGTTATGGGTCTGCTCCGGAATAGCATGGTTGGCAAAACCATGATTGTGCGCTTCATCTCTTTAGGGCCCGCTGACTCGGTTTTCACCATTCTGGGGCTGCAATGCACTGACTCATGGTACGTTGCCCACTCTGAGAGCCTGCTTTATCGCCCGGGATTTAACCAGTTCGCGAAGGCAGGAAACAGAACCGAGTTTCTAAAAGTGCTCCACTCCGCAGGCAAACTTAACAGTGACATGGTTAGCGTGGATGATAAGCAAAAACGCATCTACATCGACCACATGGACGAAACCATCTACAGCGTCAACACCCAGTACGCAGGCAACAGCGTGGGCTTCAAGAAACTTGCCTTCCGCTTGGCAATCCGCAAAGCAAGCACCGAAGGCTGGCTAGCAGAGCATATGCTGCTTATGGGCGTGTTTGGGCCTAAAGGACGCAAAACCTACTTTGCAGGTGCCTTCCCAAGCGCATGCGGCAAAACCTCCACTGCCATGCTGCCCGGCGAAACCATCCTGGGCGACGACATCGCCTACATCCGCGAGATGGACTCAGCCGCCCGCGCAGTCAACGTGGAATCAGGCATCTTCGGCATCATCCAGGACGTTAAAGCCAAAGATGACGCGCTCATCTGGAAAGTCCTCACTCACCCCGGAGAAATCATCTTCAGCAACATCCTAGTCAAAGACGGAAGACCCTACTGGCTTGGAATGGGCCAAGAGCTGCCTAAAGACGGCTTAAACTACACAGGCGCATGGTTTGAAGGCAAAAAAGACGAAGCCGGCAACGACGTGCCAGCAGCCCACAAAAACGCCCGCTACGCAGTTTCGCTTACGGCGCTTGAGAACTGTGACCCTGAACTTAACAACCCCAACGGTGTAGAACTGGGCGGCATCATGTATGGCGGCAGAGACGCAAGAGCCTACGTGCCTGTGCAGCAGGGTTTCAGCTGGGAACATGGCATAATCGCTTATGGCGCCTCGCTGGAGACGGAAACAACCTTTGCCACCATCGGCAAAGAGGGCGTGCCCGAAATTAACATGATGAGCATTCAAGACTTCATCAGCATCCCCTTGGGCAGGAACGTGCGCAACAACCTCAACTTCGGCGCTAAACTCCAAAAGCAACCCATAGTTTTCGGCGTAAACTACTTCTTAAAGGAGGTAGGCAACGGCAAATACCTCAACAGCCCACAGGACAAGCACGTCTGGGTTAAATGGATGGAGCTGCGTGTCCACGGCGAAGTCGACGCGATTAAGGCACCCACAGGCTACATACCCAAATATGAGGACTTAAAAAAGCTCTTCAAAGAAGTCCTCAACAGAGAATACACCAAAGAAGACTACGTTAAGCAATTCACCACCCGCGTACCAGAAAACCTCGCCAAGATCGAGCGTGTCCAGCAGTTCTACCAAGCAAACGTCACCGACACCCCATTGGAACTCTTCGGCATACTCTACCTGCAACGCCAGCGCCTGATGGATGCACAGGCAAAATACGGCGACTACATCTCGCCTGAATGCTTCCAAAAAGAAGCCTCAGCTTAACCGCAGAGCCCTTCTTCTTCATTTTCTTTTTCCCTAATTTGGGTCAAAATATAAATGGACCTTGCATACAGACTAATAATTCATAATCGTTAATAAAATAAAAAAGAAAACTGTCTAAGCAAGAAGGAAGAAAAATGATGATGAAGAAGCTTGAAAAGCGCTGTATACAAACCGTAAACCTAGCCAACCTGGAAGGCGACGGCTCCTTTGCATGTCCCAAGTGCGGCGTCTCCATCTCGCCCGACGACGAAAGTGAAGACAACTACGAAATCATAGACACCAAAGTAGTTAACGACGAACTCTCAGAGCTTGTTATCGCCTGCGGCAAATGCGGATGCACCATTAAGCTGATTGGTTTCCAGCAAATCTTTGACGCATAAAACCCCCTGACCTTTTAACACGTTTCGCATGCCCAGCGGCAGCTAACGGCTTTTATCGGTTAGACGCTCACGCCGGCAACTATCGGTTATATTCAAACATGCGGCAAAACCTAGAAGCAGAGAGGAGGTTAGGTTATTTGAGGTTCTTCACTGATTCGTTGGCTCGGTCAAGCTCCTTCTTTTTGCCCTCTTGGTAAGCCAACACGTTAGCATAAACCGCCTTATCCTCCAGCGCCAGCATCTTTGCAACCGCAATCGCGGCTCCCTCAGGTTCAATCGTCACCACGGAGCCTATGCCGCTGGGTACGCGAAGCGACGAATAAATGTCTGCGCCACCGTATTTGTCGCTGTAGGGTGGACAGGCAATCACCGGCTTGGATGTGTTTCCGTCTATGAATGCGCTTAGAGCATTAGAACGCCCCGCCACCGTGACGTAAACCACTTTTTCAGCTTCGAATTCTTTAAGGATCGCCAGCACTGTTTGCGGCGTCTTATGTGCGGATGCAACGCGGAACTCGTATTCTACGCCCAGGAGCTTAAGGTACTTGCCTATGTCGCGGCTAAACTCTAAATCGCGTTCCGAACCCATAACAAGGACTGCTTTGCCTGCCATCGCAATTCACAGTTAATGCTTACTCCTATCTAGCTAATTAACGTAACCCGCAGCCCAACTCCGTGACTGCATGTCGCCGACAACAACCGTTTATTATCTGCACCAATCTGTCTGTGCTTGATTTGTATGGTACAACAACAAACCACAGCGCTAGAGCGCCTAAGGCAACTGATCGGCGAGTGGCAGGTAGGCATCGCGCTGCGCACAGCCGAGGGCATAGCTGTGGCGGGCTGCGGCGAAATGTCGGCGGTGGAGGTCGAATCGGGCATAAACAGCGAAATCAACACCCACATCGAAGGCTACGAGGACTACTACGAAAACGACCTCTGGACAGTAGACGACGTAACCGGGCAGGTGCACCTCTACAGCGTCACCTCGGATGGTGAAGCCCACGACCACGTTGGCAAATGGAGAGACGACCTCACTCTTGAACTGAATTGGCGGGGAACATACGAGGATCAAGACCGAGAAGAAAACGTGATTGCAAGGTGGGCAAACAAAGACCAAATTGAGCTAAAAGTAACTAATTATCGCCAAGATAAACCGTTAATGACGACGGATTACGTGTTTAAAAGAAAAAATCTAGCTTAGAATCGCAAGCAAAATCTGAGTTAACTTTTCCGCTGCCTCAGCAACCTCGCTGCTTACTTCCTCGCCGAACCCTAAATCTTTAGGCTCCACCAGCAGAAGCCCAACTTTGGCGCCCGTTGATTTCTTAACGTACTCGCAGAAAACCCGCAGAGGCAGCACATGTGAAGAAACAGCCGAAAACCCCGCCACTGCCTCGGCATCCACAAGGCTTGCCTCTCCTGCGTTGCGTCTTAAAACTGCGGTGTCGATGAGCAGCACATGGGAGGGCTGGAACTTTTCGATGTCCAGCAGGTACCCCTCCGGCACTGTTTCGCATTCTAAAAGGCAAACTTGAGGGCGCACTTTACCCTGCAGGGCCTGCACTATTTTTAAGCCTACAAAGTCGTCTCTGCGTATGGGGTTGCCGATTCCTGCAACAACCACCTTTTTAGCATCTGCAAACCAGCTTTGCAGGTCCCGCTCAATCAACGATGACATTTTCAACTGAAAGAAGCAAGCACAGGCTAGAAAAGGCTTGCCCCAAAGGAAGCATTAATCCCACCTAGGAGTATACTAAGCGGGTTGGGGGCTGCGGGAGGCAAGATGTTTCTTTCCCAGCCGATTTGTCACCGCTGCTAAAATGCAGATAAACACCATAAACGAAACAACCAAAACCTCGATTAAAAACTCGTTTAGAGTCCAAGTGAATCCGCCGTGGTTTGCTTTATGGGGAGCATTCGGTGTGGGTTGCTCTGATGTTCCAGGCGTGATGGTGGGGGCGTCAAGCGCAGCTGTCTGGTTTGAATCGCTTTGAGGAATAGGAGCTGATGTTTCAGTCGATATAGAGGACGGCGCCAATGGAGCGTAGGGGTAACTGAAGTTCACGTTGACGTCTTTGTCGACGGCGTAGCGGGCGGCACTGACGATTAAGCCGTTACTGAAGTCACAGGACGAAACGGGTTTGCCTGCTTCATCCACGCCGGCGGCGTAGCCGTTTTGGGAAGCGGGGATACGCTGAAGCAGATAGTTAACCATGGTTTGGGTGTAGTTTGTGTTGTACACCGCCAAAAGCCCCGTTGCCGCTTTCAGGTACACAATCGGCGTCACCGAAACGTCGGTGTCTACGTCGTTGCAGTCGCCGGTCTGAATTATCCACATGCGTCCACCGGGCAAAACAACCCATTCCCAAACAAACCCGATACTGCAGAAGCCCTCGCTAAAAGCAGTGAATTTACCTGTTATGTTGTAACGTGTTTCTTGAGCCAAATACACCTGCTCGGATAATGCGAGTATGCGTTTATCGGTGGGGTTGAGGTTAAAGATAGATAGCAGCAGCGGATCACAAGATATCTTCGCCGAAGGCAACGATACGCCCCCGTAGTTAACTTTGGGCGCGGAGACAATCAGGTTAAGAATCGAGTCGGCTTCAGCAGAGAAGCGCTGCGGCCAAAAAGCGGCAAAGCCGCAGGTAACATAGTAATCGTAGACGTTGGGGGCCCGCGTGCCGCTAAGCATTTCTCCAAGCAATATATCCACTGAAATCTGACGCCGCGTATAGTTAGTTACATCGTAGACGATGCGGTCGATACGGGACTTTAAGCTGGGATCCGCGGTTTGCAGGTTCTTTAATGCAACAAACAGGCAGCCAGCGTCGGTTGCAACCTGCTCGACCCCATTGGCGTTCTGGCCATTAGCCGAGTTGTAGGCAAGATATGGTAGCCCATCTGCCATCAGTGGACGCTTCTCAAGAAACCGCAAGAACCGCTCTACGCGGTCATTAAATCCCCATGTGCCATTGCGCTCGATAAGCCCCAGTTTTTCAGCGTCGATTACCGCTTGAAGGTAGATTCCCGCGTCCCAATCAGTAAAGTAGGAGGATCCCACACTGTTCTCGGGCAACCCCGTGGATGCGTCCACGCCGACGCCTGGCTGAAAGAAGCGCCAAGCGTTCGATGCCATAGTTAACCAGAAAGCAGATGGATCGGCGGTGTCTGCTCTGGTAACTAAAACATTCGCGCCAAGAGAAGTGATTAATCCTAAAAGAAGAGTATAGGTGAGGATTTTGAGGGTTTTATTTTTCAAGCAAGCACCACAAAAAAGGCTCAGCGGAACCTCTCCTGTTGAGTTTCCAAAAGCGGAACGCTTGGGGTAGCCACAGGTTGGTTTACCAGAAAATGTTGGCTGATGATTGAGGCTTTAGCAAGGTGTTACTGAGCCAGAATTCGAGTTATAAAAAACCGCTCTTAAAATAAAAAAGTATGTGACTACACGGAACCACAGCGGGTAAGCATTGCCTTAACAGATAGGCCACGGACAACAATGCCTGCATCCGCCCACGGCTAAGGGTTCTTTTTTGCCAGCGTCGGAGGCTTGCGACGGGCATCCCAGGCATGATGCAGCGCCAAACCCGGGTGACTGAGCAGCATACGGGGTCCAGCGTACCGCATGACGGTCCGGGCTTTCTGCTTCATGTCGGGTCGATAGCAGTGGATGGTGCATTTGCCGCAGGTGGTTTTTTTCTCTTGGAAGGGGCACTTGTCGAGGCGCATAAAGGCGTATTCTTTGAATTGCTGGCACTCCATGCAGAGGGCGCCGTTTTGGGTGCCGTGGTGGTTTTTGCAGTAGATTTCCACCATGTAGCCTATGGTTTTCTTTTCGCGTCGCATGCGTTTATGGGTGGGGTTTGGGCGTTGAGGCTGCATATGCATCAGATTATAGGTGGGCATGAACCCACATAAGTTTTAACCCTAATAGCTAAGGGGTTTTCTGGCAGTTCAATTCTGTGCAGGCTGTTTTTGTTTAGTTGTTGTTGTGGCGGATCCGCCTTTATTCAACAACAACCCGCGGATTGTGCAAAGCAATGCTTCTTAGCAACAGGCGCCGGGGCGCATTGCAGGCTGGTTGTGCAATCAGCCACAAGCAGAACAACAAATTGATCTGCTAAGAGGGGCATCCTCTGCTTGCCGTACGCTTCTGCATAAAACCAGGCTCCAAAGCATCTCTATGATGAGCCACATAGCAATTTTAAATAGGGCGAACCTCAACGTTTGGTTGGAGAATCCACTTTGCCCCAGAAAGTTCTCGTAACATCCGCTTGGCCATACATAAACGCCATCCCCCACCTAGGCAACTTAGTCGGCTCCGTCCTATCCGCCGACGTAACCGCCCGCTACTACCGGCTCAAAGGCGCAGACACATTGATGGTCAGCGGCTCCGACACACACGGCACCCCCATGGAAGTCGCCGCCCTAAAAGAAGGCATAACGCCAAGGGCGCTAACCCAGCGCAACCACGCAAAAGTGGCTGAGCTGTTCCAGCGGTGGGACGCCAGCTTTGACAATTACACCAGCACCGAAAGCCCCGTGCATAAGGAATTTGTGCAGAAGACGCTTTTGGAAATTCAGAGGAACGGCTATATCTTCGCGCAGGACACGCAGATGCTTTACTGTGAGCGTGACCAGCGTTTCTTGCCTGACCGCTTCGTTGAGGGTAAATGTCCTTTCTGCGGCTGCGAGAAGGCGCGGGGCGACCAATGCGATAGCTGCGGCAAACTGCTTGAGCCCACAGCGTTGATTGAGCCGTACTGTACCATATGCAAAACCAAGCCAGTTGTGAAGAACACGCGGCACTGGTATATTGACCTCTCCAAACTCGAAAAGCAGCTGATAGAATACATAGAAAATAATCCTCAGCTTCCCTCTAACGTAAAATGCTTCAGCCTAAACTGGATTAAAGAGGGCCTTAAACCCCGCGCCGTCACCCGCGACGTCGAATGGGGCATACCTGCACCGTTTGAAGGCGCCGAGGGCAAAACCATCTATGTCTGGGTGGAAGCCGTGATGGGCTACATATCCGCCACCATCGAGCACAGCCAGCGTCTGGGGCAGCCTGAGAAGTGGCGCGAATACTGGCTCAACAAGGAAGCGAAAACCCTCTACTTTGTCGGCAAAGACAACATCCCATTCCACACCATCATCCTACCCGCGCTGCTTTTAGCTTCGGGTCAAGGCTACAACCTCCCATACAACGTTTCCGCCACCGAGTTTCTCCAGTTCCGCGGACAAAAAGCCTCCAAAAGCCAGCGGGTAGGCATCTGGATAGACGAAGCCTTAGAGATGTACCCGGTGGATTACTGGCGCTTCTTCCTCATCGCCACGCGCCCCGAAAGCAAAGACACCAACTTCACCTGGGAAGCCTTCCGAGAAAAAATCAACGCCGACCTCAACGACACATTTGGCAACTTCATCCACCGCACCCTCTCATTCATAAACAGCAAATTCGAGGCAACCATCCCCGCGCCTGCCAAGATGGAGCCCGAGGACCAGGCGGTTCTTGACTGCATCAAAGTGCGGGTTGAGGAGGCAGCTAAGCAAATCGAGGACGGCTGGCTCCAATCCGCCGCCAACACCCTTATCACGATAAGCCGCACCGGCAACCAGTACCTAAACACCAACGAGCCCTGGAACCTCATGAAGACCGACAAAGAGAAGGCAGGCACGATTTTCTATGTGGCGGCACAGGTGGTGAAGGCGATTTCGGTGGTTTCCGCTTCGTTTATGCCCCAGACCGCTCAGCAGCTCTGGCAGATACTGAATTTAGAGGGCAAAGTGGAGCAGCGGTGCTGGAGCGATGCGTTGGTGCCGCTTGAGGCGGGGCACAGAATACAGAAGCCGCAGCCGCTGTTTAAGAAAATCGATCTTGACGATGACAAACTCGACGAGCAGCTGGCGCAGATCAGGGGGAAAAAAGCAGCAAAATGAGGGAACGTTTTGCGAAGCACAAAGCTTCAACGAAAATTTCTCAGTTAGCGGGGATAGACCAACAATTATTTGAAAACAGAGATCCCTCGAAAGAATTGACAAGCATGCGAAAAGAGTGGTCAGAGGAATTTGATAAAAGAGTCAATAATTTTTAGTTGGCGAATGATTGTTGCGGAGCTGTTTTTATGACTATCAAAACCCTCGCCGACCTTCATGTCCACACCACCTACTCCAACGACAGTCTAATCACGCCTAAAAACCTCGTTTTCTACGCTAAAAAGCGGGGGCTCAACGCGGTCGCCGTCACCGACCACAACAGCCTAGATGGCGCCTACAAAATCGCCAAAGAAACTGACTTCCTCATCATCCCCGGCATGGAGGTTTCCAGCGCCGACGGACACATCGTTGCCTTAAACGTTAAAGAGCTTATTCCACGCGGCTTTAGCGCTCTTGAAACCGTTAAGCTGATCCATAAAGCAGGCGGCGTCGCCATTGCCTGTCACCCCTACGTTTACTTCAAAGGTTGCCTGCGCGAAAACGTCTGTGATGCTTTCGACGCCATTGAAGTCATTAACGCCCGGGCCTTCCCTTTTAAGGATAGCATAGCGAAAGCTGAGGCCGCGGCGCAGCGTTTTGGGCTGTCGAGGGTGGCGGGAACCGATGCGCATTATGGACCCCAAATCGGCTACGGCTACACCGAAATCATAGCTGAGGCTCCCACAGTGGATGCTATCATGGAGGCTATCGTTGCAGGGAAATGTAGTCCCCACGGATGCGCTGTGCCCTATTTTTTGAATGCCCAACAGCAAGTGCTTAGGATTAGACGGATGCTAAAGAAACTTGCAGCCCGCGCCTAACAGCGGTTGAAAATTTGTGGATTTTTTAGGCTGCGCGGCAGGTGACTTGTTTTTCATTCTTTTCCCTATGTCTGGGGCACTGCATGGCAGCCTTCTTTGGGGTATCTTCCGCATAATCAATATATTTATGGATTCGACTAACTTTGCAACCGGTGCTTTGCATGAAGATAAAAATTGTTGTTTCCGCAATCGTTATCGTTGCTGCCTTAATAGGTGCAGTTTTTGCAGGCGTCTACTTTTCCACCTACAATAACTTGGTGACGTTAAATGCTTCTGCCGATGAGAAGTGGGCGCAGGTTGAGCAGGAGCTCCAGCGCAGATACGACCTCATACCCAACGTGGTTAAAGCCGCCGAAGCCTACATCACCTATGAAGGCTCCATCTTGGAGAATGTCACGGGGCTGCGTAATCAATGGCTGGCTGCAAAGCGAAGTGGCAACTTGGATGCTATAGACAACGCCACCGCCCAGTTGGAATCAGGCATCTCCAGTTTGGTGGTGACTTTCGAAGCTTACCCTACCCTCCAAGCCTCCGATGTTGTTCAATCCTTAATGATTACGTTGGAAGGCACCGAAAACCGCATCTCCACCGAGCGCATGCGCTTTAACGAAGCCGTCCGAGACTACAACACAGCCATAGCGGTTTTCCCTGCGAATCTGTGGGTAGCAGGCTGGGGCTTTGAAGCCAAAACTTACTTCCAGGCGCAGATAGGCGCAACCGAGGTTCCCCAAGTTGACCTGTAGGTTGAGGTATAGACTGCTTGGTTAGCAAACGCTTTGTGGCATTAACTGCTGTTTTGCTTTTACTGTCCTCATCGTTTATGCTCCCGCTGTGCAGCGCCCAAATTGTTGATTCAGAATGGGCTGATGCGATAGATGCCTACTGCTATGAAGTTGATTATGACACGTCAGCGGAGATTGTGGTGTGTGTTTTTCCTTCGCTTACTGGACATGGCATAACCGATGGTTCCGGCAAAGAAATCACCGATATAGTGAAGCTGGGCGTTTACGTCTTTAACGATTTGCCGCTTGATGTTGCTGACGGAACCCAAACGGGGATTGGCAAGAAGGGCAAAGACAACGGCGTATTGGTGCTGGTGGCCCTTGAGGAGCGGCAGTGGCGCATCGAAGTGGGCTACGGCCTAGAAGCAGACATAACCGACATCGAAAGCAACCTGATTGCTCAGCAGTATCTGGTCCCCGCGTTTAAAAGCGCCGACTACGGTGAAGGCTTATACGACACCGTTGTGGCATTGGGGGCGCAGATTCCAGTCACAAATCAAACCCTCACTGACCCCCTCCGCGGCTACTACTTCTACGAAAGCACCGACACCCCAGCGTCGACGCCTACGCCCTTTTGGCTCCTTGACATCTACGGATTGCCCCTGTGGCTGGTAATCGTGCTCTTGGTGCTCGGTGTGGCCCTCCCCGTGTTTGGTGGACGCGCCAGAGGCGGCGGACGCTCAGGCGGCGGGGGAGCAGGCGGAAAATGGTAAAAGGCTAGGGGTTTAGGCGGAAAGACAGCATATCCATACCGATTTTTTTGCCGTCCCGCATCGGATTCACTTTTGAGCCGCCCCTGTTTCTCTCGCGCCAACAAACCGGAACCTCAGTGACGGGGTAGCCGAGTTGTTTGCATCGCACAATCATTTCGGTGTCAAAGAAGTAGCCGTCGGTTTTTGATTGACTCAGCACGGCTTGGGCGAGGCTGCGGTTCATGGTTTTAAAGCCGCATTGATGATCATGAATGCCGTCTAGGAAGAGCAGCCGCACAAACATGTTATATGTTAAGCTAAAGAGGGTGCGTGAGGCTCGGCGTTCCACCTGGGAGCCGGTGACGTGTCGTGACCCGATTGCCATGCCGCCTTTGCGCTTCACTACCTCGTAGAGTTTGGGTAAGCAGGCTAAGTCGGTGGCTAAATCCACATCCATGAAGGCTACGATTTTGCCGTTTGAGGCTTTTACGGCGTTTTTGATGGCTTTGCCCTTGCCTAGTCGGGTGGGTGAATGCAGCAGCCTAAGTGAGGGGTTATGCTGGGACATTTTGGCGACGATTTCGTCGGTGCCATCCGTGCTGCCGTCTTCGGAAACGATGATTTCGTAGGAGCTGCAGAATTTTTTTAGCGCCGCCTCCACTTCTCCTATGCACCGCTCAATCTGGACTGCCTCGTTGTAGGCGGGCAGCAGGATCGAGAGTTCCTTGTGGGGCGGTTGTTTCTTCAAGCGTGTGTACACCTGCGAGCTTAAAAAAGAAATGTGTCTTAGCCATAAATCACTTGCGTATATCTACGATTAAACCGCGGAGGCGTACATATCGCAAACTCTTTTTAGAGCCATACAATTATTCTCAACCTGAAAGAGGGGTCGCAAATCATCACTGAATCAGCCAGCATTAGCCTGCAGCCTAAAAGCCCCAGCAGCCGCTTTGTTGCCGCTCACAAGTACCGCCTCGCGTTGCTGGTGTTTCTGCTGGTTTTTGTTGTGGCTGCGTCGTATGGTTTGGGTTACATGTCGGTTCAGTGGGATGAGATGCCGCATCTCTTCGGAGGCACCCTGCTGAGCCGCGGGCAAACCTGGGAGTACATGACTACCTACGGCTACTACCCGCCCATCTTTGACATAGTCACCATGGGCTACTTCCATATGTTGGGCGTCAACGAGGTAGCGGGGCGGCTGGTGGCAGTGACGTTTGCGGCGCTCTCGATTTGGCTGCTTTTCGAATTCGCCAAGCGCAGTTACGGCCAAAAACAAGCCCTCATCGCAAGCGTGCTCTTGGGGACCATGCCGGGGTTCTTCTGGCTTAGCCGAGTCACCATGCTGGAAACCATGCTCATATTCTTCTTCACACTGGTCATGTTCAGCTTCTATGTTTGGCTAAGCAAACAGGGCAGCTACCGCGCGCTGGTATTCAGCGGACTCGCGCTGGGCATCGGCGTGTTGGCGAAGTACCAGATCATCGTTGCCGCCCTCGCTATGCTGCTTAGCATCCTGTTTCTGGCGCGCAAGCAGCTTAAGCTGAACATAGCCAAGTTTCTTCTCATCGTAGTCATTGTGGTGTTGGTTGCGGCGCCCTGGTTTGCGCTGATTTACCACTACAACGGCATGACCAAATTCGAAACCCTCCAGTACGTGATGAGCGAGGGCGGACAGGACCGACCTGCCTACAGCAACCGCTTCCAGCCCCTGCCCGTCTACTACCTCGTCGAGATGGCTTGGCCCTTCAACGACATCCCCGTGCACCCCATCACGCTGCCCATCTTTATCTTGGGGCTCTGCGGCCTTGGTATGTTTGCTTATCGGCGAAGCCGACAGGACATCTTCTTTTTGACCTGGTTTGTGGTGGTGTACGTGTTCTTTACGCTGATTCCTAATCGGCAATGGCGCTACGTGACGCCTCTTTTCCCGATTTTAGCCATTGCGGCGGCATGTTTTGTGATGTTTCTCTACGGCAAAGTCAAGGGTTGGCAGCCCCAGTTGCCCAGCCTCAAAGCGGAGCGGGCAAAGAAAGCTGCTGCCATCGCCTTCATCGCATTAATCGCCTCGGCGGTTGCTTACAGCGGCTATGAAGCCTACCGGATGACGGAGCGCGACCAAATCCACATCCCCGTGCAGGAAGCCACCCGCTACCTTGCATCCCATCTGGGCCCTAATGAGTCAGCTGCTTTGGTTTGCTCCTTTAACCTGCTTAGCCAGGATATGTTCCGCTTCTATTTGCCCGACAACATGAGCAGCTACCAGATTTGGCAGTACCCCGCGCTTGCCGTGGACGCCTTTAAACCCGATTTTGACATAGACGAGTTCGTGCAGCTCTGCGTGGACCGACGCGTAAAATACATTATCCTCTTCGACTATGGCATCAACACCAAATTCTTCAACACCACCCTCGACTACACTCAGGTGGAAATGATGATTTACAGCACCGGACGCTTCGGCGACCCCAACGACCAGCCGTTTTGGGGCGACTTCTACGGCAACATGGGCTACCGCATCTTCCTAGTGCGTTTCCTAGGCTAGCACTCTAAAAATTCAAAGCCCGTTTGCGTGTTCTTCTCGCGCCGTGCGGAGCCGCCTGCAAGTTCCAAGATGACGACTTCGCCGATTTGCCACACATCCACGCCCATCCGCACACAGCCCGTAATCGCGTTGTCGTTTCTGCCAAAACTCGCATGCATATGCAGCTTAGCGGCGCCTGATTCGTCGCGGAAAAGGGTGCCTACGCCGACGCCTTCATGTACGCCCCGCAGAAGCGTAACCATAGCCTGCGGCGGCATCGCTTTGCCGTCTTTGGGGCCAACCACCACTTTGCTTTGGTCTTCGGCTCCGCCTAGAAAGAAGCATAGGGCGCTTTGGATTTGTTTGTCGCTGGCGAATTTTTCGATGACTTCGTGGATGCGTTCGCCTTGGTGGAGGCGGAGTATGAAGATTCTTCCAAGGGTTGCCTCTGTGTAGTCCATGGTGTTCAGCTCTGGCTAAATTGATGGGTGGTGGACTATAAAAGAATTCAAGCCCCAACCGATGGTTTCCGGGCAACGGCTGATGGCGGATCTGAGCTGTGCCTCTATAGGCTTGTGGATAGAACCGCTATTGTGGGCTAATATGCGGCAAGTAAAGTATGGGAAGGACGAGTAAAGAAGGATTTCCGTTTAGATTCGTGCTATGTAGAGTAAATCTTCCTGTTCAGCGCAGACGAATTCCAGCCCGGATGCTTCTACATCGGTTTTTTGGGGAGTTGGGCGGCGCTTTGAAGTTTTTTTCGGGGACATATTTTTCGACCTCGTAAAGAGCCAACAGAGTATCAGAGTTGCCTAATAAACGTTGTCCCGTTTTTAAAACAGTCTTGCAGCCGCTTATTGCGTTGCAAACCAGATTCAGAATCCATATCTGGGTTTGGATTGCAAACCACTACACCTCATGCCGGAAGCGGTCGTTTCGCCACACATCCGCACTGTCACTATACCCCCGCTTCTCCCAGAAGCCCAGCATCTTGACCCTCGTAAAATGCAGCGCCACCACCCAAAGCGCACTCTTATAGGCATACTTGCTGGGCACCACCAGCCGCACAGGGAAACCGTAGCCCTCCTCGAGGGATTCGCCGTTGAGTCGATGAGCCAAAAGCACATCTTTGCCTTCCAGCTCGGTTCGGTACAGCGAGGTGGTGTAGCCGTCGGCGCACTCAAACGTCACCGCCTGCGCGGCGTCGTGTGGTTTGACGAGGTCTTCTATGTCGCGGACGCGCACGCCCTCCCAGCGGCAATCCAGCACGCTCCAGCCCTCCACGCAATGAAAATCGCTGACAGAGATGGTTTGGGGCAACGCCAAAAAATCCTTCCAGCCCAGCTTGACAGGTTTTTCTACTTCTCCGTCCACGGTAAGAGTGTAGGTGTCCAGGTTAAGCTGCGGGTTAGCCGCTGTGATGCCGGGGTGCTCGATGCCCCAGCGCAGAATATGGTCAGTGACATATTGATCAGGCGGCAGCCGCCCAGCTTGTTTTGCCAAAAGTCTTCCCGAAAATAGATGTCGCTTGAACCAGAAAAAGTTTACCCATTAAGATGAGCCAAAGAAACTCATCAGCGATTTCTGCTTATTTTCCTCTCTGCTAAAGCCTGAGACTTTGACACCGACGCGGCGGATTTCCAGCGGCGACTCAGCCAGAAACTTCTCAAACAGCGCCCGTACGTTGCGGCTGATGGTTTCTTTGTCTTTGGCGGGCTGCTCAAGGGTGACGCTGCGGGTTTTGCTTGACAAATCCACATTCACCACATAGATGGAGACGGTGCGGTAACTGTAGCCCTTCTCGTTGACTTCGCCGTAGACGATGTCTGTTAGCTCAGTGCACTTCTGCATGATGAACTCTAAGTCATGGGTGTCCTGCTTTAGGGTGCCGATTTTGCTGATGGATTCAGCCTCGCCCTGCTCGCGGACGGGTTCGTTGTCGACTGCGTTGGCAGCGTTGTGGAAGTAGATGCCTAAGGCTTTGCCGAAGACCTCGACGAGGCGCTGGCAATCAAAACGGGCAAGCTCACCGATGGTTCTGATGCCCATCTGCTCCATGCGCACCGTGGTTTTCTTGCCCACGCCCAAAAGGCGGTCCACGGGAAGCGGCGCCAAAAACGCTTCTGCCTCCTGGGGGCGCACGATGGTGAGGCCGTCGGGTTTTTGGCTGTCACAGGCTATTTTAGCCACCAGCTTGTTGGGTCCCACGCCGATTGTGAAGGATATGCCCACCTGCGTCTTCACGTCAGCTTTGATTTTATATGCGTATTCCGCTGCCCTCTCGTAGCTGCCTCCGACCTGCTCGGTGACGTCGAGGTATGCCTCGTCTACGCTGACCTGCTCGAGGCTGCTGGCGTAGCCGCGGAATATCTCCATGATGCGGCTGCTGATTTGCTCGTAGTACTCGTGGTCTACGTGGTAGAAGACGGCGTCGGTGCCTTCGAGTTTGCGTTTTGCCATAAACAGGGGTAGCCCCGATTTGACTCCGTAGCCGCGGGCGATGTAGTTGCTTGTGCTCACTGCGCCGCTTTCTTCGGTGCGTCCCGAGTAGACGCCGACCACGATGGGTTTATCCTTGATTTCGGGGTGCCGCAGTTCCTCGCATTGCGCAAAGAAGTAATCGAAGTCCGCAAGGAAAACTACCCGAGCTTGCATTGGTGGTCCTCCCGAGTTTTAGGCAGCATCCATGAGCCATCACACGCCGCCGTATTCAGTTGCGCTAGTCCTTCGCGGCAGACCCCAAACGCCATGCCCTCCGCAACCACCATATCCCGCACCTCATTAAGCAGTTTGAAGCGGTAATCTTTTGGCAACAGCACGCTGCCGCCGACACGCTCACCCAACTGGAAGTACTGGGGTTTTAGCGTTTCCATCAAGGCGGGGTACGCCGCCGAGAGCCGTTTCCAGCTGTCGGGTTTGGCTTTATACGTTGAGGCGGTTACGTGTTTGACGCCGATGGCGGCGAGGGTTTTGATGAGTTTTTGGGGTTGACTGTTAAGGTGGGGGATGAGGGGGTCGATGCGGACTGAGACGGGGACGCCAGCTTTTACTAAGTCCTGTGCGGCTCGGATGCGCTCCGACGGCGTGGGCGCGTTAGCCTCGATTTTTCTGGCAACCTCCGCGTCCTCTGTGGTTATGGTCAGCGCCACGGTAGCGGCTGCCTTGGCGAGGAGATCGTCGTCGCGGGTGACAAGGTTGCTTTTGGTTATGATTTGGATTCTGCAGTCGCAGTCCACCAGCACCTCAAGACATCGCCGCGTCAAACCCTCAGTTGCCTCAAGACGCGGGTAAGGGTCAGAGCTGTTGCATAGCGAGATGATTTCGCCATTTAGCTTGGATGCTTCTCGCCGCAGCTGGGGCAGGAGGTCTTTTTTGGGGTGGCAGTCACCGAAGTTGGGGATGTAGCTTGTGGCGTAGCAGTAGAGGCAGCCGTGGTTGCAGCCCGTGTAGGGGTTAAAGGTGAGTTTGGCTGGGCAGGTGCAGAGGCCGGAATGCCAGGGGTCAAAGCTTGAAATCAGCGGCACAGTTGTCCCTGAAGTAATATGGATGGGTTGGAAACAAAAAGCATTCGCTTCAACGGGGCGGGTTTGCCAAGCCAAGTTTGCATCAGCCACCACAGGATTAGTCAAGGTTTCTTGACGAAAACCCTTTAAAACAACCATTAGCTAGGGCGTGGGGATATGCCATGAAGTCAAAAGCGGTAGTTGCCTTATCACTTGCGGTGTCTGCTTTGATTTTAGCCCAAAGCCTCCTCTGTGCGGTGGCGAATTTTACTCCTCTGCCCGAGTTGCCCGCGCCCATCTTCATCCGAGCGGACGGCACCGTGGAGCCAGCGTCAGCGCCCATCCAGCGAGACGAAGACACCTACACGTTAACTGGCGACGTCAACAATACCATAGAGATTCAGTGCCCAAACATAGTGCTTGACGGCGGCGGCTTTAAAGTAACTCGACCCGACGTTAACACGGTGGGGCTTATGATGCCTGTGGGGTGGCTCCCCGGCGTCCACGTGGAGGGAACAAGCAACGTTAAGATTACAAATGTAGTTTTTGATGGCTGCGTGACCGGGGTAAGCATCGAGAACGCCACCGACGTCACAGTTAGCCAAAACACCATGAGGAACTGCAATAGCGGCGTGGTGGTGTTGTCCTCGTCGCAGGTTGATATAGTGGGCAACAGAATCCGCATACCCAACGAGTCTTTTGCCGTGGGAATCAACCTGCTGCCCCTAAACCCCGACTCATCCAACCCCAATCGCATAAGAATCATAGGCAACCAAATCGTCGGCTCCCTCACCGCGGCACCTGTACCGCCTGTTCCCCAACCTGACCAGCATGGCATCTGGGGCACCTACAGTGACTCGCAGATAACCTCAAACAGCCTAACACGCATCGACGGCATCGCACTCTACAACATGGCCTCAAACAACCTCGTCGCCGACAACAACTTTAGCGAAAACAACGAAGCCGTACTGGTGAACATAGATCCCGCGGGCTTTTTTGGCAACACATTCTGCGGCAACAACTTCGACCGCAACCTCGTCAACGTGAATATCCCCTACATCCGAAACTACGGCGCCGAAAGCAACCGCTGGGATAACGGTTCAGTAGGCAACTACTGGAGCGACTATACTGGCGGCGACGGCAACCTCGACGGCGTAGGCGACACCCCCTATCTGCTGCAAACCACCTACCCCGACTATGAGCAGCAGACAAACGTGACTGTGCTGGAGGGACAAGACAACTACCCCGCCATGGCGCCCTTTAACCTCTCAGGCATCCCTGATCAATCAGCGGGTCCAGTCGGCACAACAGCGGAGCCGTTTCCCCTGGTGCTTGCCGCAGTGGTCTTGGCTGCGTTGATTTTGGCGGGGGCAGGTTTGGCTGTTTACTTGAGAAAACGCCGCAAACCCGCATCTTCTGCTTCTGAAGTTGATTTTGGGTTAGTCCAGAAACCTTGTGTAAGTTAGTCAAGAAACCTTGACTAAGCTTAGTCAACAAACCTTGACAAAAACGCTTTTACTACATAAACGGCAAGCAACTTTCAGTGAAAAAGTATGCCTACAAACCACTATGTGATCAACCATAGACTTATCTTGAGAATACAAAAGAAAGGGCGCATTCTCTGCTTGATCTGTCACAAACCCATCCTTGAAGGGCAGCGGGTTGCCTGCCGCAAAGCCACCGCGGTTAGACATGAAGAATGCTACGAGCGGTCATTCATCTAGACCCCTCACCTTTTTTCTTTGGAAAACCAAATTCTATCCTCTTCTATTGTGCTTTGAACTGAAATAACTTGAATGAACCGAAGATGACTGGTGGGCCCGGCCGGATTTGAACCAGCGATCAACAGATTATGAGTCTGGCGCTCTACCTAGCTGAGCTACGGGCCCAAAGCATGCACTCTAATATTGCTATCCCAGATTGGATTTAAACATTTTCAGGAAAACATCACGACGGCAAGCAATTAACCGCAATTTTAACCACAAAGCGCCAGAAAACAAACGGAGCAAATGCGTAAATTAAATTAAGTCCCCTGCCCGCGGTAAAGGAAATCAATGGGAAGGGTATCTGTGAAACGGAAAATCATGTTGGCGGCGGCGATAGCGCTCCTAATCATTGTGGCAGCGGCATTATTTGTTACAACCGGATTGTTTAACGCGGAAGACGACGGGTTCTATGTGGGAGTAACGTTTGGCGGCGACCAGGTTTCTGATGCAAAACAGTTAATCGACAAAGTTAAAGGCTACACCAACCTCTTTGTGTTGCTATCAGGAGAAATGCAGGACAACATAACCGCAATCGATGAGGTCGGCGACTACGCGGTTAATTCAGGCCTGCATTTTATAGTGTATTTCGGCACAGACAAAGCATACCTGCTGAAGACGTGGCTTGAAGCTTACGATGGGCGTTGGAACCAAAGCTTTTTGGGATTTTATTATGGGGATGAGTTGTGTGGGAAAATGCTGGATGGGGAACGGCAGTTCTATGGTGAACCCGACAAAGGGGAGTCCTTCATGAAATATGCAGACGGCAAAATCTCCGGTTATCAGCTAATCACGACTTCTGGCACGGCATCTCTTACTTACTTCCCTGATGGGGCCATAAACGCACGGAATCTGAGTGCGCCCCAATCATTCGACGGGGAAACCTTTGCCACGTATTATCCCAACGGAACAGTCACCTCTACGACCGTAACATATGGTGAAAAATCGAGAACGGTGCCCTATGGACCAAACGTTCCCTACACTTACGAGCAACTATGGAGCGCCCGCCCCCTCCAGAGCTCCGATGAAGCCGCCCAAAAAATTGTATCTTCAACCAATCATATCCTGAACAGCTATCCCAAAGCCAACTACACCTATCTAACATCGGATTATGCTCTGCACTGGTTTGACTACCTTGGAGGCTACGACGCCGTGTTGGCACAGTTAGGTTGGAACCAAACGGTAGAAAAGGACATTGGGCTTGTCCGCGGCGCAGCAAACATGCAAAACAGAAGCTGGGGAACCATCATAACTTGGAAATACACCCAAGCCCCCTACTTAGCTGGAGGCCAAGAAGTTTATGACCAGATGCGTACCTCCTATGAATGCGGCGCTAAATACGTGGTTGTTTTTAACTACGCCGAAAACATGACTGGCCCCTATGGAACCCTGCAGGAAGAGCACTTTGGGGCGTTGGAGCGTTTCTGGCGCGATGTGGTGCAGAACCCGCTTGTTGGGTATGGCAGCGTTAAGGCTGAGGCCGCGTTTGTTTTGCCCAAAAACTGCGGGTGGGGGCTACGGAACATCGACGATACCGTTTGGGGTCTATGGACGCCCTCAGAGGAGTACCGGCAGTTTTGGCCTCGTCTGCAAGATGCACTTGCAAAGCATGGGGGAAGGCTCGACATAATCTACGACGACCCCGCATATCCATTTACCGATAAGTACTCGCAGGTTTACTTTTGGAATCAGACAGGGTAGGCGGATTTGGGAAAATGCAAATATCCAGTCGGTACATGTCTGTATCTGCGGTTGATGGGAGAGATAACCTTTGAAGAGAAACCTGATAGTTGCCTTCTCAGTTGCGCTTTTGGCGTTGATTGCCTCATCCACGCTATGCATCTTCCAGAGAGCCGACGCTCAAGCTGGCAGCGGCGATGACGACGCCTTCTACGTCGGCGTAACATACTGTGGCGACAGCGTCTCGGACGCCAAGCAGCTAATAGACAAAGTCAAAGACTACACAAACCTCTTTGTTTTGCAATCGGGCTCTCTTCAGAACAGCAACAGCTCAATCTATGCAATAGGAGACTACGCTGTTAGCTGCAACATGAGCTACATTGTCTATTTGGGCATAAACAACATTGCGCTGGCTGACAATTGGCTATCAGGTTACGACGACCGCTGGGGAAACCACTTCTTGGGGATATACGCTATCGATGAGCCGGGAGGGAAAATGCTGGATGGAGAAATGACTCTCTACAGAGGTGAGACTGACCCCTGGCTGAATAAGAGGGCGGATGGAAGCATTAATGGCAACGTGAAAGAATTTGGTTTTTCTGTAACCTACATGCGGAATGGCACCGTAAGCATAGACAACTATGACAGCACGTTACCATTTAACTACATAATTTACTATCCAAACGGAACCGTGGCTGGCAGCGCCTATGACAAAAATTTCAATTTCAACATCTCAGTTCTCAACGACACATCAAAGCTCCAATACACCTACGACGAATTATGGGCCGCTTATCCCCTCCAAACACAAAAAGACGCAAGGCAATACTATACCGGTTTTATTGGCACCGAAGTAAACCAGACCCGCCACTTCCAGAACACGACCCTAAACGTGATAACATCAGACTATGGGCTCCACTGGTACGATTATCAAAGCGGCTACGACGCCGTTTTAGCCCAGTTCTGCTGGAACGAAAGCACCACACAGGCCATAGCCTCCGTTAGGGGCGCTGCAAACTGCTACGGCAAAGACTGGGGCGCAATAATAACTTGGAAATACACAGAAGCGCCGTATCTGGCAAGCGGCGAGGAAATCTACCAGCAAATGAGCGCAGCCTACAGAAACGGCGCCAAATACGTTGTCCTCTTTAACTATGCCCCCGACATGAAGGGCGCCTATGGCACGCTACAAGAGGAGCATTTCGATGTGCTGGAGCAATTCTGGACTGATACCGTAAACAATGCCAGCGTAATCCGCGGGCAAGTCAAGGCTGAAGCCGCGTTCGTTTTGCCGCAGGATTTCGGTTCGGGGTTACGCAGACAGGACGATGTTGTCTGGGGGCTTTGGGAACCCACCGAGGGTGAGCAACAGGTCTGGCTGCAACTCCAAAACGCCATAGCAGAGTATGGAGAAAAACTAGACATAGTCTACAACGACACCGCTTATCCAGCAGTTGGGAAATACTCAGAGTTAATTTATCCGTCACAGGCGCTGCTTTCAGGTTGGCTTGTGATTACATTGATAATTGCTACTACGGCGGGTGTTTTGGTGGTTTTAATGGTTGCTAAACGAGTAAGAAAAAGAGGCAGCTTAGTCAAGCTTTAGTTTTAAGTTGATTTTACAGCAAAGAATAGTGCACTGCATAGCTGAGTTACAGTTCAAGTTGCATAGGTAAATATGCTGGCAAATTGGAGTTTTGGCCTTAACACAGTAGTGTCTAAATCACCTTGTGGCTGGTTAGTTTTTGCAGGGAGGTTGGTTCAGAAAATTAGACTAAGCTTTGTCAAGAAAATTATACAAAAAATCTTTTATTATAAAACGACGCCCACCTAAAGTAGCGATGAAGCAACTGAAATATGCAACTGCGTTCTGCATCGTCCTGCTTTGCAGCGGTTTCTATGTTGCCTACGTCGAGGCCGACTGGATAATGCCGCATGGAGACCCAACTAACAGCGGAGCAACTGATTTTGACCCAGTGTTAACGCCTTTTCAACTCTGGAACTACTCCACCCCCGGCGACCCCGTGAGTAATTCACCTGTTGTCGCTAACGGCGTTCTCTACATCGGATTGGAGGATGGCCTCTACGCGTTCAACGCGGCCAGCGGCGCAATTCTGTGGAAAAACAGGGACTACCAGATTTTTTCTACACCCGCCGTGGTTGACGGAGTAGTTTATCTTAACTCAAATTTCTCAACTAACGCTTTTAACGCTGCAAATGGGCAGTTGCTTTGGAAGGTCCAGCAAAATTCCCGCATTTACGCTGCCCCCACTGTTGTAGACGGGGTTGTATACAGTGGCTGCACAGGCTTTGATGACGCCGTGAATACACACTTTTTGGCTTTAAACGCATCCAACGGCAACCAGATTTGGAATTTGACTATTCAAAGTGAAGTCGAGGGGTCTCCGGCTGTTTACAACGGGATAGTTTACCTGAACGCGGGCTTCAGCGGATTATACGCTATGAATGCAAGTACAGGTGAAGAGTTTTGGACCTACAAAATAGAGGGCGCGGGGTCACCCGCAGTTGCAGAGGGGATAGTGTACGCTGGCAGCGTTGATTGTAACTTTTATGCTTTTAATTCCACCAGCGGCCAGATTATTTGGAGTTATAACACAACTGGCACCGATACGGGATGGAAAATCAGCGGAAGTTCCCCCTCCATCAAGTCGGGAGTAGTCTATATTTGCTCAGCTAACAATAACGTGTATGCCTTGAATGCCTCCACTGGCGCTAAAATATGGAACTACTCAACACAAGATGACATTATTGCATCTCCCGCAATAGCTAGAGATGTTATCTATATCGGCTCAGAAGATGGTAACCTTTACGCCCTAAACGCCACCGACGGCTCTAAACTCTGGAACTTTACCGCCCCTCGGTACCGCGACAATGGCTGGATCATCCAATCCACGCCGGCGGTGGACAATGGAAAAGTTTTCATTGGCTCATTTTACGGGTGCCTCTATGCTTTTGGCAACTCGCCGCCGCCACCTGACCCCACCAGTACCCCGAGCCCTACTCAGACAATTACAGCCACCCCAACACCGGAGCCAACAGCAGCGCCTACTGCTACGCCTGAGCCGTCACCCACGCCAAACTCAACAGCTACACCTATCCCTATTGCAAAAGATACACCCAAAGACGTAATCCAGCTGCTAAGGGATAATCAAGCGTTGATTGTGGTGCTGGTTGTTGTGGGCTTGGTAGTGTTTGGCGGCTTAGTGGTCGTCAAAGATAAGAGAAAAAATTAGTTAGTTTAGTTTGGGGTTCGGGTTTTGGTTGCTTTCGGGTTTGTTGCGTCGCCAGAGCAGGTAGCCTTCACCCAAAAACAGCCCCGCTGAGCCCGCCGTAATCGGCACCAAATACATAACCGCTAAACTAGGTGTTTGTCCTTGGAAGAGGAACTGGATTAGCAGGATGGCGACTTCTACGCTTAGGATGCCAAAGAAAAAGAGGGAGTAACAGAGTAGGCGGGGCACGAGGTTTTTGCCGACCCACACATGCCCGCTAACGCTGGCTTTCTCCTTTAAGACGTATGCGCCGTAGCTGTTCTTCTCGATTAAGCCGAGGTTTTCAAGCTTCTGCAGTTGCCGATAGGCGGTGCTTGGGCTGGAGAGGTTGGCGCCACGCATAACTTCTCGTGGACCCACAGGTTTGCCCTCTTTAACTACGAAAGCGTAGACGCTAAGGGTGTTGCCTTCGAGTTCTCCAGATTCCAAGTTCGCCATGACCTTTTAGCTCTCCTGGTTGAGTAATACTTCGCCGTATTGGTCTGTCTGGAATGTTTGGCTGCCGCTTAAGAGGTTGCAGTATCTGTAGTTGCCGTCCGATGTTTCTGTCAGGTGAACTGCTGTGAGGCTGGTTGACATTTTAGAGGTGTCATAGAATACGCCATTTATGGGTTGGTCATAGTCGTAGACGTAGCTGTATGCTGCAGCGTAGAGGTTAATTTTTTCTGAGGAGACGAGGTTTTGGATTTCGTTGCTGCCGACGTATAGGGTTCCCTTTACCTGTATTAGCCGTGACTGATGTGGCATCCAAGTGTTGTTAAAGTCGCCGTCTCCGCTCCAGATTACGAAGTTTTGGCTGTTGGTGCTGTTGGATAAGGTGCCGATTGAGGTGCCGCGTGGCCAGAACATGGTTGAAGTCTGAAGTAAAGTGCCGAATGATAGCACGCTTGTTTTGGGGTCTTCGATGCGTATTCTGCCTGTTACGTTTACCCAGGTGCCGTTTGCGTAGATTGTATCGTAGAATGTTAGCTTGTTTTCTGTGCTGTTGAAGTATTGGTACTGTTTGATTGGTACGCCTTCGATCCAGTAACCGTTTTCAGAAGCGTTCTCTGGAAGGTTAGGAATTGCCGTTGGTAAGCTGCTTACGTAGCTGACTGTGGCTCCTGAACCCCAGGGTGGAGTCATCACTTTGCCTAAGCCTTCAGGATGTGTTCCCGGTATCCAGGTGACGTTTAGCCATTTGCCGTCAAGCCAGAGTCCTTCGATTCGGCCTCCGAAAGAGTTGCTGCCGCTTCCTCCGCCCGATGAACTCGAGGTGCCCCCCTCCATTGCGCCTCTGATGAGGGTAATGTTTTGGGCTGCCGCAAAGTTCACCATGCCGAGTTTTGCTTCTATATCTGCCAGGCTTGTCACGTTAAGAACCACATTGTAATCCATTTGTTGCCTGCCGTATTCGTCAGGTTGACCTGTCACTTGGAAGTCTGCGTAGGCTACGTCAACGCCAAAGTCTGCGGTTGGTCCCTGTGGGATTCTGGGGAAAGGTATGATTTCGGTTGCTAATAGGGGAGTTGCGACTGCTACACCTATGCATAAAGAGAGGATTGCTGCTGCGAGGAATTTTGATGCGATTTTCATGTTTTTTCACTGCCTCCCCAATGGCGGAAGCGGGATTTAGCTCTGCTGACAGAACAAACCCGTTCCAGAGTGGAACACCAAACAAAAAGCCGCTTACAGAACAGAGAGGCTGCTATTGCCTCGTGGATTAAGAAAAGGAATAAACTTTTTGCCTTTATTTAAGGGCCCGCTTCTGCTGCTCCTAAGGGAAAGCTAAGAGCTCGTGGGGCGGTAAATTGTTCCACCTTTAGTGGGTTCAGGAGTGTACTTGAAAATGTAGCGGTTCAAAAGATAAGCTCATCCGCCAACTGAATGTACTCGATCTCTATTTGGCTGGGTTTTAACTTGGGGTTTTTCTTAAGCGCCTTTTGGAGGGCTTCAGCAGAGTTTTGACCCGCAGCAACAATTTTGCCCTTGTAGATGGCAACATTTTTGCCCCTATATTTCTCATATTCCTCGGCGCTGATAGCTGGAGCTTTCACGGTGACCTCACCCATAAACAGTACACCTCACAGAAGAAATACTGCAGATAGGGGCTCTTAACTTTATTGCAAAAACAAAAAACGCAACAACCCGTCCCTGCAACAACAGAAACCAAAGCAGCTATCAAGCCAACTGCTGCTGCACCCACAGACCTACCCCCCTCTATAAATAGAAACCACACCCACACACAAAAAAACCAAAAACCCCCACACACGCCAAGAAACCGCCTGCCCTGCTGAGCACATGCTGAAATGGAACTGGTTTTCTATGGGCATCTGCCGCTGCTATGCATTGGAAAGGGCAGAACAGACGCCGATGAAGACGCACCTAAAGGGGCGGGTAGCCCGATTAGCCGAATGCCACAGACAACAAAAGGCGGGTTACAACCAACACACCAGCCAATTTATTGCCGTAATGAACAGAAAGGTAACTGGCTGGAAGAATGCCCAAAAAAGAAAAGTGCAGTTACGGGGCAGTCACCAATGAATAAATCCATTTACTTTTTTATTGGGCAAAACTAGTTAGTAACCAGTTAAAGAAATGTTATGTAATTCTTTTAGCATTTCATCTGTAATTACTTTGATATTGCAATCCCACAATCGAAGAAACCCTGAAAAGGGTCTGCTTCTATTGAAGTTTTTGAACCAAGCGTTAGCATAAACACCCCAGAACTCATTCTTTTCAGGCTTCACTTCCTCTGTGTTTTCTGGATAGTCCAAATCAATTTTGGGGGATAGAGAAAGCTCGGCTTTTATTGGAATTCTTTTTCTCTCAAGCAAAATAATGGGTCGTCCTGTCATGTAAGCACTCTTTGCCAAGATCATTAAGCCTCTGTCCTTTTGAAAGGTTAAGAATGGGGCATTTTGAAATGCCGACCCACGAATAGCTAATTTTGAATTTCCTAAATTAGATTTTAATCTGACACCTGTGGAAACTTCAACAGGTCTAACACCGCTCCATTTATGGCTTAATCGAAAGTTTTTACCCTGTTTTGTAATGTTAACCATTTCTAATGAGGAAGTCCTAATCACTGGATTAACACCTAGCAAAGACATGTGAGCACCCATTTGATAATAGGCTTCGATTCTTTGGGACTCTTCTTTATTTAGGCTTTCTTTTTTGTCGTTCTCCACAGCAATATTCCAGAAAGGTATATCACCTATCCAGACAATTCTTGCTCCACGATCTAAAAACTGTCTAACCAAACAATTTGCATCGGTGCTATCCATTATAGTATATGGCGCCTTATCCATAGCAAAGACAACAACGGGATTGATTACTTCTCCTTTCAAAGTAGAGACCATTAGGTCTTTCAGTTGAACTGCATTGACAATAGTAAAGCCTTTACCTGATAGGTAGTTAGCAATTTCTTTGGCAACAGATAGATTAACCCAACCTGACTCGAATAATTCATCATAATAGACAACTTTATGAATCATACCTGAAACCACTAACTTAATCTAATTATTTTTTGAAGCTTTTAGGCTTTAGGGTAGCTATAGCCCACCTGTACGCGGAAGTAATAGACATCGCACTCGGCATTTCTTAGAAAATGAAGCAAGAAATTTGGGATACCGAACAACTTCAATTCTTTAACGTTAAGAGTTCAAGTTTCGCCTTTTTGGGCAACCAGTTCATCAAGAGTTATTCCCTTTTCAGATGGATAAAGTGTTTCAAGCATATGCTCGATATACGTTATTAGGTGAACGAGTCGCTCTCTGTCAATTTTATGACCATTAATCCAATTGCCCTCTCTAAAATCAACAAACACACAATCTAACCGTGTTTGAGGGCTTGCTTCTGTAGTTGGTTCAGAATACGCTGGAAAACCATAGGGCATGTCACTCACATCTTCATCAAAACCTTCATTAATTATTCTTGCCCACGGACTAATTTTTGTCCAAGCCTTTTCAGTCTTAAACTCGTGATTTTTAAAAATCTTATTATTAACAGATATATTTCCAGAGTCACAGTTTTCAACAGCTTCTTTTAATGCAATTATTTTTCCAAACTCTTCAAGTCCAAATTGAACAAGAACATAGGCGTTCTGAAGACTTCCGTTACGCATTAGCGCCTTGGCATCATCTAGAAAAATAGCGATATTTCTTCTGCATAAATCTATTCCTTCCTGTACTTTTGCTGTTGGTATACTTGTGAACTCTTGCTTTCTTGTCAAGTCAACCCCCCTAGTTAACGAATACATATTTGCTTTTTATTTTTTCGTAAAGAAAAGATGAAGAATCTCCCAAAAGGCAAATAAACCTAAGCCGGTAGAAAATGATGCCACTACGGACGCTTAGAGAAAGTGGGAAGCGACAACCACAAGTGTTGCCGTCAACTTCCTTTTGTAAAGGGTATCTTTTTACGGGAAGGAAATTTTATAAAATAAACCTGTTCCTTTAGCGGAACACCCTGTTCTTTGAGGAGAGCTAAATGAAAGGTAAACAATTACTTTATTGAGCAAAATGAGAAGGCATACCTTTGCAGTGACTGCTACTTTAGCCTTGTTAGCTTTCTCCATAGCTTCAATTTCATTTGTCAGCGGTGAACAACCGCCTTTCAATTTTGTTACACCTTGGGTTTGGGAAAACCCGCCGAAGCTCATCGTAGAATCGCCGATTAATGAGACATATACCGAAAAAGTCTTACTGAATTTTACTGTCGAAGCACCTAATAATTGGTTTAATAACCAAAGTGAAAAGTGGAAAATCTTCAATTTATATAATACCGCAATAGAACAAAAACTAATATCAGTAACTTACATTCTGGATGGCTGTTCCACCACAATCCCCCTTGATAACAACCTCGGTTCACCCTTTAAGGGCTCAATCGAATTAGTCAATCTAACGGAAGGAACACACCAATTAATCATCTCTAGCAATGCTACAGGAGTTTATCGAAGCTTTCGTGGATTCTTTGCACAAACCCAGATTAACGACCCCAGTAGGACAATCGTCGATTTTGGTTTTATTCCAACACCGACTCCTTCACTCACAATTTCGTCTGATAGTCAACTGCCTCAAGTTTTCAATATAGGAATCGCTCTAGTGATAGTCAGTATGGTTATTGGTTCTCTATTGATTATTAGGCGGCATCGAAAAATCTGCTGATATTGGCTGATTTCTAAAACCTTATAGATGGAAGTAAAATAGGGATTTCGGAATTTATGATGAGTGAAAGCGGTAAATAATACTAAGCCCAAAGGCGGGTTACAACCAATACACCAGTTCAATCAGTAACCCGCCCCGTGAAATAGTCAATAAAACCCAAGAAGCACCAACAGCAATCGAAAACACGGTAAACTATCTTAAAGAAAGGCAAAACACCGAAGAAACAAGAATGCGAGCAAAAAACGCGCTTCTCGACATAGCAACAAATACAGACATTTGATTATCACGAAGTTTTACAAAACATCAATTCCCTAAAAAGAAAAGAGGCAATCGCAAAACTAAACGACATCCAGCAGTAAACTCACGCCAATCAAAGGTTGCCGCGCTGCGGTAGGTGAGGCATGAAGAATGCTCCCAAGGACCAATAAACTCATTCCTCCAAGAATCAGTAAAACTGTTACCATTATACCCCATGATGACAGCATTCTTCGAAGATTATAGTCAGTTGACATAACTTCTGATATGAATTCTTTGATGCTAAAACTTTTTTGCTTCAAAAACTCTAGCTTTGCATTAAGGAAAATGAGGAAGCTCAGTTGACAGAATGTTGCCTCCAAATAAATACAACAGCAAAAAGATAACCAAGGACGCTAACCCAATCGATGCGATTATCCATCCATTGTTTATTTCAGCAGTTGTCGTTGGGCCAAAATGAACACCGTTGGGATCATTGATTACAATTCCGTTTGTTCCAAGCCAAATGCTTGCCGCGCCAGTGGGAATAAGAATTACAGCTAACAGAACCAGCAAAATGCCAAGCGAACCGCTCTTGCGTACCATGACCAGACCTTTAGACTCTTCACAGATTTAAGCGTTTTAGACAATTGCTATCTCCGAAAAGCTGCGTTGTGTTCCGATTTCATTCTGTCAACGAACAAAGTTGGTGCCTCTTTGTAGATTCCAAATTTGTATTATTTAAAATATACATAAAATTTTTTGAGATGGACCTAAGCAATTATGGTCTGTCTGAGGCTGAATTCTCTCCATTTAATTCTGGCATCAGTTTTTCCTCAAGCGTGTTGAGTCGGTTTAGTCGTTTTTCCCATGTGCGGAAGAAGCGGTACTGGAAGCTCATCAGATAGATGCTGTAGACCAGCACGCCGGCTAGCACCGCGAGGAGGATGATGCCGCTGGCTGCGAAGGCGCGTTGCATGGTTATGTAGGCGACGGCGCCCAAAACAATCAGCATCAGGGCGGAGATGAGGATGCTTATGACTGCGCCGCGTTTGAAGCGGTTGGTCTCGCGTTCCACTTGATAGAGGAACTCATGCATGGTTCGCACGGGGTAGTCTTGTTGGGTTTCGTTGTCGGTCATTGTTTTCTCATCCTTTTCTGGTGTTATATAGGTGATTCACCAGTGGTGCAGGCTACAGCAGCGAAGGCAAGGCGTCGCGTAGGCTCAGATAGATTCTTCTGCCCTCCGCCGTCAACGCAACCTGCCCCTCCGCTGACTCATCCAAAAACCCCTTCTCCTTCAGATACAGCAGGTGCTTTAGGAAGTCATCGTAGGAGGCGTCGGTGGCTCTTCGCCAAACATGGGTGCGCAGCTGGTTTTTGGAGGCAAAGAAGAGGTACTCTAGGATTTCGAAGCGTATCTGCACTGAGCCTCTGCGTTTATCCGCCATCCACTCACCAAGGGGCTGCCTGCTAAACGCTACCTTGTGGCGCTGTGTCCCTAAAAATTTTGGGGTGCTAGCGCATGTGGCGGAAAGCAAAATCCGATACACGCTCAAAGGGCGTGCCCACCGCGGGGTAGGCTCGGCCAAGATAGCGCCTGCCATAGAACTGCAGCTGCGCCTTGGCTATGGCGAATTTGAGTTTGCCCTCGCTAAAGCCCCAGTCCACCAGCAGCTTATGCCGAATCAGCCGGTAGCTTCTGGGCTCCTCCCAATCCTCCACCGCCACGCCCCGCCCCGCCACACGCTCATACAGAGGCGTCCCCGGAATCGGGTAGGGTAAGGTGAAGGAAAGATAATCCAGCGGCAGCGAAGACGCGAACCGTAGCGTGTCAAGCACGGTTCGGTCGGTTTCGCCGGGGTACCCCACGATGAAAAACGCGCCCGTGCCGAGTCCCGCGGCTTTGGCTGTGTAAACTGCCTGCTTTGCCTGAGAGGTAGTGATGCGCTTATTCATCAACTCCAGCACATCATCGTTGCCTGATTCGATGCCAAAGAAAACGCGCACGCAGCCTGAGCGCTTCATCGCAGAGGCCACCTCCCGGTTCAGGGTGTCTACCCTTGAGAGGCACTCCCACCCCACATCCACGCCCCGACGATGCAGCTCCCCGCACACCGCCAGGAGGTGATCGCGGTTGAGGGTGAAGCAGTCGTCGGCAAACCAGACCCGCTTATACCCCAACGAGGCAATCTCCTCGACTTCGTCGACGATGTTGGCGGCGGAGCGGCTGCGGATGTCGGAGCCAAAGATGGGGCGGCTGCAGAAGTCGCAGTTAAAGGGGCAGCCCCGCGAGGTAATCATCGAGGTGGTGGTGTAGCCGAAGCGGCGTTGGTAGTAGCGTTTGTAGGCATCGTTGTCGAAGAGGCGCCTTGCGGGAAAAGGTAACGTGTTAAGGTCGGAGATGAAGAGTCGGGGCTCGGTGGCAACAACTGAGTCACCGACCCGGTAAACAAGGCCCTTCACGCCCAGAAGCGGTTTCCCCTCTGCAACCACATCCGCCAACTCAGGCAGCGTCTGCTCGCCCTCGCCCACCGCCACCACATCAAAAACGCCTAAGAAACCCTGCGGCGACCAGGACGGCAAAGGGCCTCCCACCACCAGAAGGCAGCTGCCTCCGAGGCGGCTTCGAATTTCAGCGGCGAGTTCAAGGGTGGTTTTCTTCATGGAGAACATGCAGTAGAAACCCACGATTTGCGGCGCTTCACCAGTAACCCGCGCCAGCGCCTCCTCGCGGCTCAGAAAGGTGCAGTCGACCAGCGACACCTCCACGCCGCGTTGGCGGAGAGCAGCGGCTATGTAGCCTAGGCCCAGGGGTGGGAAACGGAAGATGGATTTGTCGCGGGCGGGATGAAAATATGGATAAACCAAAACAACCTTAACTGCCAAAAAAGGATGCCTCAGAAGATGCTGAGAAACTACTCTTCTGATTACTTAAAAACGCTTGCGTTCTGGGGCGGCTGAAAACTAAAAGGGGGAGGGGGTGTTAGGCTGCTTGGATTTTGGGGGCTTCGCTGGTTAGGATGTTGTCTTTGCTCCAGAGCCAATTGGTTTTCTTAAGCACACTTAGCAGTGGAACAGCAACAAGCATCACAATCACCGCCTGAATTATCCTGACGGCGGGGTAGAGGAAGGGGCTGGCGATGAGTCCAACTTGGACGGCTTCAAGAGACATGCCGAAGACGCCGCTGTAAACGGGGGGCGTCACATACATGAGTGTGCCGAACATGTTGTCTGCTTCGTTGCCGATGAATCCCAATATGAAGAAGAAGGCGCTGCCGTAGGCAATGGACATTTTCTTTCCGAAAAACGCTAAGGGCAAAATTAACAGTATAGCGATGACTTTGTCAAAAAGCGTTGCGGCGGCCATGAACCAGTTATTGACTGCTAACCCGCCTAGAACGGTTTGCCCCGTGATTGGGCTGACGGGTGGAGTGAAGAGGAACGCAGTTACCATAACCGCAAAGGTTACCAGGGCATATTTCCATTTTTTGTAGAAAATCAAACCCACAATTAAGGCGTTAAACATTGGCGCAAGTATGAAGGGGGCACCGTAGGGGGACATGCCCGTTAAGGCCCAGGTTACGGAGGATCCTAAGAGGGCTGCTGCGGCGCCGAGGTAGGGGCCAAGGATTATGCCGAAAACTGATGCGATTAATGCTGCGAAGCCTATTTCTATTGTTCCGATGCCGGTGGGGATTCTTATCGGGGCGATTAAGGATAGTACGTAAAATAGGGCTGCGAATACCGCCATCAAGGCGACTTGTTGGGTTTTTATCTTCATTTCCCGGGGACTCCTGTATTTCTTTTCAACGTTATGTAAAATTTTACATAGCGTCACCATATAAAAGATTTACGATGTAAAATACTCCATAACAACCACTAACCTGCCCCACAAAAAACAAATACCCCCACCCAAAACAACACACAGGCAACAACCATGACCATCCTACTAATCACCGGAACCCTCGCCGAAGCAACCGTCAAACAATACGCCCAACAAAGCCAGACCCCCACAGAAGTCCTCGCCCTAAACGTACAAGTCGCAGCCTTCCTCACCCCCACCCTCATCGCCAAATCACTCCAAAAAACCAGCCTCCAAGGCATCACCGCCATCCTCACCCCCGGGCAAATCCTCGGCGACACCCAAACCATAACCGACGCCACCCACATCCCCGCCTACAAAGGCCCCCGCTACGCCGCCGACCTCCCAACCATCATGGACTGCATAGGCCAAATTGAACTCTCAACCACCCAACCCGCCGACGACCTCCTAAGAGAACGCCTACAACAGAATGCCCTCCAAGAGCTTGAACGCGTCGAGGCAAACCGCTCTGCCCTGCTGGCAAACCCCCGAAACCTCCTCGTGGGCGATGTGGCGGTCGGCAGGGATTTTCCGATGCGGGTTCTGGCGGAAATCGTGGATGCACCGCTGCTGGAGACGGCTGAGATTGCGCGGCTGGCAAAACGCTTCGTTGCCGGGGGCGCCAATATCATCGATGTGGGCATGGTGGCTGGGCAGTGCCTCCCAGCGGAAGCAAAACGCGCGGTCGCCGCCGTCAAAGCCGCCGTTGATGTGCCAGTAAGCATCGATAGCCTGAACCCTGTGGAAATCAAAGCCGCAGTTGAGGCAGGCGTAGATTTGATTTTAAGCGCCGACGCAGGCAACCTCAAAGCCATCGCACCCTACGCCCAGGACACCGCAGTCGTGGTTATTCCCACTAACCAGCGCCGAGGCATCTTCCCCACAACCCCCGCTGCCCGCGTGCACATGCTCGAGCGGCTCATAAAGCAGGCAAAGCAGCTTGGGTTTAAAAGAATCATCGGCGACCTAATCCTTGCACCCACAAACATCCTGGACTCCTACGTTGCCTTCCAGCAGTTCAGCGGCAGAAACCCCGATGTGCCCCTGCTGATCGGCATCGCAAACGTGGTGGAGCTCTTCGACGCGGACTCCGTGGGCCTCAACGCCCTGCTTGCGCGGCTGGCCAGCGAAGTGAACGTGGGGGTTTTGTTGGTTACTGAGGCTACTCCTAAAGCCAGGGGAAGCGTGGCTGAGGCGGCAGCGGCGTCGAAGATGATGTTTCTGGCTAAACAGCGCAGCTCGGTGCCCCGGGACCTCGGCGTAGACCTGCTTATCCTGAAAGAGAAAACCAACCCAGACACGGCCCCGCCAGTGGACATCTCAAAGGTGCCCCTCACCCAGAACCCCACGCCTGCAACGGTCACAGTTGACCCCTGCGGCGTTTTCCGGATTATGGTTGACCGCGACGGCGGCAGCGTTGTCGCACTGCATTATGCCTCGGTTGATGCGCCGGAGCCGTTGCATGTGGTTAGGGGCGCGGATGGGGCGGTGGTGCTGGCTGAGTTGCTGCGGAGGGGGTGGGTTTCGCGGCTGGAGCATGCGGGGTATTTGGGTTTGGAGTTGGCTAAGGCTGAGGTTGCGCTTCGGGTTGGCCGGGGGTACGTTCAGGACGCGGCTTTATTCAAATAACGCATGCCGCAATTTTTTACATGTAAATGTATAATTTGCAGCCAATGCATGCGCATGGAGAAAAACCAAATTTTACCGCCTGATTTTTAAGCTATTTTGATTATAGCGCCTTTTTTTGAGTCTTTTTGTCTGTCGGGGCAGGCGCCTTAGGTATTAGCAAATTTTAAATAATATTTGGGTTGATAAATTAATTTTGAGGTTAATAGCGTGCCTAAAGCAGCCAAAAAAACCGCGGCAAAGGGTAAAAAGAAGAAATAAAGCCTAAACAGGACGGCTTTCCCCTCACTTTTCTTTGGCCACCGCAAGGTATCACCCCACAAGAGGAATTGACATAAAAAACGCAAAGCCCGCATTGCTTTGGCATAAAACGTGGAACGAACCTTTATCTTCCAAGACGCAATAAACCTAGAATGAAGGGTGAAGATTATTTGGAAAGCAACCTGTTGAGCACAAGCCTCGCTGGACTGCAACTGCCCAACCCCACCATGCTGGCCTCAGGCATCATGGGCTACTCCGCTCAATCCATGAAGCGCATAGTAAAAGGTGGCGCAGGCGCAGTAGTCACAAAATCCGTCGGCGCACAGCCCAGATTCGGCTACAGCAACCCCACCATCGTGCAGGCAGAAGCAGGCTTAATCAACGCTATGGGTTTACCGAACCCAGGCATCGATGTTTTCAAAGAAGAAATCGAGTTCTCAAAAAAAGTGCTCCATGTCCCCCTCATAGTCAGCGTCTTCGGCTACTCCGCAGAGGAATACGCGGCGGTGGCAGCAAAAGCCACGAAGGCTGGTGCAGACGCAATCGAGCTAAACGTTTCTTGCCCGCATGTAAAGCAGACAGGCGCAGAAATCGGGCAGAGCCCCAAATTCCTCTCGGAGGTAGTGCAGCAGGTTAAAGCCGCCATAAATGTGCCCCTCATCGTTAAGCTCTCACCTAACGTCGCCGACATAACTGTGCTTGCGCAATCAGCCATCGAGGCGGGCGCGGACGCGTTAACGGCGGTTAACACCCTTAAAGCCATCGCTATAGACGCAGAAACCACCCTGCCTATCCTAAGCAACGTAAAAGGCGGGTTATCTGGGGCTGCCATGAAACCGGTTGCGCTGCGCTGTGTCTATGATATCGCTGAGCAATTTCAGGTGCCTATCATCGGCTGCGGCGGCGTCATGAACTGGCGGGATGCAGTGGAGTTCTTTTTAGCTGGGGCGTCGGCGGTGCAGATTGGCACGGCAGTGGCTGACGACATAGAAGTTTTCCAGCAGGTAAACAAGGGAGTTGAAACGTATTTGAGAAAGAAACATGCAAGGAGCGTAAAGGATATTGTCGGGCTTGCCCACCGCAAATAACACGATGCGCACAACCCAGATTGTGCAGATACGCACGGAAAGTCCCTCAGTGAAAACCTTCGTGCTGCCGGATAGGCTATGCTGCAAAGCTAAACCCGGGCAGTTTCTGATGCTCTGGATACCGGGCATAGATGAGATTCCGCTTAGCATAATGGATGCTTCTAACGGGTTAGTTTCGGTTTCTGTAAAAGCCGTCGGAGACGCCACACGTCACATGCATCAACTTGAGGCAGGCGCAACCGTGGGGGTTCGCGGACCCTTCGGCACCTGCTTTACGGAGAGCCGAGGCAAAGTGCTTCTGGTCGGCGGCGGAACAGGGACTGCGCCGTTGCTTTTCCTTGCTAAGCAGCTTGCAGCCAAAACCGAGCGGTTATCCTTTGTGGAGGGAGCCAAAACCAAAGACGAATTACTCTTTGTCCGCGAACTCGGCCGCGTCTGCCAAGAAAAGAACATCATAACAACCACCGAAGATGGCACCGCTGGTCTGCAGTGCCTTGTCACTCAGCCCCTCGCAGAACTCCTCAACAAGGAACACTTTGACATGATTTACACCTGCGGCCCCGAAGTGATGGTGAAGAAGATCTTTGAGTTAACTGAGGCGCGTAAGCTGCCTTTGGAAGCAAGTCTGGAGCGGCTGATGCGCTGCGGGATTGGCTTGTGCGGTAGCTGCGTTATCGGGAAGTATCGGGTTTGCCGTGATGGCCCCGTGTTTACGGCGGCGCAGCTTCGCGAGGTGAGCGGGGAACTTGGGATTTCAAAGATGGGCTTTGACGGCTCACGCATCCCGGTTTAGCGTCCGCCAATTCGGCACTTTTTGGTCTGCTACAGATGACGCTGCGTGGATCTCGGCTTATGGAAGGCACTGGGGTAGCTGAACTATATGCGGCAGTCTACCTGTCAGTACATCAGAAAATCTGGCGTTAACTGTTTTTTCTATAGTTGTTGTTGTGGGGGACCCCTCTTTACACAACAACAACCCGCGGCTTGAGCAAAACAACGCCTTTTGGCAGCAGGCGTTTTGACGCATTGCAGACTGGTTGTGCAATCTGCCACAAGCAGAACAGACGAAAATTTGGTGCGGGTAATGGGGAGATGTTGGCAGAGGAGTTTAGCGGAGGGTGGCGTTGTTGGGGTAGCCGCGGCTTTCCCAGTAGCCCAGATAGTTGGGGTTGTCGGTTACTTCGATTGTGGTTACCCACTTTATCCACTTATACCCGTATTGGCTCTCGGCGACAAGCTGGAAGGGATAGCCCCGCTCCGGCGGCAGCACCAACCCATTCATCTTGTAGGCGATTAAGATATTGTGGCTTGTCAAGTAATCCAGGGGCAACTCGGTGGAGTAGCCGTCGTATGCATAAAAGATGACGCCTACCGCATCCGATTTAACGCCGGCATCCCTGAGCAGGTCATTTACCAAAAAGCCCTCCCACAGAATCGTAACTGACCAGCCCTCCACACAATGCAGGGTGGTGGCTTTCTGGTAGCTCTTGAATTTAGATAAAATCTCCTCGTAGCTGTACTCGAGGGTCTGATTCACCAGCCCAGTTATCTTTAGGCGATAGGTGGATTCGTTAACATACTGGGGACCTTTAATGGAGTTTTCTCTGAAGTCAGCGATGGAGGAGAGGTCTGCTCCCTGGTACTCCCGGATTTCCTCAGGATAGAGCTTGGGGGGCTGATTGTTCTGGGAGTTGAAGGCAGCGATGCCCACGATGACTAAAAACATTATGACTAAAGAAGCCGCGATAATCTGCACAACACGCTTCCGATTTTTTATCTCCATTATTCCTCAAAAACGGAAGGGGAAAAGCTGGTTTTAAATATGCCTATAAATAAACGAAGGAAACACCTGAAAACGCTTGAGCAGGAAATACCAAATGCCATTAAAGTTAGAGGGCGGCCTTCTGCTGTGCCGTAGCTAAATACCCCGGTAAACTCTCGATGCACTGCACATCCCGCCCTACAAGCCCATGCAGCTCCCGCCAAAAACGAACATTCACTTTCACGTGGGCACGCTCCAAATCCTGCTGCAGCCGCTTTGTGGCTTCTCTGCCTCGCCGATCATAATCCATAAGCAAAACAACCTCGCCGACGCCAAGCGCCTCAATCTCCCCGGCTGCCTCAAGAAAAGATTTGCCTCCGGTTTTGAGGGTGAGGATTGCGCCGTTGATGCCGAGTTCGGCGAGGGCGTGGGCGTCCTTTTTGCCCTCCACCACTATGGGTTTGCCCTTGGCGGCTTCCGAGGCGAGTTTAGCTATGAGCTCATGGATTTTTTCTAAGCGGTCCTTTAGGTGCGTGGACAAGGCAGCTACCTTGTGATTTTGGCTTGCCGCACCGTCTCAAGGCAGTCTTTGGCTTCCATGTTGTTGGCGAAGTAGCGGCGCACAGGCTCTAGTATGTTGCCGAGTTCGGCGGCGACGCCGTTTTTAAGGTCCATCGGATGCAGTTTGCCCTCAAGGTAGGCTGCTTCAAGCTGACCGAAGCCTTCGAAGCTGATGTTTCCGCCGAATTTGGAGGGGCGCTCGATGGTGAAAACCTCTTTTTCACGGTAGATAATGTAGCGGCAGATGTCCATAATGGGGTTATGCTTAACGGTGCGTTCGGGACAGAAGGCTTTGGACATTTTCTTTTTTATTTCCTCAGGGGTATCGTAGATGAAGATGCAGGTGTCTGGTTTGCTTTTAGACATCTTGGCGGAGGCTATGGCTTCTCGTTCCTGCCCCTCGGGAATCGGCCAAACAGCGGGTTTAGCTAAGCCCTGCAGAAGGTGATGATGAACAGAAACGGGTTTCCAGTAACCGATTTTCTCGCCGATTTCCCGCGCAACCATATTGGCTTTACGTTGATCCAAGCCAAGCTGGCAGATTTTCACGTTTAACTGGTAGATGTCGGCGACCTGCATGGGCGTGTAGAGGTAGTCAGAGACGTAGTGGGCTTCGCCTTCCTTGCGCCCCGCAATCTCCAGGGTGCGGGTGGTGCGGGCGATGGTGAGTTCCTTGGCGATCCGCACGGTTTTGGCCCAGTAATCGATGTCCTTGTAGAGTTCATCACTATAGATGAATTCGACTTTGTCGCCGGGGACGCCCAGCGCTAACCAGCTGTGGCGGAACAGTTCTGCGGCTTTGCGGATGAGTTCCCGGTCGCCGCCAAGCTTGTTGTTTAGCCAAGCATGCCAAGTAGCCAGAAAAGCCTTGAAATGCACGCCTGCCTCTGCGAAATCCTTCATTTTGTAAGCGCAGATAACACCTGTGCCCAGATGCGCCAGACCCGAGGGTTCCCAGCCGTTGTAGGCGATGGGGTGCTCCTCGGCTTCCAGTAGGGCTCGGAGGTCTTCGGGGGTTACGACTTCCTCGGTGGGAGGTCTGCAAATTAGCTCAATTTTTCGTTCAATATCCACATGCTTCAGCTCTGTCTCTTGATAGCTTAGTGTTATTGGTGATTTAAGAATTCGCTCGGATATTAAAACTAATTCGAGACTCAACGGCGCGGTGCATCAGAGCCATTGCGTTTTGATTTCTTTTATCTGCTGAAAATGGGGGTCATCTGAAATGCAGACCGCCTTTAGAACAAACGCTGTTGCAGCAATCATGCTGTCTCCCATCGGTAGGTCGTATTTGTGTCTAAATTCAGCTGAAACTTGGGCGATTTGATCGTCAACGGGTATCAATTCAAAGTCCCGCTTTACGTATTCGATTTTGAGTTTGGCGATTTCTCGTCCTTCATTAGCTAAAGTGAGTTTATAGAGTTCATGTATAACCACAGTTGAAACATATTTTTCGTTTCGGTTTTTTTCTGTTTGAATTTTCTTCTTCAACGCCTCATTGCGTGAGTTATATAATGTGTCAAAGAATCGTGTGTCATATACTGCTTTATTCATCTTCATGCCTGAGTTTGTCTAGTTGTTTGTTTAATTCTTCGGCGGTTACGTAGTCTGCGTATGCACCTATCATGTCCCATATTGACTTTTTAGGCTTCAAAAGTATGCCATCTTCAGTGTCAAGTACTGCCAGCTTGGTGCCTTTTTCTATTTTGTACTTTTTTCTCAGGCTAATGGGGATAGTTGTCTGGCCTTTCTCTGTCACTGTCACTTCGCTTTCCAACTCGAAACTCGCCTTACTTAGCATTAATTCTTACTTTCTTAAAAATCTTACATTAAGGAAGGCGAACTTGAACAAAATTTTTTCGCGGGCGTTTGTCTCCCAGCGTAACCTAACACTTCACCTCACAGCTGAGCGTCGCTTTAAGCTTGGTGAAGCTCTCTCGGCGTGGGAAGTTATGCCCGGCCCACCGTGTCCCTTGTTTGGGTGAACCCTTCGTCACCGCTATGCAAGCGTATAAGCTTGCAACTCTGTTGGGTCCGTCGTCAAGGGTGGATTTAACCAGTGGGAGAATGTAATAAAATTAAACTGGAAAGTTAAGTATTCCTATCCAAAACCGACTGATTAGCTTGGAGGGAGCAGAAAGGTCAGCAATTATTTAATTAGGCAAAACCGCGAATTCAACACGATAAACATGAACATCGGCAAAACCGTCTACTTTCCAGACAGACAGAAATGGCGTGATTGGCTAAAAGAGAACTATGCTAAAGAAAAGGAAATCTGGCTGGTTTTCCCCAAAAAAGCAAGCGGCCAACCCCGCATCCTCTACAACGACGCAGTTGAGGAAGCGCTCTGTTTTGGCTGGATAGACAGCACCGCCAAACGCATCGACGAGGTCAGTTATGCCCAGCGTTTTTCGCCAAGAAACCCCAAAACGCCCTATTCAGAATCAAACAAGCAGCGGCTACGTAAACTTGTCAAAGAAGGCAAAGTGCTTCCCTCCATAGAAGCCTCGATGCGAGAAATCCTCGCGGAAGAGTTTGCTGTGCCGCAGGATATTTTGGAAGCCATCAAAAGCAACCAAGCGGCATGGATTAATTTCGAAAATTTCTCCCTCGAATACAAGCGAATCCGCATCGGCTACATCCAAGCAGCAAGAAACCGCCCTGACGAATTTAAGAAGCGGCTAAACAATTTCATAAAGCAGACAGCGAAAAACAAGCAGCTCGGCTTCGGAGGCATCGAAAAGCACTATTAACAGGGATGGGGCCGGGGCAGGGATTTGAACCCTGGCGAAAGGCTCCACAGGCCTCTATGCTGCCAAGCTACATCACCCCGGCCGCGTTTTTTTTAGCCTGCTTTGCCAAGTTTGACAGCTTCTTTTAAGAATTGACAGACTCGATAATAAATGTGCCTCTGAATGAACCGCCGATTATGCACCTGTCAATCGGCAGGGTGGCTTTGGGGCCTGAATTGTATGTGCGTGCAACGTTTCAGCATTAACTGGCTCCGCAGACAAGCGTTAAATATTAAGTATCGATACAGATGCGATTGGAGATTTTATGAGCGACAAAGGATACGATGAACAGAGAAAACAGGAAAAATTAGTCACAAAACAGCTGGCGCTAAGCGACCTGCGTGAATGGAAAAACAAGCTTCCTAAAGACAAACTCACCCAGCCCGCCATAGTTGTGGGAACCAAAACCTTCACCCCCCAAGAAATCGAGAAAGAAGTCGAAGAGGACACCGAATACGGCCAAGCCTTCGCTAAGATACTGGCAAAATCCAAACTTGAATTGACCAAAGGAGGCAAAAACCAATGATCAATGTAGCGGACAACTCAAAGCTGCTGCTTGACAAGCTCTCCTACGCCAACTTGATTAAGAAGTGGCGCCTGACAACCTCCAAAAAACTCGTCATCATCCGACCTAACGTGCCAGGCGACAACTACACCGCCATGTTCTCCTATAACGCCGCGGGGCTCGTGAAGGCAAAAGCAGTCAGTGAAGGCTGGACCGTAACGGATCTACAGGCAAACAGCGCCAGCCGCGCCAACATCGAGGCAACCATAAACAGCGTCAAACCCGACTTCATCATCCACTACGACCACGGCAGCTCCTACACGCTTTACGGCCAAAACAACAACAGCATCACAGCGGCCATTGACTCAGCTAACGTGGATTTGCTTGCCCAACGAGCAGTAAGCACGGTATCCTGTGAAAGCGCAATCGGGCTTGGCCCCCTCGCTGTAAGCTCCGCTGAAACCAAAGCGTACCTTGGCTATGATGAGTTGCATTGGGTGCATTTGTGGTACCTGGATAAGTTCATGGAAGCCTCCAACGCCGCCAACTATGCGTTGCTTGAAGGCAAAACATACCAGCAAGCCTACGACCTTGCCATCCAGAAATACACCGAAAAATACAATGAGCTAGCAGCAGTTGACGCCACCGCAGCCGGATTGATGCTGCATGACCGCGATCACCTGCAGCTGCTAGGCAACGCCAGCGCCAAGGCCTCCGGGATCATCATATCCACGATAACAACCGCCGCGGCGATACCGAAAATTCAGCCAGCGGTGAATATTCCGATCCGCAAAATAGGTTAAAGCCGCGTAGAGTACGGCTGATCTATTTTCTTTTTTTTGGTTAGCGCTTTCTATATGCTTGGGGGTTAACACGCGGCAAATTGTTTGGCCATCCTTAGAATCTGACGATGCTGCCCTTTTTTCAGATGTCATTTGGGCAACCAGCCTCTCAACTGTAAACTGGGTTATCGCTGTTTTAGTTGCCAGCTCCGTCTTTATCGGCGACGAAGTACGCAAGGCAATATGGCAAAAGTTAAAGCCTCACCCATCAATGGTACAGTAAGGGGTAATCTTGGATAAAACCGACCTAATCCTGTGTCAGCTGCTGCTGTATAACTCCCGGATTTCTTACCGTGAACTGGCAGAGAAACTCGGTTTATCCGTGACCGCCGTGCATAACCGCATCCAAGCCCTCATCGACCAAAGAGTAATCCGCAAATTCACCGCGGGACTAAGCATCCTAGCCCAGAACGCCATCCACATTTTCATCTATGGCGCCAGCAAAACCACCTCATTTCCCGGCCTCAAAGGCAAACTTGAGAAGCACGGCTCCATCTACTGGATGGCTGTTGCAGGCGGAAACATACTCTATGTGGGGGCTTATCTTAGAAACATCTCGGAGCTGGATGGGCTGGTGAGGTTTATTCGAGAAAACGCTGAGGTGCCTGAACCCACAGTCGCCATTACGGGTTCACCGATACCAGCGGGGGTTGATAGCCTTAAGCTGCAGACTAAACTCTGCGAGTTAGACTACAAGATCATAGGCTCCATGAAGGATAACTCGAGAAAACCCATCGCGGATATAGCCAAGGACACGGGGGTTTCAGCTAAAACCGTTCGCCGCAGACTCAACTACATGCGCAGGAACTTTCTAATCCAGCTATCCATTGAGTGGTTCCCCGACGAATCAAACGATATCATCAGCATATTCCATGTCCGCTTCAAAGACGACGCCAACCCCAACGCAGCCAACCTCATTCTGCAGAAATATTATCCCAACACGCTCTTCTACTGGAGCTTCACCAACCTCCCCTGCAGCTACGTGTTTATGGTTTGGACCCCGACCAGCAAGGAACTGCGGGAAATCCGCGAGAGCTTCGAGGCTGAACCCCAAATCCAATCTGTCTCGCCTAACGTCATCTATACAGGCTACATAATTCCAAGCTGGCGGGACACAATCCCCTAACCCGAAAAAGGCACCTGCTATGGAGTGTAGTATTGCAGTTTTATGGTGCCGGTTCCGGTTGCAAGCGAAAGGTTAAGGGTGCCTTCCCCCGCTGCGGTGGCGCCCTGCAGCCGCGTTGCACTCTGAACGGATGTATCCAGCGTGATGCCTTGGTAGTCGATTGCTCCGGTTCCCACGCTCGCAGTAACGTTGAACAGGGTGCCTTGGGCTAAACTGATTTTGATGTTGCCGGTCATGCTGGTGGCACCAATTTCTGAGGCGGCGCCGCCGTCGATTAATGTGATGTCCCCGTTTAGGGTGGATACGGCGACTTTGGATTCGTTAAGCTGGGGCTTGGTTATGTTCCCATTTACGGTTACAAGGGTCAGGTTGTACTGGCTAGTAGTGGGCAGCTTGAGTGTGAGGTCGGCGGCGTAGTATGTTGAGGTGGTGTCGCCTAGGTTTTTGGCGCTTGTTGTGAGGGTGGTTTGGTTTTGGCTTTTGGCTTCGTTGTTGCTGATTTTTACGCTGTCGAGGTGTCCGCTGGGCGCTTTGATAGTGTAGGTTACGGTGATTTGGCTGTCTGATGTAGGCTCGATGTCTATGTTTCCGTTGAAAGTGGAGGCTTCAATCACCACGTTCTGGTTAGCCATGTAGGAAACCGTGTCTTGCCTCTGCTCCAAGGTGGGGGGAATATAGAACACGCCTGATTCCAGCAGTATGATTCCTACGGTTAGGATGATTACGATTACTATGGCGACCTTCGCGGATGTCTGCATTATCTCACTCTTTGTTTGCCTTTGTCCACCGCATGGATTGCTTTAAAATTTTCCGCTGCAACCAACGAAAATGTGCCTGTCCAATTCCTTAACCACTCCATTAAAGAATAGGACATCGCAGGGTTCAATGGGGCTTTTTTCTCAATTAAACCCTAAACATGAAACTAAATGCCCAAACGTCCTCTTACGTTTGAGGTACGTAACTATGTTTCGTGGTTACTTAAATCCAAAATCAACCTTAACAGAAACCCGTCAAAAAAGGGAGAATCAAACATGAAGGAATCAGCCATAACAATAACCAACCTAACCAAGAAATTCGAGGATAAGACCGCACTCGAAAACTTAAACCTTGAAGTCCAAAAGGGCGAACTCTTTGGGCTACTGGGCCCCAACGGCGCAGGCAAAACCACCACCATCAGCATCATCTGCGGTCTCCTCAAACCGACAAGCGGAACCGCACAAATCCTCGGCTACGACATCCAAAAAGATACACAAAAAGTCAAAGAGCAAATCGGCGTCTGCATCCAAGAAACCGCCATCTACCCCTACCTTACCGGAAAAGAAAACCTTGAGCTTTTCGGCAACCTCTACGGCATGAACAAGAAGGCAATTAATGAAAGAAGCAAGATGCTGCTGGGCAAAGTCGGCTTGACTGAAGATGCAAAACGCGTCACTGCCAAATACAGCGGCGGCATGAAGCGGCGGCTTAGCTTGGCGCTGGCGCTTATCCATGACCCCCAAATCGCGTTCCTCGATGAACCAACCGTCGCCATGGACCCCCAGAGCCGCCATGCCGTATGGGACTTCATTAAAGCTCAAAAGCAGCAGGGTAAAACCATCATCTTAACCACCCACTACATGGAGGAAGCACAGGAACTCTGCGACCGCGTCGGCATCATTGACCACGGCAAACTCATCGCGCTGGGCACCCCCAAAGAACTCATCGCTAAAAACGGCGGGGGAAACCTCGAAGACGTCTTCATACAGTTAACGGGCAGAAACATGCGGGAGGAAATCTAAATGAACCTGCAACGAGTCGCAGCCCTAACCCGAAAGGAGCTTAAAAAAACCATCCGTGAACCCGCCGTGCTATTCATGATATTCCTCTTCCCAATCGTGTTCGTATTCGCGTTTGGGGCATCATTCGGGGGCTTTGGCGGCAACACAGCAGCCACCTACCAAGTAGGCGTCGTCAACCTAGACGGCACCGACGGACACGCACAGGCATTCATCGAAGGGTTAACCGCTACAGAAATTGTCAAGGTCAGCATATTCACTGATAATGCCACGGCGCAGGCAGATTTGGCGCAGGGCAAAATGCAGGCGCTAATAATCGTCCCTGAGAGCTTCGGCAGCAGCATTCAAAGCTATATCAACGCACCCTTGGATGCAAGCCAGTGGGTTAACAGCACAGTCGCACTTTACCTTGACAAGGGCTCACTGGTCGCCACACAGGCAGTGCCGCCCATCATCTCGCAGACATTGGCAGCCACAGTAAACCCAACCAAGCAGGCAGCAGTCAGCCCCATCCAGCTACAAACCGCCTCGCTGGTGGAGGTTAAGCAATCCTCCGCCCTTGACTTCATCGCCCCCGGCATGTTCACCTTCGCCTCCATCTTCCTCATCATGATGGTGGCGTAGAGCTTCACATCGGACCGAGAAAACGGCATGATGAAACGCATCCGCATCTCCCCGGTAACCCCCACTGAATTCATGACTGCGCAAGTCGGCGCCTACATGGTCATCGCCCTCATCCAAGCCGCATTGGTCTTCGCAATGACCTACGCCATGGGCTTCCAACCCGCCGTCGGAGCCCAAAGCTACCTCTTCGCCTTTGTGCTGGTGCTGGTGTTCAGCGTCTCCAACGTGGGCTTCGGCTTAATCACCGCAACCATCGCAAAATCCTCCGGCGCCGCCACGGGATTGAGCTTCCTCTTCGTGCTCCCCCAGCTGTTCCTAGGCACTTTCGTAGGCGCATCGCTGTCGGGCGCAGCGCAAACCGCAGGCAAACTGGTCCCAAGCTACTATGTCACCGACGCCCTCACATCTGTGTTCCTCCGCGGCGCAGCCATCTCAAGCGCAACGGTGCTACTGGACCTGGCAGTGGTGACAGCCTCATGCATCGCCATCCTGGCAGTGGGCATCGTGCTCTACGGCAAATACTACAAAATCTAAGCCCCCTCGCCCTCTTTCTTTTTTCTCTTTAAGCAACCGTAATTAGGCTGCAAACGCATCTTCTCCTCAGTGATTAGCTTGGTTGATGCCTGGCGGGAACCCTACCACATCGTAATCGAAGTCGAGAACAAAGAATGCCGCATGGTCGGCAAACTCGATGCCTTGGGCTTTAAACACCTCAAAGTCGTGGATGTACGTAGCAGCAGAGGCGGCTGCGTGCGGCACCTCATGGACCTCGGTGAGGAGCAAGCCAAAAAAGTCCCCAAGGAACTCGCCGCAAAAGGCCACGCGGAAGGCAAATCCGCGGTTTGGCTGGAAAGCGAAGGCTGCGGCGTCTGCAACACGATTTTGGCGCATGACGCTTTTTTGGTTTCGGGCAAAAGCATGCAGGACAGCATCATCAGCTACAGTTTCATGGTGCCAACCCATGAATCTTTTAGAGGCATAGTGGCTGACCTTGAAAAAGCCGGGCATAAAGTCACCGTGCGCAAAGTCGGCAAATTCGAGCAGCAAATTGACGTTTTAACGGAGAATCAGGAACGCATTTTTTGGCTGGCGCTTAAAAGCGGCTTTTTTGATTATCCCCGCAAAATCGGGATGGCGGAGTTGGCATCTAAGCTGGGCATCAGCGCCGCGACGCTTTCGGAGATTATGCGGCGAGGAACCCGGCGGCTTTTGGAGCATTATTTCCAGCGGGAGCTCTAAGCTGCCTTTAAGGAGAAAAAAAGAAATTGGGGGTTAGATGTCTTCTTTACGGAGTGACCAATAGCTAATACCGAAAAGGAGAGCAGCTCCGCCCAGTGACGGAATGAAGAAGGCGAGATTATGGGCGTCTTGGTTGCTTAGCCAGAAGAAGGCGGAGAACGCGGGGTTTGCAAAGAAGTCTGATTCTACGCCGACACTCCAGAAGAGGGTTACTGCGGCTACGGCTAGGAGAAGTATGGCTAGGGTGCCTTTTTTCGTTTTAATCATCCTCGCTTCGTTGATTAGCTGATATCATAGCGCTCAGTATATAAATGTATCCAAATAAGTGTCGTTTTGTCTGCCATAAGCCAAACACTGCCCCGCTAACCCCTTAAACATAAGGGGAAATATCTATCTAAAGACTCCGCCATAATCCTAACAGTGAATATCATGAGTCAAAACCAAATGTTCTGTTATCAATGTGAACAAACAGCCAAAGGATCAGGCTGCACAGTCATGGGTGTCTGCGGCAAAAACCCCCAGGTCGCCGCCCTCCAGGACCTTCTTGTTTTCAAACTCCGCGAACTCAGCCAGCATGCCCTCCAAGCAAGAAAAGCCGGCTGGCAAGACGAACAAGTCGACGCCTTTACTGCAGAGGCGCTTTTCGTCACCTTAACCAACGTCAACTTCGACCCCGACGCAATCATAGAATACATAAAAAAGGCATCCCAGCTTCATGAGCAACTCCACAGACAAACCAACATTTCTACGCCGCATATGCCCCTTGAAACCAGTCAAGAAGGCTTAGTTGCACAGGGTAAACAGCATGGAATAAACAGTAAGCCGATAACCAATGCGGACTTACATTCGCTTCAGTGGCTGCTTACCTATGGGCTTAAAGGAGTCGCAGCCTACGCCTACCACGCCTATCTGCTGGGCAAAAAGGACCCAAAAGTCTTCGGCTTCATCTACGAAGGCCTCGCCGCGCCACTCGACCAAAGCTTAGGCGTCAACGAATTCGTCGGACTAGTTTTCAAATGCGGCGAAATCAACATCCGCGCCATGGAGCTACTTGACGCAGGCAACACCGAAACCTACGGTCACCCCGTCCCCACCAAGGTGCCGCTTGGCCACAAAAAAGGCAAAGCCATCCTCGTCTCGGGACATGACCTAATCGATTTAGAGCACATATTAAAGCAGACACAGGGCAGCGGCATCACCGTCTACACCCACGGCGAGATGCTTCCCACCCACGGATACCCCAAACTCAAAGCCTACCCCAACTTCTACGGGCACTACGGCACCGCATGGCAAAACCAGCAACGCGAATTCGCAGCGTTCCCCGGCGCCATCGTGATGACAACTAACTGCATCCAGAAACCCATGGAAACCTACAGCAAAAACATCTTCACGGCAGGACCCGTCGGGTTTCCCGGCGTAGCACACATCGAAAACCACGATTACTCACAGGTAATTAAGAAAGCACAGGAGCTCCCCGGCTTCGCAGACGACGTCGAGGGCAAATCGGTGCTGGTGGGCTTTGGCAGAAACGCAGTGCTCTCCGTCGCTGGCAAAGTCATCGAATCCGTCAAAGCAGGCCACATTAAACGCTTCATCCTAGTCGGCGGATGCGACGGCGCCAAACCTGGACGCAGCTACTACACTGAATTCGTCGAGAAAGCACCTTCAAACACCATTATCCTCACGCTTGCCTGCGGTAAATTCCGCTTCTTCGACAAGGAACTCGGAACCATCGATGAAATTCCGCGGCTCCTCGACATCGGACAATGCAACGACGCCTACAGCGCAGTAAAAATTGCTTTGGCACTTGCCGACGCCTTCGAAGTGGGAGTTAACGAGTTGCCGCTTTCGCTTGTGCTGTCATGGTATGAGCAGAAGGCCGTGGCGATTCTGCTGTCGCTTCTGTACTTGGGCATCAAAGACATCCGCATCGGACCCAGCCTGCCCGCGTTTATCACCCCAGGCATCCTAAACGTGCTAGTGGAGAAATTCAACATCATGCCCATCAAAACGGCGGACGAAGACCTTAAAGCCATCATGGGGTAAGAGGAATTTCCTTTTTTAGCCATTTTTTGTTTGTATCACTTTTTTCTTTATTTTTAGGTAAACGCTTAAGTTTCAATTGCAACTGGACAGTTTTTTGTTAATACACAAAAATTGCTTTTATTGAGCTTTAGAAACTATAGGCGTCTTTCGATGACTTCGTTCACCCCAAGGCTCCAAATTGAAACCCTGAATTAATATCTATAATCTGTGCTTCTTCTAAGCATGTCGCCTTCAGGTTTATCTGTGGTCGTTCTTTAAACAAGAAATATTATAGTTCCTCTAGGGTTGAAACATGGTACTGCAGATTTTAGCTGACTCAATGCTTCAAGAAATACTTTGCTCGGCGGGTCCTCTCTGTCCTTTTCAATGTTAATTTGTCAAGGGGTATCTGGCTCTTCGGCCCATTCTTGCCTAGCAGTCTTGCTTCGCCCTACGTCTGGCGATACTGCTCTAAGAAGTACGTCGAGTTTTAAGAGTCATTATTATTTTCTCAGTCTGCACCAGACATAAAGGTCTCTGGAAATAGTTTCACCAAGGTACAGGTTCTGGGTCTATTTCCACCCCTTTAAGTTTCAAGCATTTCAAGAGGAAATGGCAATGGCTCTTTTGGCTCAGTATCTAGTGCTTTGCTCGCGAATCTTCTCCTTGAGGACATCAAATAATTCCTCAAGCGACCTCTACTGCCTACTTCAAATTTTTTATTTAGCGCCATTACCTTTGTGCTCTTTTCTGCCGCTTTCGCTCTTTGCTTACGCTTTTCCAACTGCCAATAATCACACACTTCAATCGAATGCTTGAAGCTCGTACAGTTGTCCATGATAATAGCTGTTTTAGTTGAACCAATTTAAATCGGAACAATAGTTGTAAGAGTTACCCCGAAGTGCTTAGCTAATGCCCAATCTAAGCAACAATTTTATAAGTACTTTAATCTCAACTATCCTAATGCCGAGTAAGGGAAAGAATGCAGATAATTCAAACACTTGTTCCTTCACAAATTAAGGGAGGATTTCTGGACATACTTACCCAGGCAAAACCGCATTTCCCTAAGATACAAGACTCGTTAAAGATTCCAATACTATTTGATAACATAGAAAGCCCCGAATATGTGAACTTAACCGGGTGGAAATGGGACACTCCTATGTTAACAGGACTCAAAGAATGGTTCGTGAGACACCAAGCGCAAGCAGGAGACAAGGTTTTAATTGAGATTCGAACCAGCAACCTTGAGATAAATAACGAATATCGCTTACGATTTCTTAAATCAAACGAAGCTATCCCCGCTGAAGTAGAAAGCGAGGACGTAGGGTGCTTTAACAATGTTGCTTGGTATACAACTTGGCTTCAAAAAGGAATAGAGCTTAGTGAAAAAGGAAGATTTGAAGAGGCTCTTAAAGCACTCGACATGGCCAATAGAACTTGCTCCTACTTAGAAGAACACTGGATCTTAAGCGGCAAAATAATGAGGAATCTGGGTCGACTTGAGGAAGCAATCAAATGTTTTGATATAGCGCTTTCCTTGAATCCAAAAAGTGGAGAAGCACAAAATATTAAAGCTGTTGTATTAACACAACAATCACAAGCAAACCTAACTTACGCTCCTATTCCTACTAAGAACGAAGAGCGCACACATTTTCTCATCTTAAAGGGTCGTAATACTATTGAGATATGGAACGAAAAAAGACTACCCTTTGAGCCAAAAGATTGGCTTTTGACTTTTAGAAACGAAATTCGCTCAGCACTAACAAGCCTAAACTGCGATACAACTGAAGTCCTGCATGCAATTTACATTTCTCCTGAAAGAGAACCAAGCGATATTGACAATATTCTATTTTACAACGTAGGTACTCAATATTTTCAACAAACTAAATATGCAGGATTATGCTTCGAACGCTCGTTTTCAAAGACTCCACCACTGCCTAACGCATCAAACCTTAGATCGGTGGAACATTATGAGCGCTATGAATCACAACTGAAAAACAGCGGGTTCGATTTTTGGATACCCACTCGAACGCTGATAAAATGGGATTCTAAGTTGGCGACTGACTTTATGGTGAGATTAAAGAAAACTAAGAATCCAGCACTCATTTGGTTTGCCATAAAGTCAGGGTCGATTAATCCTGTTGCCGAATTTCAAGGCGTTCCATCTCAATTCGGTCTACGTTTGAAGATTACCGTCCCCATATGGATTACTTGTAGCTTTATGGACTTAGTTAAGCCTCTTATAGATGGCTCAGTGAGTGCTTTTCACCAGCATAACGGAGCCAACGAAGAGGCAGTTGCAGAACACTTAACGTCTACCCTTGAAGTGAGAGCACAAGACATCATCAATTACTTGCGCGATAGTACATATGCAGTGCTTGGTCAACGGAATCTTTTCTGGCTCCGCCAAAATGGAATCCAATGGAACCCCTCCGACCAAGATTGCATAGCAGTAGAATTATTATTTGGTTCCTCAAATGAAGCCATGGTCGAATTTCAAGGTGAACTTTTTGAAGTAATTCCAAAAATGATTCACCTTCAAGCAGACGAAGATTTACCCAGATATTTTCATCATGAACTAATTCTCAATAACACAGAAGCAACAAATTGCACTCGACCCCCGGGAGTATCGCATTTAGATTGGTCCGGTTGCAAAACATGCTTCAACTGGATATGTGGGCACTCGACCTGCATGCACCCGGCTAAAGAGGAAAAAGTAATTGAAGGAGGTGCTCTTTGCCCGTATGAGCACTGTATTGAAAATATGCCGGTAATGATAGACCCCCAAAATGGATGCAGATTGTTTGGGCATCTCTGCCCTGCAGGAGAACGAACGCAAAAAGAGTGCTTAAAAGTCGCGCAAGCTTGGCAACAGAAACGGTTGCAAGAGCGCTATGACAAAAGCAGCGGTTTTGAAAGGTTAAGCTTAGATGAATTCCAAAAAAGACATTCAAACAAAGGCAAATTCACCAAGCAAGACATGAAATTCTGCCACGCTGTTTTCGCTTGCTTCGGTCATGAGCATATGTGGGTAGTTATTACTCAGATTAATGATGATGGTGTTGAAGGGTGGGTTAACAATGAACCAAGAAACGCTGGCTCTCCAAAATATGGAGAACATGTATTCATTCGCTATGGAAAAATAGAAGACATCTCATAAACTGGTGAGCGCGCGACAGAAAAATTGGATTTCGTTTACTATTTTAAGATGCTGTTCTTGCTTACAGATTCTTTAAAAAAAGACTAAAGCGCGATTGATTTTATTAAAATTATCAGGTTCGAGACTTTTAATTCGTTGAAGTCCGTAACGTAGCAGCAATTCCAGTTTTTCTTTTAAGTAATGCTATCATCCACCAATAAAACTTGGAAGCTTACGCTTAACCTTGCCAGCGTTCATAACACTCAATTTCCTCAAGGTGCTGATTGAGAAATTCAACATCATGCCCATCAAAACCGCAGACGAAGACCTCGCAGCCATCATGAAATAAGAAAATCCCCGCCTTTTGGCGGTTCTCCTTCTTTTTGTTTAGCGTGCGTTGAAAAATGAAGCGTTCGCTTCGCCCTTAGGCGTATTTAGCTGTTTAAGCAGCCATGCCATGTTCTGGCCCAGCGTCTCCATCGTTTCAAGGCCTTCAGCGTCCTGTTCGACTTCGCCGGGTGCACGTCCCACGCCTATGTTCCAGTACTGGGAGCCTGGCACAATCATCTGGCTGATGAGGAAAAAGTGGTTAATCCCATCAAAAGTCGTCATGCCGCCTGCCCGACGCACCGCAACCACGGCGGCTCCGACCTTGCGCCTGAAAAGGTAATCATTATTCATAGCCACATACCCCGCGCGGTCGATGAGGGCTTTAAGTTCAGGCGTCATCATCCCAAAATAGGTAGGCGACCCCAAAATGACGCCGTCTGCCTCCTCCATCTTTCTGATGTAGGCGTTGACGTTGTCGTTTACGATTTTGCATTCCTTGTTTTTGAGTTTACGGCAGGTTCCGCATGCGGTGCATCCGTGGATGGGCTGCCCGGCTAACTCGATGAGTTCGGTTCGGATGCCTTCTTTTTCCAGTTCAGCTAGGACATGGCGGATGAGGACCGCGGTGTTGCCGCCCTTCCTTGCGCTGCCATTAAAAGCTACAACCTTCATGAAAATCACTTCACCAAAAAATAAGGGGGCTTGCAGATAAAAGAGTACCGCAGCTACCGCTTTCGCCTCAGCAGCCGCAGCGCAACCGTGATAACCGCAGCTAAAGCCACAAACGCCACCGAAAAAATAGCCAGCTCCGTGGGGAAAACCGGCGTTTCCTCTTTGGCGGCGGGGACCGGGATTTGAGCTGGTTTCCACATAAGCGGATGGGTGTCCTGATTGAGCACGTCCACAACGTAGGGGGTGTCGCCTACTCCGTCGCCGTCTGCGTCGGTGCCATTGTAGTCGCTCCAGAAGTTGCCTTCTTTGCCGTCGTCCCAGCTGTGTGGGGGTTCGCTGCTGTTGTAGTCTTTGCAGAGGCACCCGTTAAGTTGGATATCGTTGCTTAGAAAGCTGTTGTGGTTGATAACTATGTCCGAGGGGATGATGTCGCCGTCGGGGTTGTTGAAGCCAAAGAACAGACCGCGCATGTTGTTTTCTATGTGGTTGTAGGTTACGGTGCTGTTTAACCCCGACAGCAAAATGCCCACAATGTTATCTTGCACACAATTCTGGGTTATAGTATTGTTCTTTGTCCAAACATACATGCCTATGCTGAAGTTTTTGACGTTAAGGTTCTGGATGGTGATGCCCTCGACGGTTTCAGCACCCAAATCAACGCCGATGGTGTAGGTCGCCACCTGGCTCTGCGGCATCTGATCAGGCCCCTCCCCCACGATCCAAACGTTCTCTTTGGTGCCGTTGTAGAGGCCGCTTAGGGTGTAGCCTGCGCCGTCGAGGATTATGTTGCTTTTCTGGATTTTCATGGTTGCCCGAATATCATCGGTTAAGGTGTAGAGGTTGCCGCTGCGCTGGATAGGTGCATCGCTGGGGGAGATGCTGCCGTCGGGTCGGATAAGGATGGTTATTAATGTGTTTCCCGGCAGGGTACTCTGTGACTGCACCTGTGGCTCAGCGAATATGAAGCCCATCAGCAGCGAAACCGCCACTATCAAAACCGCAATCCCTACCGCTAGTCGTTTCTGCATTTCCCTCTCTCACTCCAACCTTATTGTGTCTGATTTATTTAACCAGTTCCTCGATTTCGCTACCGTCTTTCCCGCCAGCTTAAGCTGCAGGCAATCTGCATGGGGACACATCTCCACGCATCGCAGGCAGTAAATGCATTGGGAGTTGGCGACGTCGCCGCCTTTCTTCTCGTAAACATCGACGACTTGGGTGGGGCAGACGCGTTTGCAGATGCCGCATTTGGTGCATTTTTCCTCCACCTTATGCAGCCGCACCCCCGATATCCACTTAAACGGTGGGAAACGGTTAAACAGCGCAATCAACGCGCCCAGCGGGCAGATTTGGCACCATGACCGACGGAAAAAGAAGGCTGCCAACGACACAATGGCGAGGATGACTAGGTTTAGTGATGTCAAGTAGAAGCCTAACTGTAGAAACTGCCCCGTCGTGCCCTCCACTAACCATTCCGGACGCAGCAACCCAACGCTTGTCTCCGCCAACATGCAAAGCGGCTTCATGGGGCACACTTGGCAGAACGGCGCTGAATAGTATGTGTAGACGAAACCGCCCTTTTCGGTGCCCGCCACAAGCTCCGTGCCAAACAGGGTTTGGGAGGCAAACAGGACACAGAGCAGAATAATCACGGCTAGCACAACGTAGCCCAGTTGATGGAGGCGCTCGCTAGACTTGTCTGACAGTTGGCGTTTCCTGATTTTAAATGCCTTGCGCAGCCGCGTAATCAAATCCATGTATAACCCAAACGGGCATACCCAGCCGCAGAAAATTCTGCCCAGCACCACCGCTCCTAATATGAGCGATCCGAAAACCACTGCTAACCGCGCCAGCCCCGAAGCGTCATAATGTACACCCCAGCCTCCGCCGGCGTTGAAGAAGGGGTAAATGTAGGTTTGAAGTTCCCAGAGCGCACAGGTCACGGTTTTTCCGCAGGGATAGTAGCAGGCAAAAAAGGGCACTGGGAGACCATCTGGCATGCCCACGCCCAGTACGTTGTCGGCGATTAGGACTTCGTGGGGCGCTATCTGCTCGGCGGGAACCGGCATGTTGAAGTGATCGATGAATATGCCGAAGAAAATCAAAAACACAAAGCCTATCTGCACCATGGTTCGAATCGCAGTTATTTTGCGGGTCTGGTTACGTGTACCAAAGTAAGTTATGACTGCACCTATGCTTAGCAAGGTTGCGCTGACGCCAATAACCAAGTAATTCGGTTTATAGTTGAGTTCAACCGCGAGGGGAACCGGAGTTGCATCGGGATGGGCGGGGTCGGTGACTTGGGCGAAGAGGCGGTCGCAGATGTGGCCGTCGATGACAAAGATGTTCCAGTAACCCGCCATGTCCAGTTGCTGGGTGGTTGTGAAGTTGCCGGTTTGGGGGTCAGTTAGGCAGTACTGTTCGATGAAGGTATAGTCGGGGCGTGTGAAGGCGATGCGGATGGTTTTGTTGTCGCCGACGGGGCAGACTTGGCCCGAGACAGTGATGGTTTCGTTAAGGTTAACTTCGGTGCGGTCAACGTCGCCAGTTATGTGGGGTCCATAGCAGGCGCTGGCAGGTTGCACATACTGCGCGTTATAGAGGTAAACGGCGAATAAGGCAACAACTACCAAGCAGAGTAAGGTTCGCTGTTTAATCCCCAATCACCCGCACATCCATAGCAGCTAATCACTCATATATTTTTGCAGACAACCCCTCAGATTGCGGCTTATCCACTGCTGACATGCCTCATCCGCCTATGAAATAAAGCCTTTTTTGTCAAGAAACCTTGAGCAGCCACCAAAGCTTCAGTCAAGAAAACTTGACTAACCAGTGCTGCGGTTTTGAGGCGTTGCTTTCTTGTGGATGCTTCGGCAAACTCGATGCCCGCACCTTCTTGTTGCAGCACTGAGTTTTGGTCTATAGGAGGAGAGGAAGCGGTGGAGCAGCAGTCGTCTGCGCTATGTTGCTATAAATAGAGGGGGATAGACGTGGCAGAGCAAGCGAGAGCCTATTGCGTCAACATCTTCTAAAGAGCCACAGTCAGCCAGCAGGGACACGTCAAGTAAAAATTTCCCATGAGTTTAATGAGCGTGCCGTGTTATGCTGCTCGATGAGGCAAAATACTATATTCTAGCAGTCTGTTTTGTTTATGTCGTGAAGGGTTGGTTTGCTTGTTGATTGAAACCTTTACCGTCGGCATGTTATCAACTAACTGCTATGTCGCAAGCTGTCACGACACCAAAGAAGCCATCATCATCGACCCCGGCGTAGACTATGAAGCTGAAGCCCAGCAGATAACAGAGTACATCGAGGGGGCACAGCTGAAAATAAAATACATCATAAACACGCATGGACACGGCGACCACATCAAAGGCGACAGGTTTTTGCAGGAAAAATACTGCGTGCCCATCCTCATCCATAAACTCGACGCCTACTTCATCGAAGGCCTACCCGCCGCCAACGCACCGCCAAACGTGCTCCTCGAGGAAGGCAGCATCATAACATTCGGCAAAGAAACCCTCAAAGTCCTCCATACACCCGGTCACACACGCGGCTGCATATGCCTGCTAGGCGAGCACCTCATCTTCACAGGCGACACCCTGTTTGCAGGCGGAATCGGCAGAACAGACTTCCCTGAAGGCTCCATGAGCGACATGAACCGTTCGCTGCAGCGCCTCGACGAGTTACCCGATGGATTGCTGGTGTATCCGGGGCACGGCGAAGTCACGATGATCGGCGAGGAAAAACGGGTGAATCCCTTCCTTAACCATCATCATCCCGATTTAAGCTTCAGGTTTTAGGCAGGGGGATTCTCTTTCAGTTCCTGTAATGCACGCAACCGCTTGATGAGGTTAGGGTGCGTCGAGAAGATTTCGCTAAACCTATCCGCAGAGGTTGGTTCTCTAGATAGGGTTTCGCGTAGCAGTTGCTCTTTGTTCGCATATGAGCTGCTGTTGCCGTGAAGCTCAGCGGAGTCGACGGCGGCGCGGTCGGGGTCAGCGATGAAAAGTGCTTTGTAGGAACCGTTGGTTTTAGGCTGCTGTTGTCCCTTTTGGGGGCGCATGTTACGTTTGCTTTCCTCCACAATGGTCACAAGGCCAGTGGAGAGTTTCTGGGCTCCGTTTTCCACGATTTGGACGCTGTGGCGGTCCGCATAGTATTCGCGTATGCGACTCAAATACAGCGTAAATAGCGTGAGCACCCAGGAAAACGCCATAAACGCGATGCCAATCAACGCATTGTTGCCGCCTTCACTTTTGCGTTCGCCGCCAAACATCCCTTGAAGCAGCATCACATAACCGATATAATAGAACAGCGCAGGCAAAAACGAAACCGCCATCATAACCTGTACATCCCGATGTTTTAGGTGCCCCAGTTCATGCCCAATTACCGCTTCGACTTCGCCGTCGTCAAGGTTGCTAAGCAGCCCCTGCGTGACTGCAACCCGGTTTCCCGTTAACGGCGACCCATATGCGAAGGCGTTAGGCAGGGGAATCTGCGCCAGCATCAGTTTGGGCTTGGAGATTCGGCTTTTTATGCTTAAGTCCGTGACCATCTGGTGGAGTTTGGGGTTGTCGCCTTCTTTTAGTTCTTTAGCGCGATAGATGGCGCCGACGAGGTAGGGTGAAAGCAGCCACTGCACAACGTTTAATCCTAAAACAAGTGCGGCGATGGCGTAGAGGCTCAAGCCAAAACCTGCCCAGGTTAACACGACCGCAAAAACCAGCGTGGTTAACCCGAAGATGGCTGCTAAGGTGGCAACCATTGAAAAGCGAAGCTTCCAAGCGTTCATGAATTACACCAAATCAACACTCAATTCGGCAACTTATAACTTTTATGCGATAAACCAAGAATTGAGCCTGAAAACTCACTTCCCAGCCGAGAGCAGAATCAAGCGGGAGGAATCCGCACCCCAAAGCTCCATCCCGTAGCCTCCCCAAGTTTTCTGCACGGCAAAACCCGCCTCCTCAAGCATTTCCTCCAACTCGCCAAGCCCATACAGGTGTACCCTGTGCCTAAACTTCAGCAGATGCCCACTCGCCAGATCATAAACTACCCAGAAATCGCAGAGCCATCCCCCCTCCTCGCTCACCGTGCGTTTCTGGAGCAGCAGAAAACTCGGGTACTCGAGCCAACGATAAGCCCAAAAAAGCAGCCGTTTACTGTTGAGTTTCAGCAGCAGAGGCAGCATCAGCCACTTGAGCTGCTTACGGCGGGGATATCTGCGGATGAGATGTTCGCGGTTAAAAACATCCAAAACAAACCTGCCGCCCCGCTGAAGCACGCGCCGCAGCTCGGTTAGGCTTTGCCGGTCCGCATCACGGGTGGGCAAATAGCCGAAGCTGGTATCCATACTAACCGCCAAATCAAACGCCCCCGCCCTGAAAGGCAAAGCACGCATATCCCCCAGCACCAATGCGGCGCCCTGGCTGCGTTGCCTAGCCAATCCAAGCAGCCTACGTGACGTATCCAAGCCCACAATGTCAAAGCCGGCCCCCGCCAAGGGACCCGTGTGGCGTCCTGTTCCGCAGGCAACATCCAGCACAGCCCCGCCGACGCCGCAAAGTTGCCCCATGAGGAATTGCAGCTGGCGGCTGGTCTGGTTTTTGTCGGCGATCTCCGCCCAGTAAGCGCCCATTTCGTCGAAAACGTCAGCTGTGGCTTGTGGTTTCATGCAATCTTTACTGTGTTGACGGCTGGATTTAGGCGGTTTGGTTTCGAGCCGCTTAAATATGCAACCGCCCTCTTCTAAATGCTGGGATTGAGCGTGACAGCAAAGCAGCAGTGGCAGCATCTCTTTATGCTCCTAAAACTCGCTGAGATGGGCGCTTATAACCGAACCGCCAAGATCTCAACCGAGTACCTAGCTAAGAAGCTAGATATCAGCCAGCAGACTGCATCTCGTTACCTTATAGAGTTGGAGCGGATGGATTGGATCAGCCGAAACATCACTCCGGATGGCAGCCTCATCGAAATCAAGGAGCAGGGCATATCTGAACTGCAGAAAATTTACTCCAGCCTTAAACTGCTTATGGAGAAAGCATACCCGCCCTCTGTAACTTTAGAAGGCACAGTGTTCACTGGTTTAGGTGAAGGCGCCTACTACATCTCAAAACCCGACTACAAAAAACAAATCGTGGAAAAAATAGGCTTTGAACCCTACCCCGGCACCCTCAACGTAAAGTTAACTTCGGACTATGACATCAAGACTCGAACGGAGCTGGAAACTTACCCCGCCGTGGAAGTCATGGGTTTCCAGGGAGAAGACCGAAGCTTCGGCCTTGTCAAATGCTACCCAGCTATAATCGGAGGCAAAATCGAAGGCGCCTTGGTGACGGCGCTGCGCAGCCACTACGATGCCTCGGTTCTGGAGATAATCGCGCCTGTTTGCCTGCGCAAGCAACTGGGGCTCAAAGACGGCGCCAAAGTTAAAGTTGAAATCCACACCTCAAAGTGAGCTTTTAGAAGGGCGTATTTCGGTACTTGAATTCCGCTGAGTACTGCTGGTGGGGTTTGCGTCTTGAAGCGATGATGTAGCCGAGGACCAAGCCGAAAACTAATCCGCCCAGATGCGCTAGGATGTTGACGTTTTCGCCGATGTTTATGAAGAACAAGAAGAACGCAAACACCAAGCCGCCAAGTATAGATTGCCTAACTGAGCGTCTATCGTAGATTACGACTGCGCCGAAAAGCGAGAAGATTGCGCCTGAGGCCCCCACCGAAACAAAGTATGGTCCAAACACCAGCGAGAGCGCGCTGCCCGCTAAACCACCCAGAAGGTAGATGGCTAAGTATTCAGGCAGCGAGAACATTTCTTCGGCGCGTAAGCCAAAGATGAGTAGAAACAGCAGGTTGCCCACTAAGTGAAAGATGGATGCGTGGATGAACATAGAGGTGAATAATTGCCAGTAGGCACCCTCAAACACTAAGGCGTTAACTTGCCCCCATATGTAAACGACGCTGTTGCCTGTGGTTAAGGCGTCGCCGCCTACAATTGCGCCTGCAATGTAGATAGCCACGTTTAAGGCAATGAGTATGTAGGTGGGTCGATACTTTTGGCAGTCCATGGCGGCATCAATGCTTGGTGAGTTTATCGATTATTTTCTGTTTAATCTTTGTGGAACTATCTAAAGAGTTCTCCTCAAATTTGCCCACCCGAACAACGTTGATGGGCAGTTTATGCACAGAAAGGTAAGATGCAACTTTTTCCTGCATGTCAGCCTGATCCCAGCCTAAAGCAATAATGTCAGGGCTGATTTTTTCTATGACTTCGCCGACATCTAAGCCCTCATATCCCAAAACTGCTTCATCAACAACCTTAAGTGACTCAACCAATGCGCGCCGCTGGTCTTCCTGCATGATGGGTTTTTTGCCCTTAAGCTTCTCCGCGGTGCTGTCACGGGCAACAAGCACCACCAGCTTAGCGTTTTGGCCCCCTGCTTTTTTTGCGTCTTCCAGAAACCTTACGTGCCCCAGATGAAGCAGGTCAAAGACGCCGGTTGCCAGCACTACTTTTCGTTGTCTTTCCTTGTCGGCCATTCAAACTTCACTGCACCCATCAGTCGCAAACCATCCAGTAGCCCTTCGCAATAAGCCACCGAGGTTAAGCTGGTTTCAAGCTTGCCCTGCGCCTTATAATACTTTGCATCCTTAAGGTAATCGCTTGCCCAAGCCAACACCTCTGTCACAGTTTCCTCACTTACCAATAGGGGGGGCTGGGTGCGTTTTAGTTCCAGGAACACTTTTTCGGCTGAACCAACGTATTTGTTGACTAGAAACTCTAGGCTCAACGCGATAACCTCTTAAACTCATTTGGCGCCTCGGCAAAGGCGATGAGGGCATCAACCTCCATGAAATGCAGGCTACCCGGGATAATGAGACTGAAAGGGGGCTCGCCGAAGTCAAAAGCTGCCAGCTTCCCCGCAAAATCGGCCTTGAGAGCGGGGTTATCGCTGCCGGCCCTTGCAATCCCCAAAGCAGGCGTATCCGATGTCAAAACGCCCTGCCCCCGTTTAGCTTCAACCTCCAAAAGCAACCGCAAGGCCTCGTTGATTGTTAAGTAACGGTTTTCAGCCGCCCGCAGATCCAAAAGGCACAGCGTATGCAGGCCCAGCTGGCGGTTCTGCGCAATCACGTTGTAGGGGGTTTCTGAGAAGTTATCTGGGAAGGGCACGGTGACGGTTTTGCCGAATTTGTAGTTATGAAGCCCCGAGAGGCTCACAATCGCCGACATGATGGATATGCCGTGGACCACGCGGGTGGCGATACCCTGCTTCTGAGCGTCGATGCGCAGTGTGATGTGGGTTGTGGCGATGAAGGGGTCGCCGGGCACCAGAAACACGGCTTTTCCTGCTTGGGCGGCTTTCAGGATAACTGCGCCGTTTTCCTCTTCAAGGGCACGTCGCTGGATAAGCTGGATTTTTTTGCCGCACATCGCCTCAAAATGCTCCATCGAGAAGTCGGGCATGCGGCTTGTGTAGGTTTCCATGAATACGGCGTCGGCGCTTCTGGTTTCCTCTAAGCCCTTAACTGTTATGCCGCATTCATCGTTTAACCCTAACCCCACGAAGACAAGTTCCTTCAAAGTGAGCCCCCGCAAGTAATCTGTCAAGGGCACCTTAAAGTTATTTTTCCTCTATTTCGCCCTTCACCACTAACTCCGCATAGAATTTCCTACATGTCTCCATCGAGAGCCCATAGCGTTCGCAGAAAATAACCAAAACCTCCTCAACGGGCACGTTGGGGCTTCGCTGTGCAATCATGTCTTTTAATGCTTCACGCGTATGTTTTTCGTCTGCTACTTTCAACTTCTCAGGTCCTCTGTCTAGTATCATCTGGGCCCAGATGAAAAAGGCTTTTGCAGCCGATACCAATCAGTTGCAACAGCCAACTAAACCTTTATATGATTACGTGAAAAAGGAAGCAGTAGTTTAGCGGCGTGCAAAGGGAACACAATGAAGTCTATTGAAAGCTTAGTTAAGGATAATGTAAGACACCTAAAGCCCTGTCCCCACGGCGCAGAAGTCTACGGTGCAGCACAGCAAACGGGTCGCCGCATCACGGAAATTTTGGATTTCAGCTCCAGCGTCAACCCACTGGGTCCATCCCAAAAAGCCCTCGACGCCGCCAAGGCAGCGTTTAGCGAAATCGCGGCTTACCCCGATTCAAACTCCAATGCGCTACGAGAGGCAATCGCCAGCCGCTTTGCCGGCATAACTAAGGATAACCTTGTCATGGGAAACGGCTCCACCGAGCTCATGTACCTCTTCGCTGAAGCCTTCCTTAAACCCGGCGAAAAAGCCCTGATGTCCGCGCCGACGTTTGGCGAATACGAGGCGGCGGTGCACAAAACTGGGCAACAGGTCAAATTCGTCAAATTATCCAGTAGCTTGCAGGTTGACGCGGAAGCATTCAAGCGGGAACTGGCAGATGCAAAAATCGCGTTTCTCTGCAACCCCAACAACCCCACAAGCAAACTCATCCCCCAGCCAGTCCTCACCGATGTACTTGAAACCGCCTTGCAGCGGGATGTCTTGGTGTTCCTCGACGAGGATTTCTTGGAATTCATCGACGACGAAAAAGAACGCTCCATGATCTATCACCTTGACAGGTATCCTAACCTGTTTGTGCTGCGGTCCTTCACCAAAATCTTCGGCTTAACAGGCCTACGCGTCGGCTACGGAGTAACCAGCAAGGAAATCGCTAATGTTCTGCTCTGCGCCAAGATTCCCTGGAACATCAACTGTCTGGGCCAGGCGGCTGCGGCTGCCTCGCTTGCCGACGAGGAGCATTTGGCGGTGACAAAGGCTCTTATCCAAAAAGAAAAGGCGTACCTTGCAGAGCAGCTATCAAAGTTCCAAGGGTTCAAATTCGAGTTCCCCGACGCCAACTTCTTCTTCATAGACATCCATGAGGCAGGCGTAACGGCGGCTGCGTTAAAGCAGAAGATGCTCTCAGAGGGCATTTTGATTCGGGACTGTGCCTCCTTTAGGGGGCTTGACGAGTTCTACATCAGGGTAGCGGTGAAAACTCACTTGGAGAATACACATTTAATCGAGGCGTTCAAGAGGGCTTTAAAGTCGGTTTGATTTAGCCATGTTTGCCTTTGATTTCTCCTGGTTTTTGGATTCCGCGTTGATTTTTGCCTTAGCATTTATTCTCGACTTGACTTTAGGCGAGTACCCAGACCGCATCCACCCCACCATAGCCATCGGGAAACTGATAACTTTCTTCAAAAAACACGCCAAGCACCCTAACCCGCGTCGGGAGAAAGCCAACGGCGTCTTGATGGCAGTCGCCATAATGCTGATTGCGGCATCGCCCGTTTTCGTGTTGCTCTATTGGCTCAGAAGCCTGCCGTTCCCCTACGGCGAAGTACTCTACATAGTTGTCGGGGCAGTTCTGTTTAAGGCCACCTTCGCCATCTCTGGCATGGGGCAATACACAAAACCCATAGCCGCCGCATTGAAAAACCGGGATATAGATGGCGCACGCAAATGGTTGCCCTACATCGTCCGCCGGGACCCCAACAGCTTAAACGAGCGCCAAATCATATCTGCAGCCGTCGAATCCATTGCGGAAAGCACCACTGACGGCATCACGGCGCCCTTCTTTTTCTTCGCGCTCTTCGGTGTCCCCGGCGCCTTTGCTTACCGCGTAATCAACACTTTGGATTCGATGGTGGGCTACAAGAATGAGGAGTTCCGTAACATCGGCTGGTTTAGCGCAAAAATGGATACTCTCACCAACTGGCTTCCCGCGCGGATAACAGCTTATCTGATGGTGCCTGCGGCGGCGATGCTGCGCCTGAATTGGCATGAGTCATGGCGAATTCTGCAGCGTGACAAGCACAAGACCGCAAGCCCCAACGCTGGCTTCACGATTTCAGCGATGGCGGGCGCCCTGAACATTCAGCTTGAAAAGCAGGGATACTACACACTCGGCGACGACCACGGCAGAATTTCCCATCAAGACATCAGCAAGGCGCTTAGGGTGATGACGTTGACGGCGGCGCTGTTTGGACTGGTGGTTGTTTTGCCGATTTTGGCGCTGCGGGTTTTCCTTCTGAGTTTCCAAGCGGCATAAAGGCGGGTTTCCAGGTTGCAGAGGTCCTGCATCTTTGCTTCTGTGTTCGTTGTCTTTGAGGTTGTTTGCACGCAGGCTCTGGCTTGCTCTGCCACGCCTATCCCCCCTTATATATAGCCACAAAACGCAGACGCCTGATGAGCATCCGCCGACCCTTCTCTGCATATAGAGATACCTTCGTCAAGGCTTCGCCTAAAAATAGCTTATCTGCAGATTTGAGCTGATTTTGTTTGGTGGATGCAACGCAGCCGCATTTTTCACCATACATAACTAAACTATGACTGGCGCCAAGCACTACTTCTACGTTGCTGGTTCCGGCTCCTTAATCATCAGACCCGTTTTCCTAATCCAGGCCCACATCATAAAACTGCCAACCAAGGTAGTGCCCACCATCAGCACCAAATAGGCAGGCAGAAAATCAGGTCCTAAAACCCAAACCGAGTTACCTAAAACAGTGGCAATCGTGTTAGGAATCAAAATAGCGGTCCCGATTATGGTGAGGTACGCCACGATTTTTGAGAGACGATTATTAAGCAGGGTTAGCTTGTTGTTGGAAACCGTCAACTGGTTGTTTGCTATGGTTAATTGGTTGTTGTAGATTGCCTGGGTGGCCTCGATGCCTGACGCCAGAACCTCGGACATGTGCTCGGAAAGTGCAATCTGGCTTTTCACCTGCTCAACCATGCCGGTGAACATGTTAACCAGTTTAGGATCATCGGTTAACAATTCAGCATCGCCAAAGCGGATACCCTGCAGCACATCAACGCTCTCCCATAGCGAATTCAGGTAAACGATGAGGGCATGCTTCATCAAGTAAATCTTTGGGCCCAAAGTCGATTTATCAACGTCTTTATCCATCAAGTCCTTGTTTAATTCGTCGCCGAATTCCTCAATCATCCGCAAATGCCTAAAGTTACTGTCGTTGTTAGCTTCCAGAATACGGGACAGCAAAACCGTGAGTTTATCCTCAGGCTTCAAATCCAGGGGGATTTTCCTAAGAAAAGTCTCAGAGTACCGTCTAAGCCTAAGGAACCGCTTATCCACGAGGCGAACATGGAAAGTGAAAATCAGGTTTTTCTTAATTAATATTACGAGCTGATGGGGGATAACATCGTTTCCCCGGATCTGTATAGTGGGAAAAGTGAGCCACATTTCCGTGTCAAAATCGGAGTAATTTAGTTGGTCGCAGCCTGACAGGTTAGTGATGAAGGCTTCGCTAAAACCTAGCTCCGCAGCAACCATCGGTAAATCCTTAGCTGGGTCGTCGGTGATATAGTCAATCCATGTGACAACTGAGCGGTTAACAATCTCCTGAAAATTGAGGGGTGATTCGGATTCTTGCCTAAATGTTTTACCTGACGATTCAAGGCCAGCGCAGAACCACCGTTTAGGCAACAGCTCCAGCGGAGTTGTTGTTGAAGAATTGAATCTGGTTTGCGTCGTCGCAACCTGTTCCTGTACAGACATATTTCCGCCGCTCCATTTAGCTCTTGAATACTTAGCTCATTCGGCAACGTTATGGATAAATACCTTTGCTTGCTTTGCGGTTGTTTCCATTTTCATTAAACATTTGTAAGATTATAGAGCCGCTTTGCATCATAACTTCTTGTTGCGCGGCAAGGCACAAGCATGCAGCAGCAAAGGTTTGTTGGCGCAGACAGATAAAGCGATATAAAGGCAAACCCAGAATATCAAGCATTGAGGCAAAACAGATGGGCAGCGTAAAAGATCTTCAGGTAATAACCAAACCCGCCCAAGCAGCCATGGGCACGGGCAGATTCCTCTTCAGCGACCGATACAGCGTTTTTGACTGGGGCGAAATGCCTGATCACATAGAAGGCAAAGGCGCCGCGCTCTGCCTGATGGGGGCATACTGCTTTGAGCAGCTAGAAAAGCTGGGCGTGAAAACCCACTACCGCGGCCTCGTCAACCAAGCCGGCAAAGCGGTCTGCCTCGATGAACTCACGGAAGCCTCTAGCATCATGGAGGTGGCGTTGGTCAACGTTTATCGCCCCAAAATCAGGGTAAAAGCATGCAGAATAGTTCATGACTACAGCCAATACAGTGCCCAGCTGAAAAACTGCCTTATACCACTGGAAATCATCTACCGCAACGGATTACCCGAGGGCTCCTCGGTTTTCAAGCGTTTAGCCGCGGGGAAAGTTACTTTAGCGGATTTAGGTCTTGACCATCAGCCCCAGCCCGGCGAAACCCTCCAGAAACCCATCTTTGACGTGTCCACTAAGCTCGAGGAAACCGACCGCTACGTCACGTGGGCGGAGGCACAGAAAATCTCTGGTTTAACCGACAGTGAACTTTGCGACGTCAAAACCGTGTTGCTCAGAGCCGACCAAGTCATAACAGAAGCCGCATCTAACGCGGGATTGAAGAATGAGGACGGTAAAATCGAGTTAGCCTTCAACGATATGCGGCAGCTCATGGTAGTCGATGTCTTGGGCACTTTGGATGAATGCCGCTTCACCTTTGGCGGTGTGCATGTTAGCAAGGAAATCGCAAGGCAATTCTACAAGAAAACCGCATGGTACATTGAGGTTGAGCAGGCGAAAAAGGATGCTGAAGCCAGGGGCCTTGCGGATTGGAAGTCGCTGGTGAAGTCGCCTCCGCCTAAACTGGACCCCAAACTTAAAAGAATAATAAGCGACATGTACATGGCAGTGGCAAACCAGATGAGCGGCAAACCAATCTTTAAGGTGCCAAGGCTTGCCACTATAATTGAGGTTTACAAGGAGTATATGGGTGAGAAAGCATGAATATGCAAGAGCAAATCAAGCAGGTAATCGATGGTTATAACCCTGAGAAAATCCGCATTGGCGTACTTGGCAGCCACTCCGCGCTGGAGATTGCTTCAGGCGCCAAGCAGGAGGGCTTCAAAACCGTCGTGGTCTGCCAGAACGGACGAGAAAAAACCTACGCCCGATACTATCGCGAAGTCTTCGACAAGTTCATCTTTTTAGATAACTTTAAGGACATCACCAGCCCCGAAACCGTCAAGGAACTCCAAAACCTAAACACGATCTTTGTGCCTAACCGCAGCTTCAGCGTGTACGCCGGCTACGACGCAATTGAGCAGAAATTCGCTGTGCCCCTCATGGGCAGTCGGGCACTGCTGAAAACCGAGGAACGCACCGCACCTAAGAACCAGCTGTGGCTCCTCAAAGAGGCAGGCATCGCGATACCACGCGCCTTCCAATCACCCAAGGACATTAACTGCCCCGTCATTGTCAAAGTCGCCGAGAAGGGACGCAGCATCGAACGCGCCTTCTTCTATGCCTCCACGCCAGAGGAATACGAGCGGGAAGCCAAAAAGCGCATAGACGCAGGCATCATAACCCGCGAGGCATTGGAGGAATCCGTCATCGAGGAATATGTGCTGGGCGCCAAATTCAACGCCAACTACTTCTACTCGCCCCTAACAGACGACATCGACCTGCTTGGCTTTGACCGCCGCGTCCAAACCGACCTCGACGGCGTCCTAGATCTGCCCGCCCGCGAGCAGCTGGAACTTAACGTTGCAACCCAGAACATCGAAATCGGCCATATGGGCGTCACGATGAGGGAAAGCCAGCTTGAGAAGGTGTTTGAGGCAGGAGAAAAATGGGTATCCATCTGCCGCCGCGAGTTCCCACCCGGAATGATTGGGCTCTTTGCGTTGCAGGGCGCCGTCACCAAGGACCTGCAGTTCCGCATATTCGACGTGAGCCCCCGCGTGCCCGGCTGCCCCTGCGTGGAGCCTACCTCGCCGTATATGAAGTACAAGTACGGCGTCGAGGTTGGTCCAGGCAAACGCGTTGCCATGGAGATTAAGCGTGCAGTTCGCAAGCATAGATTAGCTGAAGTGGTTACTTAAAATGATTGACAGCGCAGCTATCGGCAAAATCATCGAGAAATATGACCAGCAGAAACTTGCAGTCGGCACCCTGGGCAGCCATAGCTCGCTCAATATTTTTAAGGGCGCCAAAGAAGAGGGCATGCGCACGGTGTGCATCTGCAAAGAAAAAGACGCCATCATGTACCAGAAGTACCCCCTCGTCGACGAACTCATAATCGTTAAAGACTTCACTGAGCTCCTCAGCCCCGCCCTGCAGGAGCGGCTGCGCAAACTAAACGTCGTATTGATTCCCCACGGCAGCTTCACCGCTTACTTGAGCACCGAGCAACTCACCGACAGCCTCCACGTGCCCATGATGGGAAACCGCCAGCTGCTCCACTGGGAAGCCAACCGCACATCTCAAGAGGAATGGCTACGACAGGCTGGGCTGCGGCTGCCCGCGGTTTTCAAATCCCCCCAGGACATTGACCGCCTCGTCATCGCTAAGCTGCAGGGCGCCAAGGGCGGCAGAGGCTACTTCCTTGCTAACTCCCCCGCGGGCTTCTACAAGAAAGCCGACGAAATGCTCAAACGCGGTATGCTAACTAAAGCGGACCTTGAAACGGTACATCTGCAGGAATACGCGTTAGGCGTAAACGTGTACCCCAGCTACTTTAGCAGCATCATAAACGATGACGTGGAACTCCTCGGGATGGATCGCCGCTACGAATCCGCAGTTGATAGCATCGGCAAAATCCCTGCTAGCCAACAGCTTGAAATCGACATAAACCCCACCTACACGGTCGTCGGCAACTTCCCCATCGTGCTCCGCGAGTCGCTGCTGCCTGAGGTGATACGGATGGGCGACAACGTCCACAAAAAAGCCAAGGAGCTTGCGCCCCCCGGCATAATCGGGCCCTTCTGCCTGGAAACCGTCATAACCGACGAGGCAAAAATCTACACCTTCGAAATCTCCGCGCGCATAGTCGCAGGCACCAATGTGGGCATCGGCACCTCCCCCTATGCGTATCTGCGTTATGGCGAGAACATGTATATGGGCAGGCGTATTGCGGTGGAGCTTAAAGAGGCTGTGAAGCAGAAGCGGCTAAACGAGGTAGTCGCCTAACTATTTTCTTTCCTTAAATGTTTTAACAGCTGTCACGATGGCGTGGGTGCCATTTATTTTTGCAACTATTTCGCCCTTTGAATTCTTAAAATATCGCTCCGTCAACTGCTCGGCGTTGCAGTTATCTTTGAGGCTAAATCCGAATTTGCCGACAAATTGCTCGGCTTCGCCTTCTTCGAGCCCAAACTGCCAGTTCTCACCCACCTTAGCAACACTGTCAGCCATACCTTCCTCGCCAAAATACTTGTTTTCGCCACGCAGAACCCCCGAGTAGATATGATCAAACACTAATATGCTGCCTTCAGCAGAAACCTCCGAGATAAACTGGAAGGTGTCTTCAATGCCGCTTTGAGTTAGATACATGGTTACGCCTTCAAAAGTGAAAAGCGTCTTTTTGTCGCTTGCAAAGCCGGCTTGCCGCATTTTCTCAGCCAATTGTTCCTTGTCAAAATCAATCGGCACATAAACCAGGCTCTCAGGAGCCGAGATGCTTCTTTTCTTGAGCCCCATTTGTTTTTCCTGCTGGGTCTTGGGGGCGTCTACTTCGAAAATTCTTGTTAGCTTATTGATTCCGTTGAAGCGGATTGCTCTGCTGTCGAAACCAGCGCCGAAGACCACAATTTGGTCAAATCCCTGCATCAACGCCTGTTCAAATGCGTTATCGAAGTATTTGGTTCTGGCTATTACGTATTCATATGAGCCTTTGGCGTAATAACGTCTGCAAAAGGCCTTAAACAGCAGTCTAGATTTGATGATGGATCTTAAAAAGCTGGGGGTGAGTTCATAGGCGATGTTGTCAGGGCTGTTGTAGCATTCTCTTTCATCCTTGAAGGAGGCGGCTCTTGTTAGGCACATATAGCTTGCCGTCATGGATGATTTGGATTCGATTCTACGCTTGTTTCTCCGCATGGCTTTCACTCAGGCCTTTCCTTGACAATTGAGGCTGCATACTTAAAAATTTAGGGCTTAGTTAAATGAAAAACGTAAATTATTCAAACATAAAAGGCTCAGGCAGCCTATCTTAGCTTTAAGTTCAGCTCTTAGCTCACTTCAATATGCTGTTAGGCTATTACTCCACGGCTTAATCCCTAAGGAACCAACAGATCCTGCATACCCTGACACATAATCTTAGCTCTGCAGGCAGAGTTTGAGCAGTTCTTCAAAGCTTTCGCGGTCTCGGTTTCTGCGGTAGCGGCGCAGTGCCTCCACAAGCTCGATTCTTTGCCTTGGTCCCAGAACCTGCGCTAGGGCTTTGCAGGCTTCGCTGTTGCCTTGGAACAGGTACTGGCAAACAGAGGTGACGTTGGAGGCGTTGCGTGTTGTGCTGGCGGTCTCGAAATCCACGATGAAGGGTTTATCCGCGATGTCCATGAGGAGGTGCTTGGGGGCTTTGCTTAGTTCGCCGTGGTCAAGGCAGATTGTGTCGAGGCGCCAGCACTGCTCCAAAACCTCCAAGACAACCCTGCGCACGGCAGTGGCATCGATGTGAGTTTTCAGCCACCCCTCAAAGGAGCCGCCGCCGATTAGCTGCATAAGCAGGAAATGCTGGGTGCCCCCGACGAACCGTGGCCCCACATCCACCGAGTTAGCCATCCGCAGCAGCTCGGCTTCCCGCATGAGGCTTTCGCGTTCTGAGTCGACCCGCTGCATCTTAAGCGCCAACCGCACCCCCGCCCTATAAGCCACGGCAACGATGCCGACATAGCCCTTGCCCAGAACAGGCAGCGCGAAGGCGGAGGAGGTGCCTGAAAACTCCACGGCGTCCACGCCGAGCGTGGCAAGTTCTTCAAGGCGCATTTGGATCTGGCCGGGGTTTGATCTGGGGTAGCATATAACTGAGGCGTAGGGGTCATGTTGCAGTTCCCCTGTTGGCACCTTGACGGGTTTTAGCATGAGCGCTCATGGAATGATGGGGTTAATTAGAAAAAAGCCTTCCGATGCAGCACACTGGGTGTGGGTAAAGTTACGTGCTCACCCAATTATACCTCCAACACCAAAACTAATTGAAGCCTATGCATGCTAACATCGACGTCAAAGTATACTTCAAAGGCATCCTTGCATCATTGCTGGGCATCGTTTTAGCGGTGCTGGGTATAGCAGCCGTCGGAGCCTTCTCAGATCACTTCAACGCATATCCGCTTTATGCGCCTATTGCGCTATCGCAGACTGTGGGTATAGACCTACTGGGAGCCGTTATCCCCCTATGTGCCGCTTTAGCCGCGGCGGCGCTGTTTTTTAGGCAGGGGTTTTCTGCTAAAAGATTCGCATCTGGCCTGGCTGTGTCGGTGATTTTGGCGTTTCTTCTCTGTCGCCCCGTAGAGGAGGGCGTGGCTGGTTTGCCGTTTCTTTTTGCGCTTCTTGTCAGCGGGGTTTCGGCTGCCCTAAGTGTTTATCCAAAATCCTTCTCTGCCCTGCGGAGACGCTTCTTGCCCGCACTGTTGCTGACGCTGGTGTATGTTCCCCTGTCCCTGTTGGCGGTTGACTTAATCTATTCCCAGGCGTTCTCTGGCTCAGTAATAGGCGGCAATGGCTTAAGTGATGGATTGCTGACCTCCACACTTTATGCGCCGCTATGCCTGGCAGCGGTTTTTTCAGCCCTCGCCTATTTTCTGCAGACAGCTAAACTGCTGGGCAAACGCGGAGCGGAGTCCCCGGAGCCTAATTCAGCATATGTTTAGTTAAAACATAAAAGCCACAAAGTAGCCACTTAAACCTGTCCTGAAGGCGTATGTATGCCGCGGTTTAAGCAAACCCCCCAGATTCAGGCGCTCATGAACCACAAAGAGCGCATCCGAAACATAGGGATAATCGCGCATATCGACCACGGCAAAACCACCTTGGCGGATTCGCTACTGGCAGGCGCTGGGCTGCTTTCGCCGCAGATGGCGGGGACGGCTCGGGTGCTGGATTACCTTGAGGAGGAGCAGAAACGCAAAATCACCATAAAAACCGCCAACATAACCCTACTCTACAATGCAGACACTGTACCCTACATAATCAACTTGGTGGATACCCCGGGGCATGTGGATTTCACTGGCAAAGTCACCCGGGCGCTGCGGGTTATAGATGGCGCGGTCGTGGTGGTGGATGCGGTGGAGGAGATTATGGCGCAGACCGAAATCCTCACCCGCCAAGCACTAGAAGAACGCGTGCGCCCCGTGCTGTTCATAAACAAGGTGGATCGCTTAATCACGGAGCTTCAGCTTAGCGAGCGGGAAATCCAGCGCAAACTTGACCACCTCATCGGCGCCTTTAACGACCAAATCGAGCTTTATGCCCAAGAGCCCTATAGAAGCCAATGGAAAGTCAGCGCATCCGGCGGCACCGTGGCTTTCGGTTCGGCGCTGCATGGCTGGGGCTTCACGCTGGATATGGCAAAGCGGCGCGGCGTCAAGTTCATTGACGTAGTTGGCGCCTACAGGAACCTTCAGCATCTAAAGCTCTCCAAGACCCTGCCTGTTTACGAAGCCATCTTTGAAATGGCAACCAACGCGGTACCAGATCCGCGGAGGGCGCAGGCTTACCGCATCGAAAAAATCTGGGATGGTTCCCTGGATTCTCCAATCGGCAAGGCGCTGATGGAATGCAGCGACGATGCCGCTTCCGTGATGTTTGTAACTCATATCCGATCAGATGCAGAGCAAACCTACGCGACAGGCAGAGTGTTCTCAGGCAAAATCCGCAAAGATGAGCCTCTGCGTTTGCTGGGTGCACATGGGGTAAGTGTGGTCAAGACGGTTTACGTGGAAATGGGTGCTTTGCGAGAGGAGGTTTCGGAGGCGTCGGCGGGTAACCTTGCGACTTTGCTGCTTTCGGGGCAGGTGCCGTTGGGCGAAACCCTCCTGGGCGGCGACGAAAGCGTGGACATTATGCCCTTTGAGGGGATAAGCTACGTTTCCGAGCCTGTGGTTACGTTGGCTATTGAACCCAAGAACCCCCAGGACCTTGAAGTGCTACAGGCGGGGCTTCTGCGGCTGACCTCGGAGGACCCGAACCTAAGAGCATCCGTTAACGAGCAAACCGGCGAGGTGCTGCTCAGCGGCATGGGTGAGCTGCATCTGGAAATCGCCCTCAACCAGCTTAAAGCCGCCGTGGAGCTATCGGTTTCTTCGCCGAGGGTCATGTATATGGAGTGCATCCAGAAACGCGGTGCCGCGGCTTTGGCGAGGAGCCCTGATAAGAAGAGCATCTTCTCTGTGCAGGTTGAATCCGCTGGTTCCGAGGGTGTGGACGGCGAGGTTTTGCTGCGTGATGACCACGGCAACGTGCTGGTGGATTGCAGCACCAAAGCTGGGCAACTGCAGGAGGCAGCGTTGCAGGCCCTTAAAGCGGGTTTTGGGTATGCCTGCGCGCGGGGTCCCCTGTGCGGTGAACCCATCCATAAGCTACAAGTCAACCTCATCGACTTAAAACTCGCCGCTGAACCAGCTAACTTGGAGGTCATGCATGGCGTCGGCAAAGCCATATTCGCCAGCTTCCTAACCGCCCAGCCTACCCTGCAGGAACCCATATACAAAATCATTCTAACCGTAGCCCAGGAACTCGCCAGCGAATCCAACCGAATCCTTAGCATCCGCCGCGGCAAAGTCACCGGGTTTGAGCAGAAGGGGCTTCTGACCCAAATTGAGGGCAGCATACCCGTCGCGGAAACTTTTGGGTTCTCAAAGGAGATGCGTTCCGCCACCTCTGGACGCGCGGTTTGGCAGCTGATTTTTGATCACTGGGAAAAGCTGCCGCCTAAACTTGCCGCTGAAGTCATAGCTGACCTGCGAAGGCGCCGCGGTTTATCCGCTGAGGTTCCTAAACCCGAAAAATTCATGGAGACTTAACTTTGCTTTTGAAGTTGGATGCTGCTTTTAACTTGGATTCTTCGCTGTGCTGTGGGCAGGTGTTCCGCTGGAGTAAGCTGGATGGCTGGTGGTATGGCGTGGTAGGCGAAAAGGTAATTAAGATTCGCCAGTGCGGCGGCACTTTGGAGTTTTTTGGGGTGGATGAGGGGTTTGTGCGGTGGTACTTCAGGTTAGATGACGATTTAGCCGAAATAGGCGGCGTCATCGACAATGACCCAAACATCCACTCTGCGCTGCAGCGATACGTTGGGCTGCGGCTGGTGCGGCAGGAACCCTGGAACTGCCTAATCGGCTTTATCTGCTCAATCCAAAAGAACATCCCAGCAATTGAACATATGCTCCAGCAAATATCCCAAAGATACGGCGAGAAACGCATGTTCGACGGCAAAACATTCTACCTGTTCCCCACAGCCGAGAAGCTGGCGCATGCCAGCGAGAGCAGCCTGCGGGAATGCAGTTTAGGCTTCCGCGCCAAATATGTCCATGCTACCGCAAAAAAAATCCATGATGGAAACCTTGACCTCAACAGCCTAAGGAAGCTGCCTTACCTTGAAGCGCGCCGAAAGCTGCTTGAATTCCAAGGCGTCGGCTTGAAGGTGGCGGATTGCGTGACGCTATTTTCCCTAGATAAAACCGAGGCGTTCCCAGTGGATGTCTGGGTGAAACGGGTTATCCTGAAATATTACTCCGATAAGCTTGCATCTGACTTTGTGAAGAGGCTTCAGAGCCGCCAAACGTTGACTAATGGCGAGTACCAGAAAATCGGCGACTGGGCACGCGGCTATTTTGGATGCTACGCGGGCTACGCGCAGGAGTACCTCTACCACTACGAGCGAAGCCACAGTTAAAACGCTTGGGCTAAATCTGTTCGAGCAGGATGTCTGTGCCTTCCACTTTTACTTTGTAGACTGCTTGGTCAGCTATTTTCGGGTGCATTAAAGGAATTTTTGGGTGCGAAACGACTTTGCCGCTGGTTACGTCAAATTGGGCTTTATGCCGCGGACACGTGACGATGTTGCCTTGCAGATTCCCCTTGGAGAGGTTGCCGCCCATATGCGTGCAGACGTTGCCTATCGCGTAGTATACGCCATCCACGTTCGCTATGAGGACTTCTTTGTTTGCGAATTTAACGGCTTTGCTTTGTCCAATTGGGATTTCTTGGGTTTGAGCTGCCTTTTCAAAAACCATACTTTCCGCCTCCTTTATTCTATGATAGACAGGTTAGCCCTCTTATTTCTGTTGCGTCCAAACGGTTTCCAGGTAAGGTTTGGGTGGATAAGAAAGATTCATATAACAAGCAATCATCAGCAAACCAAATCTGAGTTGAACTTTATGAGTGAGGGCAAATTTGAAGATTTAATCAAGCGGAAACGGGGTTTTCTGCGCCAAGCCAAAACCGACTATGCATCGGGCGGCAACGACATGCTCGACGACGTGGAGGCGGCGTTATCCGAGGCGAAAGCGGAGCTTGCACATAACCTGGAGCTTACCAGTTGCCTGCGTGAAGAGAATGAGGCGGCTTATCAGCGTGAGCGGCTTGCGATGTTTGAGGCTTGGTATGCTAAATGGTTCGGCGGAGCCTAATTTCTATGTTTGCCGCCCTGCAGCAGTGGAATAGGGCATAGGCTCAACTGCACCCACAAACATAGACCCTATTTATAAGGGGGTATAGATTTTTTGGAGCAACAGCGTGAGGGCACTCCGATTTTGTTCTGCCCCAGAAACCCGCTTCAGCCGCCAACGAGCCAAACGGGTTGGTTGTTCACCTCTGGTGTATAGGCATCGTGCGTCACCGTTTATACAGAGAACTGCCTCACCTTGAAAACAAGGAACGTGAATTAGATGGAGAATTTCATTCTATACCCAAAAAACGTTAACGCCCAATCTGCAAGCCAACCCCCCGCCTGGAGGAAATGCCCTTGAGGTTTTGGCCCCAGAAACGGAGGAAAAAAATCTTGCTCACAGCCTTCCTTGTTGTTTTGGCGTTGCTGCTTAGCGTTGGAGGATACCTAGAATACAGCGTTTACCGCGAAGCCCAAACCCAAACACAGGTGCTTAACGCCGATGGCGTCAAATCTGCGCTTGTCATCTATCATCCCGGTTTGACGGATTTCGCCCGCAACGTAACCTACACCTATGCAGAGGCGCTGGCGGATGCTGGGTGGCATGTGGAAATCGCAACGGCGAACCCACAGGCGCCCACAGACATCTCCAAGTACTCGCTGCTGGTACTCACATGGGCAATCTATGACTTCAACCCCGCCCCAACCATCACCAACCACATCCACCGCATGGGCAACCTCGCTGGCACAGACACCGTAGTAATCGCCATCGGTGGAGGATTAGACCCTCTAAATGCGCCCGAGAAGATGAACAACATAATAAGGGACGCCAACGGAACAGTCATATCGTCATTGACATCGTTTAGGAGCCAACGCAATCTGGCGCTGCTCCAAGAAGAGGCAAGTAAACTCGCCATTTAGGCGGTAAGTATGGAAAAGAAAATCCTTATTCCCCAAGGCATAAGTGCACTGCGACTGGCAGCCCTGCCCCTTTTCCTCTACCTCTTCAGTATAGGCGCCTTAAACTGGTGCATTGTGGTTTTCGGGTTAGCCCAAATCAGCGACCTCATTGACGGCTACGTTGCCAGAAAACTAGATGCAACTTCGAAGTTGGGCGGCTACTTTGATGCAGCAACCGACTTCGTCTTCATCATCGGCATCTTCGGAGCCTTCACCGCAGCCGGATACTACCCCCCATGGCTTATCGCCCTCATCGCCGCCTCATTTGCCCAATTCGTCCTCACCAGCCGCCTATCCACAAAACTCTACGACCCCCTAGGCAAATACATCGGCAGCGCCCTCTACATCGGCATCGCATTAACTTTGCTCTCTCCCACGCAGCCGATTCTTAATTTTGTGCAATACGCGTTTTTGGTGTTCTTCGGGGTTTCCCTGATAAGCCGCATCAAAAGCCTAAACAGAGAAAGACCCGCACATGTTCTCTACCAAAAAACGACACAGCAACCAAAGAAAATCCAAGCACCAGCAACCCAGCAGCAATCCACCACAGCTTAACCGCGGAGTCAGCGGGGTAGTTGAACTGTGCAAGCCAGGTTTGGTTGTTTTTAGATGCCACCATGATGAAGCCGTCTTGCGCTGGAATTAGCGAGTGAAAATTTGCTTCCATACCCACAGGCAACGTCACATTCGCCAACGTTGTGTTCCAAACCACCGCACCTGACGTGTCGGTTAGAATTACACCTGCGCCATCACCATCTAGGTATTCCTCAAGCAAATACCCATGTTCTGTCTGCAGTGCCGCTGTAATGGCGCAACGTGATTCTCCATAGGTTTGGTTCCACTGCATCTCGCCGTTCACATCTACTTTTACGGTCCAAGCGGCTTTACGCCAAAGGTAACCCAAAAGCAGGTAACCGCCGTCATCCGTGGCTATGAAGCTGTTGCACTCAGGCTGATAATAGTAGCCGTACCCACCGTAGCTGCTGTTGCCCAGCACATAGCCCTCTGCATCGGTGTGGATTAGACGAAAGAAGGCTTGGTCAGGAACAAAAGAGTAAGCGGTGTCGGAGAGGAGGTATCCGCCGTCGGCTGTTCGGATTATACGCGAAGGACAATCACTTATCGGCCCCGAAATGTTTCTGCTCCACAGCAAATTACCTGCAGAATCGACTTTGGTGAGCCAAATCCAGCCTAACGCATCCATTTGGGGCTCACCAAAACCCGCCAACACAAATCCGCCGTCGGCTGACTCAACCATATCCATCAAGTAGTTAACGTTCGCGCCTGAATCATACGTTTTAGTCCACTCGACGCTTCCCGCCGAATCGGTTTTCGCCAGCACATAAAGGCAATTGACGATGCCACCCAACAAGAAGCCGCCGTCGTGAAGCACAACCAAACGGAACAGACTCTCAGGCGAACCGTAAATCAGTTTTATCCAGACAATTTGGTTGTTTTTGTCCAGTTTGGTCAGGTAGGTGCCGGTTTGGTTGGCGCTGTTTAACACGAGACTGTCGTCTGTTAGCTGGTAAACACTGTAGCCTGTGGTTCCGGGTAAGTGTGTGTTTAATTCGACTGGCGGCGCAAGCTCGTTGAAGTTGGGGGCTTGTGCATTTGCTATCGCCATGAGGGCTACTGAGGACAACAGCAGTGTCATCGCCGTAGCTGCTAAGAGGATTCGGGCGTTTTTCTTCGTGAATCGCATACTCCTTAACTGGTATCTGCCAATATACAATTTTACTCTACTGCTGGAACAGTTTGTTCCAAACAGGGAACACCACCGCAGAATCCAACATTTATCTACTTCACCGCGTAAACGTCAAGCGCATAGATGAAGCAGCTTGACGCAGACCCTCCCCGACCAGATACGCGTGTCAATCGGCACCGCTACCGTTTTGGGTTTACAGAAAACCAAGATGGACGCGGCACCAACCACGGCGTACCTGATGACATATCACATCGGCAAATGCATCGCTAACTGCGGCTTTTGTCCTCAAGCCCGCGGCAGCAAGAGTAGCACCGAGTTGCTCTCACGCGTCACCTGGTCAACTTACCCGGTAGCAGATGTTTTGGCTGCTTTAGCAGTGGCGGTGGAGCAGCAGAAAATTCGCCGAGTCTGCATCCAGGCCCTCAACTACCCACAAGCCCAAAGCCACCTTACTGCGCTGGTTAAAAAAATCAAGGCGGTCTCGGCGGTGGCGGTTTCGGTTTCCTGCCAGCCTCAATACAGAGCTGAAATAGAGCAACTAAAAGCGGCGGGGGTGGATAGGTTGGGGATAGCGTTGGATGGGGCAACTGAGGCAGTGTTTGATAGGGTGAAGGGCTCGGCTGCTGAGGGCATTTACCGCTGGGAAACCGTGTTTAGGCTGCTTTCGGAGGCTTTGGAGGTTTTCGGCAGGGGCAACGTAAGCACCCACATAATCGTTGGGTTAGGCGAATCCGAACGGGAAACCGCGGAGTTGATTCAGCGCTGCGTGGATTTGGGGGTTCTGCCTGCGTTGTTTGCGTTTACACCAGTTCGGGGCACCGCCTTAGAGAAGAATGCGCCTCCGCCCCTTACAGCCTACCGGCGACTCCAGCTTGCCAGATACCTAATCGCCGCGGGCAAAACAAAGGCTGCAAACATGCGGTTTGATGCTGACGGAAGAATCCTCGCCTACGGCATAGACAAAGAAGCCCTAAACCATGCAATCGAAGACGCAGAAGCCTTCCGAACCTCAGGATGCCCCGACTGCAACCGACCCTACTACAACGAAAAACCCAGCGGCCCCCTCTACAACTACCCCAAAAAACCAAACGGAAAAGAAATAGAGGAAATAAAAAGCCAACTAGCTGATTAGCTGGTCAGCAGTGGCGCTTTTCTTTGTTGACTTAGGCAAGTGAGGACGCTGCCGCGTAACCTGCTCAACCAGATGCCAAAACTCATCCATCGTATAGCCCTTCAGTAGCTCCTTCATGAGCTTCTTAACCTGGTAGTAGGTCATCTGCGCTTCGCCCTTGTCAAGGCTCTCCTGTGGACCCTTGATGCGGCGGAAAAGCTCATCCATCTGCCGAGGCGACGCGCGGATGCCTGCGTTTTCCAGCAGCTTCTGGATGAGGGTTTGCCCGGTGTTTCGGCCGATGAAAATCATGGTTTCCCGCCCAACGATTTCAGGGGGGAAGGGCTCAAACACCAGTGGCTGCTGCAGCATCTCTTCAACTTCGTTTTCAACTTCGTGGGTGAATATGTTTTCTCCGATGATTGGTTTATGGAACTGGATAGGCATGGCGAAGGCTTTCTCTGCAGATTGCGCTATGCGATAGATTTTTCCCATATCCACGCCCGTGTCGATGTTGTAGAGTAACTCAGCGGTGGTGACCACTTCCTCGAAAGGCGCAATTCCTGCCCGCTCACCGAAACCAGCGATGCATGTGTGAAGATAACTTACGCCTTCCTCCATAGCGGCTAAGGTGTTGGCGCTACCTAACCCAAAATCGTTGTGACAATGAATAGCCAACGGCGTATTCTTTCTAAGTTGCTCCGATAAACCATCGCGGACATGAGAAACCAAGTAACGCATCGATAGAGGCCGGATAAACCCGACGCTGTCAGCTATGGCTAAGCGGCTGGCGCCTGCGCTTGCTGCTGCCTCGAAAACCTGAATGATGTCCTCCAGAGGCGTTCGGGTGCCATCCATCAAGTTAAAGTTCACCACGGAGCCATGCTTTTTCGCGTATTCAATGCCCTCAACGATACGCTGAAGCGCCTGTTCCTTGGTGAGTTTGAGTTTATACTGCAGGTTTAAGCCGTTTATGGGTGACTCGATGGTTATCTCTTTAAGGCCGCATTCAATACATGCATTTATGCTGTTTTTGGTGGCTTCTGCTGACGCAGTCAATTTGGCGCGGCTAAAGCTTTCGTTAACGATGCGCTTTACCGTACGCTTTTCATCTTCAGAGATAGCTGGAAAACCCATGTTAATTACTGAGACACCTGCTTCATCCATAAGTTTAGCGAGGCGAACCTGCTCAACGTAGGTTAAGTAAACGGTGGGCGCTTTGAGGCCTTCGCGGAAGGTTTCATCCCAGATGAAGACTCGGTCGGGAAGTTTGGGGGGGAGATTCTTGCGTAGCCTATTATAGTTGGCAATTAATCCCTGTGCTTCAAGCTTTTTGAATATGGTCTTCCTCATTCAGACACAGTCCAACAACACGAGCAAATTGGTTATGTTTTATTTGCTACAACCTATATAAAACTGCATCTATCCAATTCGGACACATATTCAGTTACTGACTGTCGCAACCGGTAAAATCGGTATGAATTTCTGATACAAAACTCTTAAGTGCAAAAGCATCCAATCTACATAACGCTAAGGTGAACCCGCAATGAGCAGTCTAAAAAGCACCATTGACAAAATCAAAAGCTTAGAAGCCGAAAGAGGTAACCTACTCCTTGAAATTGATTCGCTAAGAAAAATGGCGGAAGCAAAAGCCAACGCACTCGAAAATGAGGTCAGTGCACTGCGGGAAGAAATCAAATCCTTGAAATTGATCGTTGGCTCGGCTGGACCAGCTGCTGCAGCGGCTCCGGTAAACAAAATCCAAATCTAAGCTGATTAATTACCTATCAGAAAGCAGCTTGGCGCCTGTAGCCCGTTTAGGTTTTATGTTGGTCTCGGGTTTTTCTTTTGGCTGTTTCGGTTACAGTTTGGCGTCAGTATGTTTTGGTTTTGTGGTCCAATGCATCGGTTACCAATGGCATTGGCTAATCTTTGGCCTGTTGACTTAGGGTTTAGCAGTTTTGGGGTGTTGCTCTAAGTTAACTCGGTTACCGCCAGCGTGCCTGCGGCGTTTCCATAAAAAGTAGTCAAATACCGATTCAGTGTTAAATATTTACCACTCACTTTTAATCGGGTATGTATTTGTTTATCGCATGCTAGAGCAGTTGATGCTTATGAGCGCAGGTTTTATAAACTAACTCGGATGTAATACAGTCAGGAGAAAAGAAAAATGCAACACAAAAACAAATTATATACAACTATCGTCACCGCTATTCTTGCGTTTTCGATAATGTTAGCGTTTTCACCGATGGCAAATGCTGCTGGGACAATCAATTTGGACCCAGCGAAACAGACAGCAGGCAGCTCCGTCACGGTAACAGGCTCTGGTTTCGCAGCAACAGCACCGGTTGCTATAGTGATGGGAACCGAAGTAACAGTGATTAATGAAGTCCACAATATCCCAGCTCCTACAGGAACTGGTCCATTTACCGCCAGCACTAATCACGGTTCGATTAAGCCAGGCTCTTTTTCATTCCACTGCGTCGTAAGCTCTGATTCATCCGTTGTTGAATCTGACTACACTGACAACGGCGATGGCACACTAACAAGCAGCAGTACTTATGCGCTTAACCCCTTCGTGGACTATGTCACTGGCGCATTTGGGCGTTCAACTACATCAGCTTGGGATGGCTACACTGTCGTATTCACTGCAAACTACACCTACTACACGTACAGCGTAACTCCTGTGGCGGGTGTAACTACAAGCGGTTCAGGCGCATTTTCCACCTCAGTAACTATACCCTCAGCCATGCCTCAAGGAACCACGACTGTGACTGCTTTCGATAACAAAGGAAACCGTGGCACCGCGACATTGAATGTGGACGTTATTCCTGAGGGTTTCTCGATTGGCTTTGTAGTGGCATTGTCCGCTACTGCTGTAGTTGTTGGCACACATTTTCTACGCAAGCAACCAAAAACTATTGTAATCCCTAAATAAACTAACCCAAAAGTTTTCTTCCCTCCCCCTTTTTGTTTCCCTTGCCTTGCTGTCTGCTATCTAATGCGTTTGCTCACTCGCCAAATCTAGCATCGCCAAACGCATGCAAACCCAAAATAAGCCGCCGAGCCGCACTCTTGGTGCCGCTGAAACGGCACTGTTAAACAGTAAATCAAAATTCGGTAGCTTTCGTTTTTTCTATAGTTGTTGTGGCATGGCGCCTTTACACAACAACTACCAGTGGGTTTGGCTGGGGCGTCTGTTTTGGCGTCGGCGGGTTTAGGCGACTGCAGGCTGGTTGTGGCGAGTCTCACAAGCAGATCAAAACAAACACGTTAATCTACTGTAAAGGAGGGGGCGGAAAAACCGCTTGCCTTAGGCCTCTTCCTCTGGTAATCCAACCTGCCGCAGATAATCCCTTGCGAACCTTGGATTATACGCCAAAAGCTCCTTGCTGCGCAGCAGACGCCGCTCAAGCCGATCCAGCGCCACCTTAAACGTGGGTTCTACGCCCCAGCCTTCGCTGGAGACAAAGAAGTTCCCGCGAGTGGTTCGAAATTGCAGGCGGCAGTGAACCATGGGTGTTCCGCGCATGTTGGTTCCACGGTGGCTTTTCATGTAAACAAACAGGGTGCCCAACTGGAAGGCTTCTTCGAATCGATGCGTGAAGGAATCAAACTCGTTCATCATGTAGTTTTTCTGGTCTTCGCTGACATCTACATCTTTGACGCCGAACTGCACCGTAAACTTGCGCTCGGCCGCCTCAAGCTGACTAATGGGTTCGAGGAAATCTAGCTTCGTCACGATGCCCGCTAAGCGTTCACCATCAACTACGCAGAGGCATGATATGTCATGGTCATGCATCATCTGTTCGCATTCACGCAGGCTCCTCTTAGGTTCAACCGTAATGACCGGGCTACGCATAATGCCCTTTGCAGCTATGCCTAAAGCGTTGATTTGTTCGCCTGCAACGTCCTGGTTTCCCATGCGCTTGGGCGGATAGTACACGCTCTCTAAAATGTCCTGCACGCTAATTAACCCCGAGAGGCGTCCACGGTCCGTTATGGGAACATGCGAGACTCCGAATTCCCGCATCAAACCCAAAACAGCGCCTACGCTGCGGCTTGACTCCATAGTGTGGGGCGCACGTGTCATGATGGATTCAACTGGTTTGTTGCCCCACTCGCCAATTACACCTGCATGAATCACAGCTTCATCGGTGACAAAGCCAACGATTAGATTCTTATCAAACACAGGTAACTGCCGCACGCCGCTTCCAATCATTAACTTCGCAACACGAGTTAGCGAATCACCCAAGGCAACCTCTGGTGCAGTGACCATTAAACTCTTAACTTTAAGACGGCTTAAATCAAGCCGAGAACGCAAAATAGAACGGCGACTAACCATTCCCACGTAATGTTCTCGGTCATCTAGAACCGCCAGTACTGGAGGCATGCCTTTTTTGAACCCCTCAAGGCATCTAGATGCACTATCATTATCTAACACGGTGTTGAATTTTGCAGAATACACATCGTTTACAGTTATAGACAATGCCATCAAGAATCACTGAAAACCAATAGGTGTAGGTTGAATTTAAACGTTGTAAAACCAAGTTACCGTGGATATAGAGCTAAAACCTTATTACCTTGACTTTTCTTCAAACTTTGATAGAAGCGGCTTTATTGATGTATAGACAGAAGGTGGATGCGGTTCTATTGCCGAAGCATTTATTGTTCTATGTTAAGCAGCGATCAAATCTATCAAACTCTCCCCACTAATACAGAATAATATGCAGAGTATTAGCGACAACTAGAACTAATTATCCCTACATCTTAAATAACCCCGTTAGGAAAGTATAATAGTGAGGTTAACGCCTCTACTGATTTTGTCGAGATTTTTGAAAGCGACTTTTTCTATCCGCTTCAGTCATGAAGGGACTTGTTTACCAATGGTTCTAAAACAAAGCGAATTGGTTGATGAATTAAAAGTTGAATGGAAACGGCTCTGGCGCGAAAGATATGACGACAGAGTTCGTGCAGAAGGCATCGCACTCGACGACTACAATGTATTGTTCGTAGAAAAAGGCACAATCATTCACGCCACCCGAGACTTCAAAACCTTAAGCTTCAAAGATATTCTGGACAAGCATGCAATACAAAACGCCGAAAGATACATTCCCCCAGACCCCCAAGTTGGCGGATGGACAAAATTTGTTAAAAATAACATTAAACCGCAATCTAGACAAGAGAAGTTTTTGGTAGATTGTGGCGACCAAAAAATGGAGAGACAGCTGCAGCAGAAGCAGAATGGCAGAGGTTGGCTGCATAGATAAGCATTTGATTTTTTTGAGAGGGTTATTATTTGGTTAGTTATCGAGATAGATTAGATATTATTGCTGACATACTCAGCGTTGTTAGCCGAGGGGCAAAAAAAACACAGATCATGTATCAGGCGAATCTAAGTTATAAGGTGCTTCAGCGTTACCTCACAGAAATCACTGAGGCTTCGCTGATCCTTTTTGAGGAAACCCAGCAGTACTATGCCTTAACCGGCAAAGGACAAGAATACCTTGAAGCCTACAAGGATTATGCTCGATTCAGCAAAACCATGGAGAAACGACTCAACGACTTCTCAACCAAACGAAAAGTGCTGGAAACACTCTGCCCAGTTAAAGGCGACAGCTTGCCCTTAACCTCAATAAGCTAACTTGGCGCGGTGCTGATAATAACTCTACGTTTTTCTCATATTCGAAGCTATTATATGGCAGCTTATGCTTATGGCATAGCAAATTGAGGTAGACGTGAAAGGAGAACGAATCCACGATGGCTCTGCAGCGATATAGAACTATGCTTATTATTGTCGGTGTCGCTTTAGCCTTCTTTATCGTGTCTCCTTTGATTCAGCAGTATGTAGCTACACCTCAAACCCAGCTTACAGAAATATGGCTTTTAGGGCCAAAACATGATACCCTCTACCCAACAAATGTAACTTCAGACCAACACATACAGCTCTACGTTGTTGTCGCCAACCACTTAGGTTCATCAGCGCAATACCAAACCGAGATAAAATTCAGAGCCTACACGCAATCCGCTCCCAACAGCTTCAACCAAACCCCCAGCGACCAGCCAGCCTTGGAAAGAAAAACTTTCTCGCTAGCAAATAATGTCACCCAGGAGATTCCAATAGATGTTTCATTTAACTACACTGTAAGCGAGAATCCGACGAGAAAACTTTTGCTGCACTCAATCACTATAAACGGACATGAAACCACGCTGGATCAGACCATACCCTATGATGCAAGCCAAGGCGGCTTTTTTGGAAACCTGTTTATTGAACTTTACCTATATAATACTACATCAGAAACCTATGTGTACAATCAGCGGTATGTAAGCTTGCGGCTAAATATGCTCCCATAAAAATCTTTTTTGGAGGACTAAAATTTGGTTTTAAGATCAAACACTATATTAGCGGTCGGCGCTCACCCAGACGACATCGAATTAGGCTGCGGAGGAACAATCCGTGCAGCATCCAAATTAGGCAAAAAAGTGATAGCTGTTTTTATGTCCAAAGGCGAACATAGCGGAAACCCCGAGGTGCGGCCTAAAGAAAGCATAGAAGCCCTATCCTATTTAGGCGTCAACGAAGTTTACTTCGGCGACTTCCCCGACACAGAAATCCCCTGCTCACGCCAAGCAATCGATTTCCTCGAAGCATTTTTCGTGGCAAATAAGCCCGAAACCGTGCTAACCCACACCGTCAACGATATTCATCAGGACCACCGGCAAGTCGGCTGGATTTCAATGTCAGCCTTCCGCAACGCACCCCAAATGCTTGCTTACGAAACCCCCCGTGTCACTCCTGCGTTTTCACCCACCTACTTTGTGGACATAACCAATTGTGTAAACGATAAGTGGACCGCCCTGAAATGCCATTTTTCGCAGAAGACCAAACGTTACATTACCTACGAATCCATGGTTAACTTAGCCTCCTTCAGGGGCAGCCAGGTAAGTTTAGCCGCCGCTGAGGCATTCGAAGTTGTACGGTATGTTGAACGTTTAAACTCCCCTTAAACTGGCGAAATTAATGATTGCAGCTGGTCATCAACCCAATTATCTGCCGTATCTGGGCTTCTTTGACAAAATACGCCGCTCCGACATCTTTATCATTGAAGATGCAGTGCAGTTCGAGCAGCAGGGTTTCACCAACAGGAACAGGGTTTTAACTTCCGATGGCGTTCGATGGCTCAGCGTCCCCATTAAACATGCTAAAAAACCCTTATGCATCAACGAAATCGAAATCGCTACCAGCGCAGAAGCAAACTGGCGGCAAAGACACTGGTTAACACTCAAACACAACTACTGCAAAGCGCCCTACTGGAGTAAATACGCAGATTTCTTTGAGGACACCTACCAGCGTGAATGGACGATGCTTATCGACCTTAACATGCACCTCATCAGGGGCATCATGGGTTTTCTTCATATGGACAAACCCATAGTTTTCGGGTCCAGCTTGACGGCAGAAGGAAAAAAAACAGAGTTAATCATCGCTCAATGTAAACAAGTTGGCGCAGACACGCAGCTTTCAGGTAACGGCTGCCACGACTACATAGATAAAGAACTCTTCGAGAAAGCCGGAATAAAACTGGTTTTCCAGAACTTCAACCATCCCCAGTACACACAGACCTGCAGCGGATTTGTTCCAAACCTTTCGGTTGTGGATTACCTGTTCTGTACCGGGGCGGAATCTTGGTAAAAAAATAACAGGAGCTAAATGAAATGAATATTTCAGGATCGTTCCCCTATTTTTCAGACGAAAGTATGGAATCTATAACTTTTGAAATCAAAAAGATGTTAAAAAGCGGCAGGCTCACCGACGGCCCTTACGCCCAAGAGTTCGAGTCGAAATTCGCGCAATACATCAAAGCCAAATATGCAATAGCTGTAAGTTCAGGGTCCGCTTCGCTGGATGTTGCGTTGAGGCATTTCAAACTTGCAGGCCGAGAAGTGATTGTGCCGACTAACACCTACATAGCTACACCAAACGGCGTGATTTTCGCGGGCGGCAAACCCGTTTTCGCTGAGATGAATGCAAACACCTTGGGGCTCGACGTGGAAGACGTGAAACGAAAAGTCACAGCTAAAACCGCAGGCGTCATCGTGGTTCATATCGCTGGCTTGGTTTGTCCCCAAATCAATGAGCTTAAAGAATTCTGTGATGAGAAAGGCTTATTCCTCGTTGAGGACTGCGCGCATGCACATGGAGCAACGATGGATGGAAAGAAAGCGGGAACCTTCGGCGATGCTGGTTGCTTCTCGTTCTATCCCACTAAAGTGATGACTTCCTGCGAAGGCGGCATGATAGTTACCAATAACAAAGTACTCTACGACGAAGCCCAATGCACACGTACCTGTGGACAGAACACAGAGCGGCAGATGATTATGCTGGGACATAACTGGCGGATGAGTGAATTGGCGGCGATAGTTGGTTTAGACCAGTTTAGCCACCTTGAGGAGTTCCTCGCCAAACGCAATCAGGTTGCACGCTGGTACGAGGAAGTCCTTTCAGGCATGGAGGGTGTTTCGCTGTTTAATATACCGCCCAACTTCCGTCACAGCTACTACAAGTATCCCACAAGACTCGCTGACGGCATCGACCGCTTAAAAGTTGCATCTAAACTAAAAGAAAAAGGCATCGAAGCGGGGCACGTTTACTATCCGCCATGTCATCTCCACCCCTACTACATGAAGACTTATGGCACACGCATGGGCGATTTCCCCGTTGCTGAACACGTGCTGAATCAGGTGCTATGCTTACCAATGCATGCTGCAGTAACATACGAAAATGTAAAATATATCGCTGATAATCTTTTAACGTCTATCAATGCGTAGTTGGCTGCATTGTTGGACAAGACACAGATTCTTATGCATAGGCGATCCGGCTACCCTAAGCGTTCTAGAGACAGCAATAGCAATCGTTTTCCTATTCGTACCTCCGAGCTTGACCGCTTCAAATTCGGTAAAGAAAAATACAACAAAGTCCGAAACCAAAAACTTGGCACTCCCCTTTGCCTCGATATTGCCTGCGGCGCTAAACCATTTCCCCAAGCCAATGTACTTTGCGATTTGAACGTGAAGCCCGTTGCCGACCGCAGCATGAAGCAGCTTGTGACAGGCGGCAAACCCTTTGTGCGCTGCAGCTGCTATGCTTTGCCCTTCCGCACTGGCGCATTTGACTTCGTCACCAGCTACTACCTGATAGAACATTTAGCTGATCCCTGGGGCCTCTTTAGAGAACTAAAGCGGGTTTCTGTGCACGGCTACATTCAGAGTCCTTCCTGGTTTAACGAATTCCTCTACGGCGAAGACGTGCATACCTGGGCAATCCTAAAAAGCAAAAACAGGCTCTACGTTAAACCGCTTAACTCGTTGCCGCCGATCCATCTGGGATTTGTCTTCCACCGACTCTACAAACGCAAGTTCTGGCGTTTGCTCCACGCTATCTTAGACGAAAAATTCCATCTCTTCACGGTTCAATACGACTTTTAGGATGCATCTACATGGCAAACATCATTCGATCCTCCCAGCCTCTGTTTCCCGAAGCAGACATAAAACCGCTCTTAGCTGAAATCGAAGAAGTGCTAAGGAACGGGCAATTCCGCAACGGCAAAAACGTCAAGGTATTCGAAGACCACGTTGCAGAATACCTCGATGTTGATGGCGCTGCTGCCTTTGATTCCGATTCAAGCGCTTATGAGACGGCACTGCGCTACTTTGGAGTAGCAGGAGGCGAAGTTGTGGTTTGCACCAACAGCTTTGTTTCAGTTCCCAACAGCGTTGTCTTTGCAGGTGCCACTCCAGTTTTCGCTGACATAAGACGTGAAAGTCTATCGATGGATCCTGAGAGTCTACGCAGAAACATCACCTCTCGCACACGCGGAGTCATAGTTACCCACATAGCTGGCTTCCCCAACCCTGACCTCAAAGAGATAATAGCGATATGCCGAAGCCGCGGCCTGTTTATCCTCGAGGATGCAACTCATGCCATCGGCGCCTCTGTTGAGGGCAAAAAAGCCGGCGGGTTTGGTGACGCAGCAGTTTTTGCCTTCACCCCCACCAAGGTTATAACCACTGGGGAAGGCGGAATGCTGGTTACCAATAACATGGATTTATGCAGCTTCGCTAAGCGTTACCGCTTCTATGGGTCAGGTGCCGGTAAAACAAACTTTGCCGATGTAGGACGTCACATGGTGATGCCGGAGGTTTCTTCGCTGCTGGGTATCTATCAGCTTAGGCGCCTCGATGAATTCATAGATCGACGTAACCAAATCGCTGCAGCCTACGATGAGGCGCTGTCAGAGATTGATGGTTTTCAAACAATCAAGGTTCCCGCCGGCGTCCGATGCGCCTACTACAAGTACCCGTTGATTCTGGGTAGCAGCATCAATCGGCAACAGTTCACTCAGGCGCTTGTAGAGAAGTATGGCATGGAAACAGGCAACATTTTCTTTCCCCCCTGCCATATGCAGCCCGCATACCAAAACCGCGGCGTAAAACTAGGCAGTTTGCCTGTTGCTGAACAAGTGTTAGAGCGAACCATCGCTTTGCCGATGCATGCTGCTCTTTCCGACGGCGATGTCGATTTGGTGCTTGATTCAATCAATACTCTTGCACTTAGCAAGTAACTTTAGCAGTGTTTGATATGGAAATACCCAAGGTTCTTCTAGAACATTTAACGTTTGTTCAGGACATAAATTCCTTAGGGCTTTAAAAGTTCGTTGACGGGAGTAACTAATAAGTCAACTTCTGGGTTTTTTGGAGAATTCTTCGATGGAAATTCGTTCTAGCATATCTGTGGTAATCGCAACTCTAAATGAGGAACAAGGGATAGGGCCGACCATAAACGAAATGCAAAAGGTCCTAAACAACCCTTACCTAGTTGTGGTTGACGGCAACAGCGTTGACAAGACTATTGAGATCGCCAAGAACCTGGGCGCTGACGTGCTGCTTCAGGAAGGCAAGGGAAAAGGCGACGCCATGTTCCAGGGCATGAAGGGTTTAACCTCTAAGGTGCCCTACATCGTGTTCACCGATGCTGACTACACCTATCCAGCGGAGTTTATTCCTAAAATGGTCGAGATTTTAGACCAGAACCCCGAAGTCGGCATGGTCATCGGTAACCGCTTTAAAGGCCACTATAATACTTCTAAGTCGGTTTTGAATCCGTTTTATGTTGGGAATAAGCTTTTGGCTTTTGCCCAGCTGGTTATGAACGGTGTTAAACTCGATGATCCCTTGTCGGGTTTGCGGGTGGTGCGTAGTGAGGTTGTGGATGGTTGGCACCCCAAGAGTAAGGGTTTTGATGTTGAAGCCGAGATGAATGCGCTTGTGGAACGCAAGGGCTACCGCATCATGGAAGTTCCGATTGACTATCGTAGACGCATGGGCGAAAAGAAGCTTAAGCTCCGGCATGGCTTAGGCATCATGAAGCGTATCTTAGCAGAGTCCTTCATGGTTTAATATCCCTTTTATTGCTCTCAAGTTTAAGTTAACTAATACTCTCAGATTTGATTCTTTAAAATTTTTTCTGGAAGACCCAATATGAAGCCCACAGATACCAAACTAAACATCGGTGTAGTCGGCTTAGGTAAAATGGGCATAATGCACGCTTGTCTCCTCAACGTTTTTCCAAACGTTAAGGTCGCTGCATTATGTGATAAGAGCCGTCTAATGCGAACCATCGCCAAGCATGCCTTCACCGGGGCAGTTGTAACTGACTCACTTGAACAATTCGCTGACTTAAACCTCGACGCCATCTTTGTGCTAACCCCCATCCCCGTGCATTACCCCCTAATCAAGCAAATCTACCGCGACAAACTCGCCGCAAACGTGTTCGCTGAGAAAACCCTCACTAACGCCTACAGCAAATCAACTGAATTAACCGAGTTGGCTAAAGCCAGCGGCGGCGTCAACATGGTCGGCTACATGAAACGCTTCGGAGTAACCTTCAACCAAGCCAAAAACCTCCTCCAGCAGCAGGTCCTAGGCGAGGTACAATCCTTTGAGGCTTACGCCTATTCGTCGGATTTCGCTGAGGTTCCAGAGGGCTCAGAGGTTTCCGCGGCGAGGGGCGGTGTTCTGGAGGATTTGGGTTCGCATGTGGTTGACGTAGCAGGGTGGTTCTTCGGAGACTTGAAGGTATCCTCTGCAGTTGTTAACTCGCGGATTTCGCCTGGCTCTGAGGACGATGTGACCTTTGAGGTTGCCGGTCAAGATGGCTTAGGCGGCAAATTTGATGTTTCCTGGCGCAAAGAAAATTATCGGATGCCTGAATTCGGCTTAACCGTGCATGGCCAGCGGGGCAGCTTAAGCGTTAATGATGACGAAGTCAAACTGGAACTTGCAGGTGAGTCGCCAAAGCGCTGGTATAGGCTGGATCTGGATGATAACGTTGGTTTTCTGTTGGGTGGACCCGAGTATTACCGTGAAGACCAGCATTTCCTCGACTGCATCACCTCAAAAAACCCCTGCAAATCCACCTTTGAGAGCACGCTTAGAGTAGATCTCCTACTTGATCAAGTGCGGAGGCAAATCAGCAAATGAATCAACTAACCCTTCTTGTAGGCGACAACCCCTTCCACGGAATCAGTCACCTGTCACAGCAAAGAGCACGCGGACGCTTCAGCAGCCAACAGGATTTTGCAGAGTACGCTTCAAGCTTGGTGGCGCTTTCGCTCAAGAACGGCGCTGACGGCTTCATGTTCTCGGTAGACGAAACCACGCTTGCCATAATCCGAAACCTCCCCAAAAACGGAATCGAAAAAACCCGCCTGTACGCGCTTGCACCCTACTCTTATGAGTACGTGCGCAAAGCCACTTTGACGGGGGGCGTTTCGGGGCTGGCGAAAAGCGTGGGGAAAGACATGGTGTTTTCCTCATCGAATATGAAGGTTATCGCGCAGAACCTTGGCGGTTTGATGCGCTTCAAGCTTCCCGCGTTGCTTAAAACCTACGTTACCTACGAGCTTTCGCGGCTTAAATCGGCGACCGACGGCAAAATGCCTCTGGAATCGTTTATGCTGCAGGAACTCGTCACGGACATGGCGCTTGCCCTTAACTTGGAGGGGCTTTTCAAAGACTACATCCGTTTCCTGGAGAAACGTGGAATACGCGCTGGATTTGAGACCCGTAACTTCCCCTACTTAGTTAACAAATTCAGCGAATGGGACATAGACTTCAAAAAACTCACCTTAACTGCTTCCTTTAACAAGGTGGGCTTCCAGATGTGCCCAACCAAGGCCGAATGCGAAGAGGCGCTAAGACGCGCTCGAGACGCAGAGGTTTATGCCATGAGCGTCCTTGCCGCCGGATACCTAAAACCCAATGAGGCAAGCGGCTACTTGACTGAGCTAGAGGGGTTAAGTGGCGCGGTAATCGGTGTTTCTAAGGAGAAGCAGGCAGCCGAGACCTTCCGTGCTCTCCGAGGTAATTAGCTGGGTTTGCTGGGATGAGGCGTGGATTTTGATTTATCTGTTAGCGGCTTGGCTTGCTGTCGGCGCGTTGTTTCTGGGTGTTCCAGCCGCATATTTTGTTTACATGAAGAAGCGTTCCGTCGGCGCCTGGAACCTGACTGTAGAGAAGGATTACTTGCCTTCCGTGGCAATTCTTATTCCAGTGCATAACGAAGAAAGCGTCATCCGCCTTAAACTCGACAACATTTCTCGCCTAAAGTATCCGGCTGAAAAGATGGATATATTCGTCGCTAACGACTGCTCAACCGACGGCACCATGGCAGAAGTTAACCGTTACACTGCCCTGCATCCCGAACTAAAAATCTCAGTTTTTGACAGCAAAATTCATCTGGGTAAAACGGGATGCTTAAACACCGTGCTAAAGAGCATCCGCTCCGATGTTGTTGTGATTTCTGATGTGGACTGTTTCTGGCCAAGCGATATTCTCACCAAGGCGATGCCGTATCTTTCTGACCCGACCGTTGGCGCTGTAACTGCCCGGGAGATGCTGCTTAATTCCGGTGACAGTTGGGTTACCCATGGCGAGCAGTTCTATGACCGCAACATTCAAGCGGTGCGCATCGGCGAATCCAAGCTTCATTCAACCATAATATTCCAAGGCGGCTTCGCAGCCTACAAACGAAGTGTCCTAGAAGAGTTCAATCATGCAACCGATGATTCCGGGACAGCCCTTGACATCGTACAAAATAACAAACGCACGTTGCTCATTCCCGAAATCGGCTTTTTCACTGTTAGCCCAACCACATGGAAAAGCAAAATCGCCATAAAAATCCGTCGCGCAAGTCACCTTCAGCATCTATGGGCAAGATGCCTGAATCTGCTTGTACACCGTAAACTCGGGATGCCCAATCGAATCGCGGTTCCCGAGATTTTGCTGCATATTTTTAACCCGTTGCTTTTGGTGGCGTTGGCGGTTTTGACTGTGGCTGTTGCTGTGGTTTATCCGCTTTTGGGGTTAGCTTTAGCCGCTGCTGTTTTAGCTGTGTTTGCAGTTAAGAAAACCCGGACTTCGGCGCTTGAGCTTTTGCAGAATAACTTGATTTTGCTTTGGGCGTTATCTTCTTTTTTTGTTAACCGCAAATTTACCTTTTGGAAGCCTGTAGCGGAGTCCCGTTCAGCTCTCAGCGAGGCCGTCTTAAGGGAAAAGAACCTGATTTGACCCCATTTTTGGCCTTGTTTGCCTTTATTATTTAACGTAGAAGAAGGTACCTCTTCCTGCTTTCTTCTGATTCTCGCGGATTCGTCGGCGGCTGCTTTTTCCTCAGTTTTACTGGCTAAGCGCCTGGTCATAGAGTACCTTGAGCTTGCCCAAGCTAAGTTACCGATAATGGGCTGGATGGAGCGCTGCTGCTTCGCAGAGACCCCCTCCCCTTATATAATGAATAGTTGAGTGAGCACTTTGGCTTCTAACCACAAATTCACCGTAACGGTGGGTATATGCGTCAAAAACGGCGCGCCCCTAATTAGAAACGCAGTAAAAAGCCTCTGCCGCCAAACCTTCCCCCATAAAGACACCGAAGTCTTCGTGGTCGACGGCAATAGCAAAGACAACACGCTTAGTCTTATCCGCGGCAACTTAACCCCTGACTTCGGCAACCTAAGGATTCTGCAGGAAAGCAGCGGCCTTGGCATAGCCCGCCAGATGGTGGTTATGCAGGCCAGCGGCAAATATATCGTTTGGCTCGACGCCGACATGGTGCTGGCAGACGATTACTTGGAAAACCAGGTTGCATATATGGAGCAGCACCCCGAAGTGGGTATTGCAGGCGGCAAATACAACGTTCACATTGGACACGGCTTAGCAGCGGATCTGGAAAACATAGTTTACGCCGTTGATTCCGTCTATGGAAACCGCGGCAGCGCGTCCAAATACGGGTACCTGCCCGGCGCGGAAGGAGCCATCTACCGGGTAGAGGCAGTTCGTGCCGTAGGCGGCTTTGACCCCAACATAAACGGCGCCGCAGAAGACACCGAGATGGCGTATCGAGTCCGCGCAAGCGGCTGGAAACTCGCCGCCACCAAGGAAACCTTCACTGAATCCACCCGCGCCACATGGCAGTCGCTTTGGAAGCAGTACATCTGGTATGGACGCGGCGGCCACTTCATATATCACAAGGACCCCGGCGCACTTAATTTTCTGCAGATGACTCCGATGGCGGGGTTTTTGGCTGGGGTTCTGCGGTTGCCCGGCGCGTTTATGCTAACCCGTAAAGCCTCTTTTGTTATGTTGCCCTTTCACTACACCTACAAGCGGATAGCCTGGGTTTTTGGGTTCCAGAGCGCTCACCGCGACGGCTACGGCCACCCCGCTTGAACTGCCTTTTGGTTTGATGAAGATGACAAGTCTAGTCACAGTCGGCATCTGCGTACGCAACGGAGAACTGATGCTTCCCGGCGCAGTCCAAAGCATCCTAGCACAGACTTACCCCCAGGAAAAAATCCAGATAGTATTCGTCGACGACGGCAGCCAAGACCACACCCCCCAGTTAATTCAAGAGTACGTTTCGGCTTTGGGTTCCCGAGTTAAAGCCTACAAGTCACCTTGGCTGGGGCTGGGACGCGCCAGAAACAAGATAGTTAAGGAAGCAGACGGCGACTTCATCCTCTTTGTGGACGCCGACGAAATCCTAACGCCCAGCTACCTCCAAGCCCAAGTTGACGTGATGGAGAAAAACCCCCAAGTCGGCATAACAGCGGGTATGTTCAAAACCATCCCCGGCAACTTGCTGCTTAACCTCGAAGTTGCCCCATTCATCGTAAATCAGAAAAACTTTGGCAAACCCACTTTTCTGCTGAAAAACGACAAGATGGTGGGCACAGGCGGCACCACCTTCCGAACAGTGGCGGTGCGGCAGGTCAACGGCTTTAACGAGGGCATCCAGGGCGCGGGGGAGGACCTTGATTTGGTTGCGCGCATCAAGCAGGCCGGTTGGCTTGTTGAGGCTAACTCAGCTGAGTTCTATGAACTCCACGGTGGCTTATCCAGACCCAAAGATCTTTGGAAGAAATATTATTGGTATGGGATTGGCTGCCAGAGGAGCTTTAATCAGATGCGGGGCGCTTTTTTCTTGCCTCTTATGACGCCGGTAATTGGTTCAGCCATCGGCTTGGTTTATTCGCATGCTGCATACCGTTTTCTGCATAAGAAAGAAATGTTTCTGCTACCGCTTCATTACGGCTTTAAGCATACCGCTTGGATGCTGGGGTTCATGAAGGCTCAGCTTAAAAAACAGAATAGTTAAAACAAAAAGGGAAGGAAGTTGGTTTGGTTTACCAGTGGTATGCAAACCACAGGTTATAGCGTGGCCAGTAGAAGACTATCCACTGTTTATAGTAGTTCCCGTGAACTAGACCTTGACCACAATGCTGGATCGGCCGATTAAGCGTAGGTTTCAGAGTCGTTGTTGATTTTGTCGGCTCCTCTGTTGGAGCTGGCGTGCCTGTTGCTGGTTTGTCGGTGGGTTGAGGTGTCTTTTCGGTTGTCGTTGAAGTAGGCTCTGGTGTTGGAGTTGTGGTTGCCTGTGGCTCCTGTGTTGGAGTTGGCGTTGCTTGAGGCTGCTGTGTCGGTGTAGCTGTTGCAGTGGCGGTTGGAGTTGGAGGAGGTGCAGTTATGGCTCCGTTGTATGCACTGATGAAGGCTTGTCCCATGTTGTTTGGTGAGTAGCCGCTTGAAAGCATGGTTTCGCCGGAGTAGATTCCGCCGAGGCCAGAGTCGCTAAGCCAGTAGTATGCACATGCGCCTATGCCCATGTCTTGCTGGACCTTGAGCACGTTTGTCCACCATGTAAGGTCTCTTTGGTGGTTTGGTGAACTGTTGAGGCATGAGCCTTCCTCGTTGACGACCAATGGTGCGGTGACGCCCATGGTGTTTATGCCTGTCTGTACCTGTGATTTAAGCGTGGTATAATCGGTTGCCCAGTAGTTGCTTAGGTCAGTTGGCGCGTAATAGTAGTAGTGTGTTGTGTAGACCAAGTTGGTTGCGCCTGGAATTGCGTTGCTGATCTGTTTACACCATGACAAGTCGTTGCCGTAGCCGTTTGGTTGCCAGCCCATGTGCCATTGCATCATGATTAGGTTGGTTGCGCCGGTGCTGCGGATTGCACTGTACATCGTCTGCAGATAAGTCATGTAGCCTGCGGGTATTGCGTCGACGTCGCTGCCGACGTTAGGTTCGTTCCATCCTTCAAAGATTGCGTTAGGGTAGTCTTTTAGGTTATTTGCCATGTCTGTCCAGAACCATTTCCAGAAGGCCTGCTCGTTGTTACCGTAGCCTGCATCGGATAGGAATCTGGTGGCTGCGTCGTCCCAGCCCATAAGTGGCATACCCTGCCAGCCGTATCCTGAACTGGCATATTTGTCTAAGCCAAAGGAGCTGGATGAGGGCGTCATCATGTATGGTACGACATCGACGTAGATGCCGTATTTGTCGGCTTCTTGGCAGAGTGTTCGTAGGTAAGCTTTGGTGCTTATCGGGGTTGTTTGTCCTGCATAGTTAGGGTCTTCCTGTGCTGGAACGATGTTGTCACGGTAGTACCAGCTTGGGTAAACAAAGACACGTATCATGTTAACATGCCACTGTGACTGCAACGTCGCGAAGGTTTGATCCATCACGGCGGTGGGATTATAGTTCCATTGAGTACCCCAGTTGTCGCTGCCGCCATTACCCCAGAGGATAAGGTTCGGCACCATACCTGCAACACCTACACCTCGTAGATACACCACGTTGCCGCTCTCATCTAAAATGTAAGAGCCGGACGTGTGAAGAGGCGAGGTGGATGGCGTTGCTGCTTGCGCTGGCATCGTTGACAGTGATGCCATCATGCTGACAGCAAAGACTGCTATGAGGCAGAATGCGGTTGGCTTTGCGAGACGTTTGAGGCTTATGGAATGCACTGTGTGTGCTATTGCTTGTGTATTCATGTTTTCTCTCTCTTCCTGAATGTGAACCCTATTGGGCATAGATCATTTTTATAGGCTTTTGAAAAACAGGTTTCACTTAATTGCGAAGTTTAGTTTGCACTGCGATTGCTCCCAAACCGAGCGAAAAGTAAATCCACAGTGTTTATTGATAAATCATCTGACATAAATACGCTAAATTACTTACTCTACCTGTGAATAAACGATGACTAAGCGAATCGGGGTGTTCTGTCCCACCCTAAACGTCTACGGCGGCGGCGAATACGTAGCCATATCTCTAGCTAACACGTTGGCACAGAACAACTTCGAGGTGGTGCTCTTCTCAAGCGGCAAAGTTAACCCCCAAGCTATCCAGAATTACTTCGGAGAAACCCTGCACCCCCGCATCCAAACCCTTCAGCAGCCAACCAACTTCGCCCCCCATGGACTAGGCGACTTCTATCAAACCATCGTTCACTCATACATCGCCAAGAAAAAATGTAGCCTCTTCATCGACGCCTTCTCAAATTGCGTCTACCCATGGACCGAAGTCAGCTACATCCATTTTCCCTTTCTTAACCACTTCGCCTTCAGCAAAACATTTCCTTACCTCACCCGACCCCGTATTACCCATGCGGGGACAGTGCCGCATGTGCTGCTAGAGAAGAAACTTATCGATTACCGCAAGCGGCTGGTGCTGGCAAACAGCATCTACACTGCCGACGAAATCAAATCCTATTCCGGCAAATCCGTCGACGTGCTCTATCCCCCCTTCTCCTCTATCATATCCAGAATCGGCAAGGCATCAGCCAAAACAGCCCGAGAAAACCTCGTGGTAACAGTTTCCCGCATCGACTCCAACAAGCTGCTCGAACGCATCCCCCACATCGCTGCCCAAACCAACCCCAACATAAAATTCGTCGTTATAGGCCGCCTCTGCAGCCCCCATGTGCTTAGCCACCTTGAAGGCATAGTTAAACGGATGGGGCTCTCGGAGCGCGTTAAATTCTTCCCTAACGCCCCCGCTGACCAGAAGATTGCATTGCTTAAAAGCGCTAAACTCTACCTCCACACTATGATTGGCGAGCACTTCGGCATATCCATCGTTGAGGCTATGGCGCTTGGATGCGTACCCATCGTTCATGACAGCGGCGGCATGAGAGAATTTGTGCCAGCGCATCTGCGTTACCTAACCATCGAGCAAGCTGCAGCAAAGATCAATGAGCAAGTCGCTGGCTGGTCTATGGCTGAGGCTGAGGAAATGAAAGAGATCGCTGACCGATTCTCGATTGCCCACTTCTCTGAGCGATTCATGGAGTTATTCAATAAACATTACACTTAATGGAGTTGTTTCTGTTTGCATGTCTGTCACGTCTGGGAAAGGTTCTGGCCGATAGAAATCGGCGGTTTAGAACGCTACATACTGTGGCTGTCAAGTTACCTGGCCAAGAAAGAAAAAATTGAATTTTCACTGGTAACTGGACGAACTAAACTGCTGCTTTTAACTAAAAACATCAAGAAATATGAGGACGCAGGTTTCCTCAAAGTCTGTCGCCTAGGCCCTGGTCCAGTGGATTTAATCAACGGCGCCTTCATTTACGGCTTAGGCTACACGCCGCGGCTGGTGGAGAAGATGAAGTTCGCCGGCCTCTACCATGAAGCCACCCGATGGAAAACCGCTCAGTCAGCGGACCTCTTCCACATACATGGCATCTGGCGCGACCTCGAATACATAGACCTCGGTATCTCCCTTAGCAGGCACTACAAAAAACCTCTCGTGCTTACCCTCCACGGTGGCTTCGTCGGTGACCCCCTCCACGGAGGCATGCCCCTTGAATCAGCTGAGGTGCGCTCGATTCTAGAGAATGACGTTGCGGCAATCACTACCTACTCTAAAGAAATCCTCGGTACCCTACAGAATCTGGGTTTAGGCGGCAAAAGCCACCTTATCACCAACTTCCTGGATTCACCCCACTTCAAAAACCCTAACCCGCCCGAGCCGCACCCAACCACCATCACCTACGTAGGCAGACTTGAGCCCGTGCAGACGCCCGACCTTGTCATTAAAGCCTTCAAGCAGGTGCACATGAAGCAACCCACCGCCAAGCTTTTCATCGTGGGCTACGGCAGAATGTTTGAAACCCTCAAGCTTATGGTTAAAGAGCTGGACCTTGAAGGCGCCGTTACGTTAACTGGCAAGCAAACCGACGTGCGCAAGTTCCTGTGGAACAGCGATGTTTTTGTTGCCACCAACTTCGGCTACATTGCCACGTTGGAAGCTTGGTCCGCTGGGCTGGCGGTGGCTGCCCCCCGTTTTGGAATACTCAAGGAAACCATCAGTCACGAATACAATGGATTGCTCTTTGAACCTAACAATCCTGACGATTTAGCCGCTGCCCTAATAAGAATGATTGAGGATAAAGCTTTACGGGAAAATCTTGCCTTCAACGGTGAACAAACAGTGAAGAACTATGACATACGCGCCGTAGCGCCCAAGATGGCCCAAATATACCGGTCCGTGGTTAAAGATTGATTTTCAGCAAAGGAATCGTGAGTTTCAACCAACGCTACATCTCCCAGCATTTCCTAGTTGTAGTAGTCGCCCTGCAGGTGCTAATGTACCTCTCGCTTTTCCTAGGCTTTGACCTTGCCCGCGTAGTTATCGGCATAGCCTACCTTACCTTCATCCCTGGCTTTCTACTTATCAAAATCCTTAAACTCGACAATCTAGGCATGCTTGAATCCCTCCTCTTCTCAGTGGGTTTCAGCGTTGCTTTCCTGATGCTTTCCGGGCTCGTCATTAACGAATTCGGATCGCTTTTCGGCTTGTCATTTCCACTTGCAACATTACCGCTTTCACTCTTCATAAACACCGTAATCATCATCTGCGCCGTCGTAGCGCATCTGCGCCAAAGCCGCGCAAAACCGCCTGCCCTTCCACCCATCAACTTCACCGCGCCCATGTTGCTGCTGCTTCTAATTCCCCTCTTGGCAATAGTAGGCGCTTACTTTGTTAACGTCACCGGAAACAACTTAATTTTGCTGTTGACGGTTGTGGGTATCGCAGCGCTGTTTTCTGTTGGCGTCTTCACTGAGCGAACCAGCAAATCCTACGCTTTTGCTGTTCTCATGATTGCCCTTGCTTTGCTTTTGATGGTTACGGTTTCTACCACCTTCATTTTGCCTTACGGAGGCGACTCCCCCGTTGAAATGTATGTTTTCCGGACTACACAGCTCAATCAGCATTGGAACCCAATTTTTACGCCCGCCGACGAGGCCTACGGCAGATACAATGCGATGCTTAGCATAACTATGCTGCCCACGGTCTACTCGAACATGCTTGGGTTAGATCCAACGTGGGTTTACAAGATAATCTATCCCCTGCTCTTTGCATTGGTTCCTGTGGGGCTCTATGTGCTCTGGCAGCCCTACATCGGGAAAAAATTCGCTTTCGCCGCCGCCTTCCTGTTCATGGCGCAATCCACCTTCTACACCGAGATGATTGCGCTTAACCGCCAGATGATAGGTGAACTGTTCTTTGTTCTTCTGCTTCTAGTCATACTAAACAAGAATGTGGGGCGGCAGGGCAAATTTGTTGCTTTCGCGGTCTTTGGCTTTGGGTTGATCTTCTCTCATTATGCCCTAGCGGAAATCTTCCTTTTCCTCATCGTCGCCGCCTGGGCAGCCTCCGTGTTATATCTTAAAAAACCCAGCTTTAACCTGCAGCTAAGCATGATAGTGTTCTTCTTTGTCGCTATGTTCCTCTGGTACATCTACACATCGGGGTCAGTGGTTTTCGATAGCTTCATGTCCTTCACGGGATACATAAGCGCTCAACTCGGCGACTTTTTCAACCCTGCCTCCAGAGGCCAAGCAGTCCTCACTGGGCTGGGCTTGACGCAGGCGCCTTCCTTCTTAAACACCATAAGCCGAGGTTTTGCTTACCTAACCGAGATATTCATTGTTCTGGGTGTGGTGGCGCTTCTGCGCAAGAAGATGCCCTTCAAATTCGAACGAGACTTCACGGTTTTTAGCATTCTCGCCGTGATTCTTCTTGTGATGTTAACTCTTGTCCCCGGATTGGCAAATGCGCTGTCGATGCAGCGGTTCTACCATATACTGCTGATGGTTCTGGCGCCCTTCTGCATTGTCGGCATGTGGTTGACTGCGCAGCTTCTCTTTAAGCGAAGAAAAGAACTGATGGTTTCCGTGATTATTGTTGCCGTTTTGGTTCCGTATTTCCTGTTTCAAACAAACTTCGTCTACGAAGTCGCAGGAACCGAAAGCTGGTCAGTGCCACTTAGCGGCTACCGCATGAATCCAGTTCAGCTCTATGGAACCGACGGCTACATAGACGGCTACAGTGTCTACGGCGCCGAATGGGTATCCAATAACACGCGTTACGAATACAATATAGTGGGTGATAACGCTCTCTACACGGCTTTACCTGCATACGGCCTAATTTATCGAGGCTACATCATGGAGCTCACAAACGCCACGGTTTTCCATTCGGGACAATACGTGTACCTTAGCTACATCAGCATCCACTATGAACCCGAAACATCTAACGGTACCCTGCCCCGACTGCTTAACCAAACCAGCGTAATCTACTCCAACGGTGGCAGCGAAATATATTATATACCCTAAGAGCCCCCTGAGGCATAAGATAATGAGCAAACAAGACAGCGCCCCAACAGTAACCATCGTAATACCCACCTACAAACGCGCCGATATCCTGCCGCATCTATTAGCTGCCCTAAAACGGCAAACGTACCGAAACTTCGACATCGTGGCTGTGGTTAAGCCCTCCGGCGATGGAACCGAGCAGTTGCTCGATGCCGCCCAAACCGACATGAAAGTTAAGACGGTTCTGCAGACTCAGGGTCACATCGTTGACGCCTACTTCTTGGGAGTTAAACATTCAAGCGGAGACATCGTGGCGATGCTCGACGACGACGCCATCCCCGCCGACGACTGGCTAGCAGAAACCGTCCGCATCTTCCAGAATGGCGCTGTAGCTGGGGTTACAGGCGACTCTTACCCCGTTCTGCTGAAAGAAGGCGGAATGCAGATTATACCCGAAGATGAGGTTCCAAGTGTCCTCTCACATTACGAATACGCTCTATTCGGTCGGCCGCTGCGGGGCTTAGAGAACTACAAGAACTCAATCTCAACTTCAGGCACCGTCTACGAGCGAGGCAACAACGCGTTTTGGCGAAGCCGCGGTGAACCCAAGGCTCTGCTGCGTGGGCCCTCCATGGCGGTGAAGGGGGACTTGCTTAGGAGCATCGACTTGGGTAGCGGCTGGATTCTGGGCTGCGCTTGGGAGATGGTTTTGGGCTGGAACATCTGGAAACGCGGCTACAGCATGGTTTACTGCCCAAACGTGAAGGTTTACCATATCGTTCATGGAAGAACCAGCAGCCGCGACTACCTTAACCCCCGCACGGATATGCTCTGGGCGGTTGAGGCTGAGCTTCTTTTTTATCGTTTACATGCTGTTGAACCAGATTTTTCACTCGTAAGCAAAGCTACCGCGGATTTGATGCAGACAATCCACACCCTAAAATACCTTAAAACAAACCCCAAGTACCGTCTTTCAAAGCTTACCGGTATGCTTCTAGCCAACGTCATCGGGGCTAAGTGGCTTATCTATGATGCAATTAAAACATCCTATTCACCGATGGCTGAGCTAAAAAAAATAAAAGCTTTATTTCCTCGGTAAACAATAAAAAATGAGGCATACCATGAATATTGTTGTTTTTTCGTCTGTCTCGTGGAGTTTTCTCTGGCAAAGACCCCAGCATATAGCCTCCTTGTTAGCTAAAAGAGGCCATAAAGTAGTCTACTTTAACGAACCACATTATATTGACAGCGCAGAGAAACTGAAGAATTTTCTTAAGCACAACAAGCTGGTTAGCGTCAGCGAGGTAGCGCCGAACGTTTGGGAGGTCACGTTGTATCTGCCCCCCTTCCGTGGCAAACTCTCTTCTATTGCAGACCGAATGTTACGAAGCAACTTCAACCATGTTTTTGATAAACTGAAATTCCGGCCCGACGCTGCCCTTGTTTACTGCCTCCGATTCTCCCCGTTGCTAAAGACTCTTCAAGCCCAAAACATCAAAATTGTCTTTGACTACGTCGACGACCTAACTGCCTTCCCAGAGTTCGCCATAGAACAATTCGAGCAGATACAGGATAACTTCATCGGCTCCTCCAACGTGGTGTTTGCCACTTCAAAGTCCCTCTGCGACCGCATCAAACCCGTTAACCCCCGATGCGTCTATCTGCCAAACGCAATGGATTTTGAGCATTTCAACCATGCAGCAACAGAAAAGATTCCTCTCACAGAGCTTGCATCACTAAAACCCCCCATCATAGGATACATAGGGGCTTTCAATGACTGGGTTGATGCTGATTTGGTATGTAAACTTGCTCAAATCCATCCGGAGTACTCGCTTCTCATTGTTGGACCCATAAACTTCGGAGGCGAGGAAATGAGCAAGCACCAAAATATCCTGATGGTAGGCACCAAACCCTATCAGGAGTTGCCTGCTTACCTCTCAAACATCGATGTTTGCATTATACCCTTCAAACTCAACAGAATCACTTTGGCGTCTAACCCCATAAAGATGTATGAGTATCTTGCCTCGGGGAAACCTGTAGTTTCAACTGCGTTGCCTGAAGTTACCCAAAACGCTTCTGAGGTGGTGTACATAGGAATGGACGAAGCCGATTTTATCGCTAAGGTGGAGGCGGCAGTTAATGAACGCAGCAACCGCGATTTTGATGTCGCTGTGCAGAAGCGCATGAGTTTTGCCAAGGCTAACTCTTGGGAAAGCAGAGTGGACGTTATAGAAGCTGAACTGATGCGGCTTCTGAAAGACACTCCTTAAAGGTAGGCTTTGTTTTTAGTCAATAACTGAGTGTATCGCCAAGTAGAATAAAATATTTATTTGTCTATATCGAAAATCCTTATAGGGTTAATAAGTGCTAACCCGTACTCATCAAACGTTTAGTAATCTGTCTATTTAAGGGGTTCTTTTATGCTAAAAAAACAGAAAATCGCAAGATTTACCGCAACCGGTATTCTTATAATTCTCACTCTAAATATCCTCAGTCTCTGCCCTGGCAGCCCACTCATTGTGGACTCCGCAGCCGCAGCTACACCCAGCAGCGACTGGTACTACAGCGACTGGCAATACCGGAAACCACATGATATATCCACAGGACAAACCCACATAACTAACTTCTACAGTCTCTCTTCGGCTTGGACGGTTATCTCAGGCAACCCGAGTCAACGTCACACCTTCCAACCCGTCCACGACAGTGCCTTGATTGAAGTCAACAAACCCGTTGACGGCAACACCTGGAAATACCTTGCCTACGACAGCGATCCTGAAGGTTCCCAGATCCGCCTTTACTATACCAACGACACTGCAGGCACATGGACATCCTATAGCCAAAACCCCATTTTGGGTCCACGCGCCTACTACTACCGTTGGCCAAGCACCACCTACGTCAACGGCGTCTTCAACATGTTTGTTGAAGACCGAAGCGGAGGCGCCTTGGAGCGCTGGAGCAGCACAGACGGCATTCACTACACATTTATGGAAAATGTCAGAACAGGCGGCAACGAATATCAGAACCCATTTATTTTCTACAGCACAAACGACAATCGATGGTATCTCTACTCTCATGATGCCTCAGGAACCCTCGAGAGTCTGAAGGTTAGAAGTGCCTCATCGCTTGATGGGCTACGCACCGCAAGTGACAGCATCGTACTGAGCAGAAACTTGCCCTTCGGAGCAGCTACAGTCATGTACTACAACGGCTACTATTGGCTGCTTGCTGAAATTTTTGAGAATAACTTATGGAAAGTCGTTGCTTACTACTCGACTTCTCCTTCGTCTGGTTTCACTGAAGTCTCCAACTCGCCGATTCTTTCAGCAGACCAAGCATGTCCAACGCTGTATTTGTCGCCTAGCAAAACCCGCGCTTTTCTCTTCACCACTGAAGGTGCCTCGGTTTGGTATCAGCGGGCACGCGAAGTCAACCTCAGCAGCCCCATTTCTGGGCAACTGACTGACTTATCAAATTACCAAATAAAGATTAACGTCAACTATGGCAGCGGTACAAGCCAAGGAGACACCGTTTACTTGGGCGGTCACGGTCGAACCAACTTCGCGGATCTCCGATTCACGTGGTATAATGCGTCCCAACACGCCGAGGTTGAATGCCCCTACTGGATAGAGCAGTACACCACAGGTGCCAATGCGGTTATCTGGGTGAAGGTTCCCCAAATCCAAAGCAGCAACTCAACCCTTTATGTCTATTATGGACAAAGCAGCGCTGCCACAACCAGCAACGGCGCCCAAACCTTTGAGTTCTTTGATGATTTTAGCGGGTCCCTCTCTAAATGGACAACCGTTGGGGGCACCTGGCAGATACAGAGTGGCGAGCTTGTTGGGCAAACAAGCGCTTTTGGACAGCGTCTGAGGGCAAACAATTTTGTCTTCGCTAACAACACGGTGCACGTTAACATCAAATGGGCCTCCGGCACCTACTTCGAGGGCGGTCCCTATATACGTGGGCAATCGCCAAACGAGCAGAACAGTGGCTACATCACTTTGCTTAGCGCCTGGGCTTATGATAGCCGTGACCGCATCTCTTTGATGTCGGGCGGCAGCGAAACCACCCTTGCCGCGCAGGGCACCACTAACCCTTCCAAAAACGTCTGGTACACCTACGTCTTTAAAGCGGCAGGTAACTCTCTGTCAAGCACCATTTCTCCCCTGTATCCCAGTGCACTTTCCGCTACAAGCAACGCCTTTAGCAGCGGCAGTTTCTGTCTCTTCAGCTGGTCTGCCACATCAGAAACCATCAACTATGACAACGTTTTCATAACCAAAGCCAGCCTAACTGAACCAACGCAAGGCAGCTGGTACGCTGAAGAAGCCGCGCAAACCTCAGCAACCGTGGAAGTCGACGCCTCCTCGGTAAGCGACGCCAGAGCAGATGTCGGCAGCACACAAACCATTGCTTTCCATGCTAAATGGAGCAACGGCTCAGCTATCACCGCTGGAAGCATCTACGTTAACGCAACACAGTTAGCCATTAACAGCACAGGCTGGGCAAGCTTATCAGCGAATAACCCGGCTGTGACAGCTGCTTCTTGGACCGTGACAGGAGTCAACGTCAACGGCGTTACAGCTTACTCGGTAACCGCGGCGACGCCGAGGGTAATCTGGGACCAAATAGCCATTGTTGAAGGTAATTTAAGTGCAACTTCTCTCTACATCGGTGAAAACGCCACCGTCTGGTTTAAAGCCGCTTACCAATATGACAATAAACCCTTTAACGGCTCAACTGGTTCCCTTATGGTAAACGGAACAACAATGCTTTATTCATCAGCAAACAGCCGATGGGAAACCACCGTGACCGCAAGCCAGCCTGGGGCAGCGGTTTTCCAGGTATCCGGCGTCTATGACAGCCAATTCGGACTCACCAAAATAGCCGATGCCGTCGGGTCGCTTGGTCTCTCAGCTCTCAACTTGCCCCTCACCATTGTGTCGAATTCAACCGTTACAGACTTCGCTTTTAACTCCACGGCAGGCACTGTAGGCTTCACAGTAAGCGGGCCCTCGGGAACATCTGGTTTTGTAAACCTGACTTTGGCTAAGTCGCTGGTAGAGGATGTCACGAACCTGAAAATCTACATCGACAGCAACCAAACCAGCTTCAACGTTACCGGCAACGGCTTCTACTGGATGATCAGCTTTGCCTACAACCACAGCACCCACAGCGTCCTTGTAGTGCTGGATTCAACTTTGCTGACCCAAGAAACTTCGCAGCCTACCCCCGCAGCAACCGCGACCCCCGCATCTCAATCGGTGACGACATCTGAAATCGCGCAGACAACGTCACCTCAGCAAGAACCCGCGCAAGCAGCTCCCACCCAAGCACCCACGTTGACGCCAAGTTCGCCTCAACCTTCCACGTCAACAGACAAGGAAAATCAACCCTGCCCACCACAATCGCTCTGGGGCTTCTCTGTTTTGCAGTTAGCGGTGGTGGCATTAACTCTCTTCCTTGTTTCCACTTTGGTGGCGCTAAGATACCGTGGTCTGCGCAAGCAGACGCGGATAGTGCTCCCTTAAGGGAGTATTCTTTATTAGGTAGCGCTTGAATCCCCCTTTTATTTAAGCACTGTTTATAAGGGGATCAGGTTGACTTACTCTGCGCCATTGGTTTCTGTAATCATTGTTAATTTTAACGGCGAAGGCTTTCTGGTTCCCTGCCTTGACTCCGTGCTTAATAACCGCTACCCCAACTTCGAAGTTGTTTTCGTAGATAACGCCTCCACGGACTCAAGCCTGCAAATAGTGCAGAAGCGCTTCGGCGCTGACCCCCGGCTTAAAATCATCAAAAACAAAGCTAACTACGGCTTTAGCGGCGGCAACAACGTCGGCTTTAAACACTGCTGCGGCCAATACGTCGCTTTCTTAAACAGCGACACCGTAGTCGATGAAGAGTGGCTTACCGCGTTGGTTGACGCCCTGCAGCGTGACTCCACGATTGGGTTAGCTCAGAGTACGGTTCTGATGATGGACAGCGACGCCATCCAAACGGCTGGCTGGGTATACAGCGATTACCTGGTACGCAAGCATGCGCTGGGGAAGGGTCGGTCTGGCCAAAAAAGTTTTCAGTCCACCTTCGAGGTTTCAGTTGCCTCAGGCGCAAGCATGATCACTAAGAGATCCCTGATTACGGAGGTCGGCTTGTTTGACGCAAGGGTTCCCTTCTTCTATGATGACACGTTGCTTTCCTTTAAGGTTTGGCTTGCAAACAAACGCGTGGTGACGGTGAGTAAATCAAAAATTCACCATATCCTGGGTGCAAGCAGTAAGAATGAACAGAAAAAAACGTTGAGCCTCTTTAAGGCTAACACGTGCCTTCTCTTCGACGTTTACTATCGTCTAGACGAGTTGGCGTTCGCTATTTTTATCAACTCCTTCCGTATGCTAATCGATTCTACGTTTTGCCTGAAGAAAAAAAATCTCTATGTAGTACACGCTAACATGGAGGGTATGCTTTGGGCTCTGCGTAACTTCCGGTTTCTTTGGAGCAACAGGCTTAGGCATTGGAGCAAAACAAAGATTTCCCCTCAAACTCTCAAGGAAAAGTTTATTCGAGTTTCCCTGCCGGTTGCCTCTTATCTTTTTCCATCAAAACTTAACGATATCCGCTTTGAGTTTGCAGTCCACAAATATGAGGCTGCGGTGGAAAAACCGGCGGTTATATCGAAAATTGACATATGTGTTCTAGAACAGGAAAGTAAATATATCGGTTCTGGACTAATAGCTGCAGTTAAGAGCTAAGTGCTTAGGCAGATTAGCTCTTGCTTGGAGAAATTTTGATGAAGTATAAATCGAGGTTTTCTGTTGTTTCTGGTTTAAGGCTCGGCAAAGTGTTCTCAGCCGTGGCAGTTATACTGCTTGCCTTATCAATGTTTATGCTAAACAGCCAATCCGCTGCTTTTCTATCAGAAGCGCCTGAGGCCTCGACTGATCTCTCTCCAGCTCCCTCAGCAACTTCAAACACCACCGCACCATCACTTAGCAACCAAACATCAGTTGCGGATAACTCCACAATTGCAGCAACCACAAATACCTCTATCAATTTCGAGCAGTCACTTTCGTCGTCGACTCCATTCAGTGATGGCTTTGAAAGCGGCGATTTTAGTCAATGGGCCGGCACGGGAGGTTATGTGGCCCATGAAGAGACTGTGAGCACCGAACATCCGATGACCGGTTCTTACAGCGCCAAATTTAACGTAAGTGCACAGGACGGCGAATCATATGTCTACGTCAATGACTTACCCGTGACCAACGGGCTGATGCTAAACTACACCGTCAACTACAACCCTTCGCCCCCCACGCCACCCGGAGAAATTCTCTTTGAGGGTTTCCGCTCTTCAAGCGGCGAACAACTCCTCGTTGCTTTAAGGAATATAGATAGGGTCCTCTACTGGGGCCTGGCTTATGGAAACCAAATCTACTACTTCCAGCAGCAGGCAAGTAATCCTTCAGCAGCCACTGACTACAACATAAGCCTCTTTTTGGATAAACAGAATTCGCGTGGCACACTATACGTTGACGGCGTTGAAAAGCTGTCCACCTCGAAGGTTTGGACGCAAACTACCTACGACGTAAAGGTTGGCGCGGTCGCATACATGCCTGTTGGGGAAGGATTAATCGTCTACATCGACGATGTATCCGTAACCGAGAGAACTGCGCCTCCGCCTGAACCGACACCGACGCCATCTCCATCTCCGTCTCCCTCGCCGTCTCCCTCTCCCACGCCTATGCCCGAAGGAACCGTTTACTTCCTGAACTTGGGTATGACTGCTTCAGTGGGCTACGGTGTTTATCACCAAACAGCCATAACTAAGCAGATTCAGGGCAGCTGGGTCGCCAACGACGGGACACTGTACGCTGGCTCAAACCAAACCCTCTACAGTAGCCCTGATGAAGGCGTAACCTGGCAGTCACTGCTTACCTTCAACGGTTCTGCAGCCATCCAAATCAACTGCGTCTACGTTAGCGCAAACCAGTATCTTTATGCATCGCCAACCGCTGAGGCCAACGCCGCCGAACTGGGGCTTTGGCGCAGCACCGACAATGGACAAACCTGGCAGCGTGTTCTCGCGTTGCCTACTGACTGCAGCATCTGGGGACTCGATGAGGACTCCAATGGTAAATTATTCGCAGGCGTCTACACCGTCGGCGGGGTCGCTGCTAACGCACGGATCTACCGCAGCACAGACAACGGCGCCACCTGGGAATCCGTTTACTATGATGCGCCATCCAGACACGTGCACGACGTAGCAATTGACAAAACAACAAACTACATCTATGCATCCGTAGGCGACAAACTGGGCATATGGAACTACAACTACTACATCATTCGTTCAACTGACGGCGGCAACACATGGAGCAAAATCCTAGATGGGATGCCACAGATCGTTGCAATAGAAGCGGTGTCTGGCGCAAGACTCTTCGGTACAGACGACGCAGTCAACGGAGAAATTTACCGCTCTACTGACGACGTTTACTTCAGCCGCGTCTTAAACACAGGCTCGATCTCCTATGGCTTCTGGATTCGAGCAAACAGCCAAAGCGGGGACATCTTCGCAAGCTTTGTCGGCGGCGAATCATCCAACCGAAACGCAGGTATCTACATTAGCCAAGACGGCGGCTACAGCTGGAACCTCATGAAGAGCTACGACATACACGCCGGATACTTAGGGTCAGCACATGCCAGCAACTTCGCGGATGGAACCATGTACTTCAATCTTGTATTAGACACCGGCTTACAGAACGGCGTCAAACTCTACACCGCCGGCGGCTTACACAGCACATACTCATCCACAACAGAAGAACTCTCAGATGCCAACACAACCGAATCGCAGCCCAGCACCGCTGGCCTCTCAGTGGAAAACGTTGCCTTATCATCTTTGGGCGTAGCCCTCTTGGCGCTGGTTGCCTTTAAGGCGCCAACGCTGTCTGCTTTGATGACCTCAAAGCGTCATAACTCAAAGTTACCTACCGCAGGTAGCAACAAACAAACATGGAAGGATTTTTAAGGAGGAGGTGAAAAGAATGAAACAAAAAAGCTTAGTACTTATTTTGGGCGTTGTAGCTCTTTCTGCGATAATGATCATTTCAGCAGCTAGTGTCTTCACGATGACCATGCCAATGACTGCAAACGTCGCGCAAACTGGCGCAGTAACAGTCACCATCAACAGCGTAAACTATAACACTGGTCAATCTTTGAATATCGATTGGGGTAATGTCGCCTCTGGCCAAGTAATCACTAAAGAGATCACGATAAACAACCAGGTTAACACAGCCGTTACACCCAGCATCTCAACCACTGATATACCCGCTGGTTGGACTCTGGAGCTTAGCAGCACCAGTCCAATATCTGCTTTCGGATCATCCACCTGCAACATCGTGCTTACTGTCGGAACAAACCCAGTTATGGCCGATTACAGCTGGTCAGCCACGTTGAACGTTGCTACCTAAAACAAATTTTGAATAAACAAATTCAATAAAGTAAACCCCCTCCCTTTTTAGACCAAAATTTTACAACTAGAAAAACACGTAAAAAATTTCAAATGTCTCATAAACTCAAAGTTACCGCAAAGGTATCAACATTCAAACATGGAAGAGATTTAAGATGGAGGTGAAAAGAATGAAACAAAAAAGCTTAGTACTTATTTTGGGCGTTGTAGCT